>JBKPOU010000077.1:0-23305 GCA_046733255.1 Pseudomonadota bacterium
CTGGAAGTGCCGGTCAGCTCTTCCATCCGAAGCCTCGGTCTTCGGCCATCGGCGTTTCTGGATGTCGGGTCGATCTGGGGGCTGACCCAGCCGGAGCTGATCGACATCCCCGGCACCTGTAACCCGATCGCCGCCGGCGGGGGCCAAATCATCCTCGATCCGGGCCAGACGAAGGCGGATTGTCCGGCAAACTTCATTTTCTCGCCCGGCTTCAAGGAAATCTACCTGGGCGACTCGGCCAAGCCGCGTGTGTCCATCGGCATTGGCGTCAACTGGGTATCGCCGTTCGGACCGCTTCGGATCGACATCGCCAAGGCTCTCGTCAAGCAGGAAGGCGACGACACCAAGCTCTTCTCATTCAACGTAGGAACACAATTCTAATGAACAGACTGCTTCTTTCGGCCGCTGCAGCGGCGTCTCTAACCCTTCCCCAGGCCGCGGCTGCGCAGAACGTGCCTGCCGCCGTGATCGCGGTGGTCGATCTCGACAAGGTCACCACCGACTGCAACGCCTGCAAGACCGCGCGGGCCACTCTGCAGGGCCAGGTCACGGCGCTCCAGAGCCGCGAAAAGGCGCTCTCCGCGCCGCTGGAGGCTGAAGGCAAGTCGATCCAGGCTGCAATCAATGCCCTGAATGGCAAGGATCCCGACGCCGCCCTCCAGGCCCGTGTCAAGGCCTTCCAGGCGAAGCGCGAACAGGGTGCGGAGGAAATCTCCAAGCAGCAGCAGCAGATCCAGCGCAACTCGGCTTATGTTTCTCAGCAGATTCAGGCGAAGCTGAGCCCGATCTACCAGCAGGTGATGCAGCGCCGCGGCGCGAACCTGTTGATGGAGGTCGGGGCGACGCTCGCGACGAGCAGGGCGGTCGATGTCACGAACGACGTTCTCACGGCCCTGAACACGGCGATGCCCTCGGTGTCGACCACCGCGCCGGCGCAGGCTCAGCAGCAACAGCCGCAGGGCCGGTGAGCGAAACTGCGGAAGCGAAGCCCGCCTCCGCGTCGGCGGGGAGCCCGCTCGACATCCGGCGGGTAATGGATGCGCTACCGCACCGTTATCCTCTGCTCCTCGTCGACCGGGTCGAAAGCCTCGACCCGGATCGCGGGATCGTCGCCATTAAGGCGGTGACGATGAACGAGCAATTCTTCCAGGGGCATTTCCCCGGCCGGCCGATCATGCCCGGAGTGCTCATCGTCGAAGCGCTTGCCCAGGCAGCGGGTGTATTGGCAGTGGAATCGCTCGGCCTCGCGGGGACCGGCAAGCTCGTCTATTTCATGGCAATCGAGGGCGCCAAGTTCCGCGCTCCAGTCGAGCCTGGAGTGCTGCTTCGCCTGGAAGTCGAATTCGCTCAGAAGCGGCCGAGCGTGTGCAAGTTCACGGGCCGAGCGCGGATCGACGACAAGGTCGTCGCGGAGGCCAATTTCACCGCGATGATCGCCGACCCGCCTTCGGCAGGTGCCTAGCGGCCGCCGAGGCGGATTCCTGCATAAATCGCGCGGCCCTCGGTCCGGTAACCGAATACGTCCTGGTAGTTGGCGTCGAACAGGTTCGATCCCCGCGCGAACAGTTGGATGTTCGACCTCAATTCGTAGGCAATTCGCGCCCCGGCGAGCCAATAGGCGTCCAGGCGAACGCCCTGGGAGGGATTAACGTCGAAGTTCGTGTCGCTTCGCGATCCTACGTAAGCGAGAGATGCGCCGTAGGTTAATCGTCCCGAGGAGCCGTCGATGGCAACGGAACCGCTGTGCTTCGGCCGCCGGACCTCTCGGATCTTCACGGACGGCGCGGAACCCGGCTCCGCCGCGTCCAGGAAGGCGTAGTTGGCGCTCAGCCTGAGCCGCTCGCCGATCTGCCATCCAAGCTCCGCCTCGACGCCGGATCGGCGGCTGGGGGTTTCGCGATTGACGGTGCTTGAGATGAACGTGAGGGGGTCGAAGGTCCCGACGATCTCGTCGCGCAGCTTCTGCTTGTATCCCGTGAGCGCTGCGAAAAGTCCTTCGCTTCGATACCGGAGTGAGACTTCGAATCCTTTGGAGGTTTCCGACTTAAGCAGCGGATTACCAACGAAATCACCTGGGAAGGAGCCGAAGAGGTCGAAGAATGTCGGCTGGGCGATGCCTTCCGAATAGGAGGCAGCCGCGGCGAAGCCGCCGCCCAGCGCAGCAAGGCCCGACGCGCGCAATGTCGTGGTGTCCTTGAATGCGCTGAAGACGTCATGCCTCAGCGCGACGTCGGCAACGATGGGTGCAAGCTCTGTCCGCCACTCGGCCGTGACGGCCTCATGCGATCGCTTCCGATCCTGGTTCGTAGCGCCGAAGAAGCCCGTGTCCTGCGCATGGAATTCCTCCCGATCGTGATCCAGCGCCACGATCCCCGTGTGCTTTAGCTGCCCCGTCGAGAACCGATATTGAAGCTGGCCCGCCGCGGTCCAGCGCTCGCCCCTGGTTCGGTTGATCTCGTTTTGGTCGAGCAAGTTCTTGTTGGACGATCCCAGGAGCGAAGTCGAAACAGTCCCGCTCAGCCCATCCTCGGGATTGCCGCCCGAAACCCAGAGCCGTCCGGCGGATAGCCTGTTCTTCGTGTTGTCGAGCGTATCGGTGTGCTGGAAGGGAGGTGCGGGATTGAAACCATCGAATTCGCTTCGTCCGTTGAGCGAGAAGGCGGCAGCGCCGAGTTCGAATCCCCGAGCGAAGGTCCAGCCCCCGCGGAGCCGGCCCGAAAGGTTGCGAAAGCCGTCCTTGTCGCCTTCACCGTTGAAGCTGTCGATGCCGGTCGCTCGCTGGAATCCAGCCGCGGCCTCGACATTTGCATCGGATGCCACGGCCGCGCCGGACAGCGCTGCGCGAGCGAAGCCGAAGGAGCCCGCTTCCGCGCTGGCTGAGTAGCCGCCCCGGTCGGGGGCGATTCCGTTGACGGCAATGACTCCCCCGATGGCTTCGGAGCCCCACAGCGCCGATTGCGGACCGCGCACGACCTCGAGCCGCGACGCCAGGTCCGAGTTCAAAAGCTCGAACCTCGGCGTATCGTTGGACGCGGGATCGTTGGCGCGGATCCCGTCGATGAACAGCAAGGTGTGGTTGGCCTCGGCGCCGCGGATCCGTACTTCCGAGAATGTGCCGGCAGGCCCCCCGCTTTCGACCGCGGCGGAAGGCGTGAGCCGCAAGAGCGAATAGAGCAGGGGATCGCCCAGCCGCTCGATTTGCTTTGCGTCGATGACGGTCGTGCTTGCCGCGGTCTCTGTCTGCTCCTGAGGAACGCGGGACGCCGTGACGACGATGTCGGACCTGGGTTCGCCCGCGCTTGCCGCCGATGCGAGCAACAATGGAAACATCATTGGAATTCCTCCTGAAACGACTTCACGATGTCGTCTCGGAGGTGCTGCATGGCCGATCGCCAAGCGGCGCCACGCATCCACGGCTGGACCCGGCCGGGTGCGGACGACCGACGGGGCAGGTTCCTGACTTCCCCCGGCCTTTGGGCCGGGGTTCACAGTTGCGGGCACAGCGCCGGAATCGCACCGGCTTCCCTTTTAACCGCCCCCAATCGGCAAGGCCGCGGGCGGCACCCTCGTCGAAGGATCGGCTACGACTGCCGTCGTGCGATTGTCAATCGAGGACCCGGGCGGTTATGAGGCTCGCCATGAACAGGTTCGACCAGACTATGGACAACAAAGCGCGGTTCGTGGCGCTGCTCCTGGCAATCTTTTCCGCCGCTGCGATGCGCATGGTGCCCCATCCGCCCAATTTCGCGCCGATCGCGGCAATGGCCCTGTTCAGCGGGGCGCAGATGCCGCGCCGAGCGATGTCGTTCGTGGCGCCCTTCGCCGCCCTCGTGATCAGCGACACGCTGCTGGGCGGCTTCTACCCGGGGATGAACTTCGTTTACCTGAGCTTCGCTATGACGGTGCTGATCGGCTGGGCGGCGGCGGCGCGCAAGACGCCGCTCACGATCGGCCTTGCGGCAATTGCCAGCTCGGTCCTGTTCTTCGTGCTCACCAATTTCGGCATGTGGCTGTTCAGCGGCATCTATCCGGTGACGGCCGATGGGCTGGTTGCCTGCTATGTCGCGGCAATTCCGTTCTTCCAGAACACCGTCCTGGGGGACCTGTTCTTCACCGTCCTGCTGTTCGGGGGGTTCGCGATTGCCGAGCGCACCGTCCCGGCGATCCGCCAGCGGCCGCTGGTTGCATCTTAAGCGGTCCCCATATAATGGACCGCGCTCACCTTTCCGGCTGGTCGGAAACCAGCCAACCCAAAGGAATTTGAAATGAAATCCGGTACCCACCCCGATTACCACGTGATCAACGTCGAGATGACCGACGGCACCAAGTTCCAGACGCGCTCGACCTGGGGCAAGGAAGGCGACACCTTGCATCTCGACATCGACCCGAAGGTGCACCCGGCGTGGACCGGCGGAAACCAGAAGCTGCTCGACACCGGCGGCCAGGTCGCCCGGTTCAACAAGCGCTTCGGCGGACTGAACCTCTCCAAGAAATAAGCCGCAAGTGGGGGCATTGGCGGATTTGTACGTCGCTCCGGCGTCCGCGCCGCGTAGCGCTCCGCGCCTCGAGACCGAACGGCTGATCCTCCGGGAGTTCCGTGTCGAGGATCTCGACGCGCATGCGGCGACGCTGGGCGATTCTCAAGTCATGGAGTTCATTGGCGGCAAGCCCATGACTCGCGAGGACAGCTGGCGGCGGCTGTGTTCCGGAATCGGCTCCTGGCAGCTGATCGGGATCGGGCCGTGGGCGGTCGAGCGGAAAGCCGACGGCGCGATGGTCGGCCATTGCGGCTTCTTCGAGTTCCAGCGGGACATGCAGCCGTCGATCCGCGGAGAGCCGGAGATGGGCTGGATCTTCGACCGGTCGGTGCACGGGCAGGGGATCGCGTTCGAGGCCTGCGCCCGGGCGCTCGAGTGGGCCGACGAGATCCTCGGCGCGCCTTCCTATCCGGCGATCATCAGCATCGAGAACATCGCATCGATGAAGCTCGCCGAAAAGTTGGGTTTTGAGCGGCTCGACGACGCCGTCTACCGCGACGAGCCCATTGCCTTCTACCGCCGGCCCGGCCGGGGCTGATTACCAGCCGCCGCCTCCACCGCCGCCGCCGCCACCGCCAGAAGATCCTCCGCCGCCCGAGCCGCTGCTCGAGCCGGGCGCTGTCGAAGCGGAGCTGACGCTGGAGGCAAGCGATGAGCCCACGCTGTTCGTGAATCCGTCGGGATCGCTCCAGGGGCTGTTGCTTCCGGAATACCATGCGAAGCCCTGTTGCCCTTGCGCCGCCGCGGCGGCGAGGATGGGCGCGAAACGATCGGCCCAGCGGTTCTCGACCCCCAGAGCGATCGCAAACGGCAGATATTTTTCGAAGAGCTCGGGCGTATCGTCCGGCGGCATCATCCGGTCGAGCCGCTCGCGCTCGGTGATCGACAGATATTGCCTGAAGCCGGCAATATGGTCGAGCACTCGGCGGCCCTCGGCGGTGGGGGCTGCCATCCACCAGAAGCCGGAAGCGACGACCGGCACCGCCAGAGCCGGCAGGAGGAGTGGGAACCACCAGCCACTGTTCAATGCCTCGACGAACAGGGGGAGTCCGAGCGCTAGCGCACCGAAGCCGAAAAGCATCCCGAGACCGCTGAACAGGCAGGTGCCGCGCGAGCCTACGCTTTGGCGCAGCAGGAGGAAGAGGACGGCGGTTACCGCCGCTCCGAGCGCGACGAGGATGGTGAGCGTATCGGCAAATCCGGTCGCGAGGGCGACGGCTGCGGCGGAAAGCCACATCGCGACGAGGAAAACCGCGAGGCCCGCGGCGGCCCAGCCGTAATTCCGCTTGAACAGCTTGCCCTCATATCTGGCTTTGAGAATCCCTTCCAAGGCACTCTTTGCAGAAGAGAACTTCGCATGATTCTCCTGCTTCATCGCGATGGTTTCGCCGGTCGAGAGAAGCTGGCGCAGGGCGGCTTCCTCCTCGTCCGGGAGCGAGGTTGAGCTGGATAACCGCTCTATCGTCCTGGTGTCACCTGACAGCCAGCCTCCTTCTTCGTCCCGGATCCTGATATGACCCCGAACGCCCATGTCGACCAGCGCGGCTGCGAAGGCGCGATTGTCGGCATTTTCATTGACAACGTAGCGCATCCCCGCCGGGCTCAGGTCGTCGGGCGGAGAGAAGAGGGGGACGATGGTCCCTGCGCGAGGATTGCGGCCGGCGCGGTGCCAGGCGACGAAGTAGAAGGCGAGAGTGGCGAGAAGTCCCAGGAAGCCGATGATCGGCGGCCCATAGTCGCTAAACCACCAGGCCAGCCGGGTAGATCCGTTCGGTTCACCCACCACGCCCTTGGGAAAGGACGCGGCCACCGTCAGGCCTTCATATGGACCGAGCGGCCAGGTCGTTCGGAACACGATCTCGCTGTCCGACTCGCTGACGACCTGGGCGTTGCTGTCGGTCGAACCCTGTGGTCCCGTATATGCGGCCCGCTGGCCGAAGCCGGCGGGTGACGGGAGGTGGATCCGGGCTTCGGCGGAATCGATCGGAAACGCCCAGCCGTTGCCGGTCGCGTTCCAGTAAAGCTCGTCATAGTCCTTGAACCGGCCGACCTGGCGCGTGGTGCGGTAGCGGAGGACGTAGCGATGGGTGCCGGGCTCGATCTCCGTATCGGCGTCGCCGATCCTCATCCGCACACCGTTGGAAAGGGGCTCTACGCTTGCCGGCTCCTCATGCCCGTCGCGTGCCGCGCCTTCGAAAGCGAAGCCGACGCGCACCCGGCTTCCGTTCCGGTTGCGATAGAGGGTCGGGAAATCGCGAAGGATGCCGTGGCGGATCGCGGTGCCTTCGGAGCGGACGTCGATCGTCTCCGTAACCTCAAGCGCCGAATCCGGCTGGACCATGACGTCGCTGACGAAGCTCATGATCCGTTCGTCAGCAGCGGCAGGAGACGCAGCCAACGCCAGGCCGGCTACGAGGATTCGAAGGCTGCGCACGGTTAAGCGGCCGGGCGCGGGAAGGACACCTTGGGCGCGCTCTGGATGGCCGGATCCTCGTCCTGATAGAACGGCTCTTCGGAAAAGCCGGCGGGGCGCGCGATCAGCACCGGCGGGAAGCTCTGGATTGTCGAATTCAGGTCGCGGACCGTCGCATTGTAATAGCGGCGGGCGCTCTGAAGCTCGGTCTCGATCCCGGCAAGCTGGTCCTGGAGCTGGAGGAAGTTCTGGTTCGCCTTCAGCTCGGGATAGTTTTCCGCGACGGCCATCAGGCGTCCGAGCAGCCCGGTCATCGCAGCGTCGGCCTCGGCAGTCGCCCTTACGCTCCCGGCGCTGGTCGCTTCTGCACGACGGGCCGTAACCTCTTCGAATACTTCCCTTTCGTGGGTGGTGTAGCCCTGGACCGCCTCGACGAGGTTGGGAATGAGATCAGCCCGCCGCCGGAGCTGCACGGTGATTCCGCTGAACCCTTCCTTCACCAGGGCGCGAAGCCGCACGAGCCGGTTGTAGATTCCCACTGCCCAGAGAAGCAGCAGGACAATGATTCCAAGGACGATCCAGCCAATCATTGAAGCCCCCTTCGATCGAGGGAGACCATAGGGGCGAACAACCGTGTTCGCTAGCTGTTCGTCAGCCTTCGCTGGGTTGGCGGGGTGCCGGTCAGAACGCGGGGATGCCGGTGATCGCCCGCCCGAGGATCAGCGCATGAACGTCGTGCGTGCCCTCGTACGTGTTGACCGTCTCCAGGTTCGCGGAGTGGCGCATCACCTGGAACTCGGCGGAAATCCCGTTGCCGCCGTGCATGTCGCGGGACACCCGGGCGATATCGAGCGCCTTGCCGCAATTGTTGCGTTTGAGGAGGCTGATCATCTCCGGGACCAGTTCGCCCGAATCGATGCGGCGGCCGACGCGGAGGGCAGCCTGCAGTCCCAGGGTGATCTCCGTGATCATGTTCGCGAGCTTCAGCTGCACGAGCTGGTTGGAGGCCAGGGGCTTCCCGAATTGCTTCCGGTCGAGGGTGTACTGGCGGGCGGCGTGGTAGCAGAATTCAGCGGAGCCCATGGCTCCCCATCCGATCCCGTAACGCGCGCGATTCAGGCAGCCGAACGGGCCTTTGAGGCCCTCCACGTTCGGCAGGAGCGCGTCTTCCCCGACCTCGACATTGTCCATCACGATCTCGCCGGTGATGGATGCGCGGAGCGAGAGCTTCTCCTTGATCTTCGGCGCGGAGAGTCCTTTCGCCCCTTTCTCCAGCAGGAAACCGCGGATCTTGCCGTCATGGGCGTCCGACTTCGCCCAGACGACGAACACGTCGGCGATCGGCGAGTTGGTGATCCACATCTTTGTGCCGGTCAGGATGTAGCCCCCCTGTACCTTCTGGGCGCGGGTCCGCATGCTTCCGGGATCGGAGCCGGAATCGGGCTCGGTCAGGCCGAAACAGCCCACCAACTCGCCCGTCGCCAGCTTCGGCAGATATTTCTGTCGCTGCTCCTCCGACCCGTAGGCGTGGATCGGGTGCATCACGAGGCTCGACTGGACCGACATCGCCGAACGGTAACCGCTGTCGACGCGCTCGACCGCTCGCGCAATGAGTCCGTAGCTGACGTAGCCGAGCCCGGCGCCGCCATATTCATGGGGAATGGTCGCCCCGAGGAGCCCAAGCTCTCCCATCTCGGTCAGGATTCCGCGATCGAAATTCTCGTCCATATAGGCTGCTGTGACGCGGGGCTGCAGCTTCTCCTGCGCATAGCCCTCCGCGGTATCGCGGACGAGCTTCTCCTCGTCGGTCAATTGGCTGTCGAGATCGAAGGGATCGGCCCAGTCGAACGGAAGGATGGCAGGCTCGCCCACGTGTGGAGTCCTCGAATGGCGGAAGTCGGCGCTCCTCTAGCGGTCGCGAAACGACTTCGCCAGCCCGCTTACTCGGCCGGCTTCGGCGCCGCGCCTCCTCCGCCGAAGGTTCTTTTGATGGTCAGCCCGAGATTGAGGTGGCGGTTCCGCTCACGGAACTCGTCGAAGATGGCGATGGGATTGGCCCGGTTGCGGAAGAACAAGGTGCGGTCGCGGTTCCCGCTGGTGTCGAGCAGGTTGTCGATGTCGAAGATGATCGAGGTTCGGGAGTCCGGCCGGTATTCGACGAACGCGGTGCCGTAGATTCCGCCGTTGAAGTTCGTATCGAACTCGTCCGTCCGGAAGAAAGTGAACCGCTGGTTGTCGAACATCTGGAAGCCGTAGGACCAGGGGCCGATGTCGCGCCTGACGTCGAGGTTCCATTCCCAGTCGGGGAAGTAGCCGGTGAACTTGCGCATTTCGCCGCTGATCGGGTCCTCGACGCGCGTGCGCTGGAGGGTCCCGCCGAATTTGACGCGCAGGCCCTTCCATAGCTGATTCAGCGGCGCGTCGACCGTGAGCGAGGCGAAATAGCGCTTGCCGGTCCCGATATTCCCCGGTGCGTCAAAAAAGAGCTTGCTGACCGGGTCGAATATCAGGATCCGGTCCTGGAGCATGCTGATGAGATCGTGCCCGAGGTCGACCTTGATGAGGCCGTCCTTGAACAGCGGGTGATCCCCGGACAGGCGGAACTCCCACGCCCGCTGGGGCTGGAGATCGGCGTTGCCGGCGTTGACCCGGTCCGTTGACAGCTCCGCGACGCTGATGAAGTCGAAGAAGTCGAGCTGGGCAACGGTACGCTTGATCGACAGCTGCCCGTGCCAGCCTCCGGCGCCTTTCCAGTCCAGCGTTGCATTGGGCTTGAGGAACCTCAGCGTTCGATCGGCAAACGCGTCGCCGGAAACGGTCAAATGCGAATATTCGTATGTCAGCCCGCCGTCGATGCGCAGGGCAGGGCTGAGACTGCGGCCGACGTTGACGAAGATTTCGCCGCGCTTCTCTTTGACCTCCGCAGTGTCGACCGGGAGGTCGACCCTCTTGCGGGTGCCGTCTTCATTGACTTCGAAGAGCAGCGTCGTGTTGTCGAGCGTGTTGAGGACTGCTTCGCCGCCGGTTTCGAACGTGAAGCCCAAAAGGTCCTGACGACTCCATGTCAGCCGTCCGAGGGTTTCGTTGCGCTGCGCCTTCTGGGTCTGGTCGAAGCCGCCGACCTGGACTGCTCCATCCTCGAGCAATCCATCGCGCTGGATGTAGGCGTCGAAGTTGTTGCGCTTCCTTCGCGTCGCCAGGCCGACCAGCTTGATGGCTCCGTCGGCAAGCGGGCGGGTGACGTCGCCACCAAGCTCGAACACGCCATTGTCGTAATCCTGGATCAGGGAATCGTCGCGCGGGTCCTCACCTGTCACGGTCACGCGATTGTCCTGGATGAGGTCGAACTGGCCGGGCGACCATCGGGCATTCACGCGAATGGCCTTGTCGGCCGCGCGCTCGAGGGCCCAGCTTCCCGAAATATAGGGATTGAAGTCTTCGTAGCTGTTGAACTTGCGCCGGAACTCGATGAGCTCGCCCGTGCCCAGGTCGGTAAGCCTGTCGGTCCCTTCCTCGTGCTGGAGATTGTAGCCGGTGCCGGCGGAAAGGTTGATGCTTGACGCTCCGCGGCGGATCAGGGCCGAGCCGCTGATGTCGCCGCTTAACTTGCCGTCATAGAGGCGGCGCCCGACGGCCGTGACGTTGCCGTCCAGTCCGCCTTCCGCCGACATGATGATGTTGAGGACCTGGCTCTTGCTGGAATAGTCAGCGCCGAAAAGATCACCGGGCCCGACTTCGACTCGCGTGACCCGCTTTGCAGGAATCCTCTGCAACGTCGTTTCGAGTGATTCGGCCTTCGAGCTTGGTCGCGCGCCGTTGATGACGACATTGCCGGCCGCGGCCGCGAAGCCCCGGATGTCGGTGTTTCCGAGATCGAGATTGAAGCCCGGAACCCGCCGCGCGATGTCCAGCGCGGTTCGCGGCGCATATTGGGCGAAGAAGGCGGCGTCATAGACCGTCGTTCGGCTTGCCTGCGTCGGGGTGGGGGCGGGCTGGTCCCCGCCCGTGGGGGTTTGCGCGCGGGCATTTTGCGCGATGCTGAGCGCGAACACGGCCGCGGATGCGTAGAAAAGGCATGCGCGCATGCAAGTCACCCCTGTATTACCCGGTTAAAGCAGTGGCTTCGTTTCGCCTTGCCCGCCACCGGCGCTCGACAAACCGACGAACGGTTTCGCGAACGGATGGCCGGGATCGACGCACGGCGAAGCGCGTCGCGAAGTGCAACTGACGTCAGAAATTGCCCCGGATCGAGAGCTCGAAGAGCGGTCCCACGAGCTCGTTGTTCTTCTGGAAGAAGGAAACCGGAGTCCGGTCGCGATAGCCTTCGTACACGGTACGCCAAAGCTTGTGGCGGGTGAGGTCGGGGACGTTGTCCACGGAGAAGCGGACGGTCGTCCCGAACACGTTCTTGTCCTCGATGTAGAATCCGGTGATCCAGGGCAGGTCGAGGCTTCGATAGACCTCCGTGAGGAAGAAGTTCCGCGCGTAGTAATTGTACTGGGCGTAGACGCTCCACGCGATCTGCGTCCCGGGAATGTCGTGGCGGATCTGGGCAAAGGCCCATTTGCTCCGATTGCCGCTGATCGGCCGTTTCTCGCCGGTTAGCGGGTCTTTGACCGAGGTCCACTCACGGCCAACGGTCAGATCGAGCTTCGCTCCGGTCCAGCCGATCGGGTCCAGGTTGAAAGTGCTGACGCTTTCAAAGCCGAAGCGATCGGCGCTGGGCAGGTTGCCGACGCCCTGGCCATTCTCGCCGATCGGGATCACGTCGATGATGTCCTCGACCTTGTAATAATGGAGGTTGAGCCGGGTTTTCCCCCACGGGCCGAGGTCGTGCGCGAACTCGGTCTCGATCTCCCAGCTCTGAGGGGGCACCAGGTCGGGGTTGCCGGCATTCTCGCGATCCTCGCTGAGCTTCGGCTGGGCGAGGAAGTCGTAGAAGCTGATCTGACCGACGCGGCGTCGAAGCTTCAGGCTGATGTCCCACCTGGGTGCGGGACGCCAAGCGAGGTTGATACTGCCTTTCGGACGGAAGAAGTGGCGCGCGGGCTGGTCGTCGTCGACCCGGTCGAGATCCGAAATTTCCGCGCCGCCGGCGACCTGAAGGTTCAGGTTTGAGGTGAGCGGACGGGTCAAGGTCGCGATCCCCTCGTAGCGGACCTCGGTCACCTTGCCGGTTCCCTCTGGGAAGGGCTTTTCGACGAATTCGCCCTGAGGGTTCAGGTCGAACAGCGCACCCTTCTGGTCGAGCGAATTGAAGGCACGCTCTAACGACAGCTGCCAGTCGTTTTCCCCGGCCTTCCAGCCATATTCGCTTCGAAGGATGGTCTCGCCGATGTGCGTGTCGCGCGTGAAGCGAGTTCCCGTGTCCGGCTCGCCGGTGGTGTCGAAGTGGAAGATGAGATCCTGGGACAGCGGTTCGTGGTCCCAGTGGCGGACGCCGATCAGCTTCAACCGGCCGGGGCCAAGCGCGAACTCATAGTCCGCGTTTACATCGCCATAATAGCCAGCGAGCTCGGTCGTGATGGTCCGGGTCCGCTTCTCGCCCGTGGCGATGATCGTCCTGTGGTCCTGCTGGAAGGACGGACCCCAATAGGGCGCGTAGCCAAGCGTGAGGTTGCCGACAGACGAGCCCGGACCGTCGAGGCCGAACTTCGCCTGCATTTTCGCTTCGTCATATTCGGAATGGTAGCGTTCCTCCCGAAGCTCCTGGAGCGTGCCGCCCATGTGGTCGTAAATATAGACGGGCCCGCCGAAGGCTCCGCGGCCGGGGCTGTTCTTGACGGACAAAGTGTAATCAAGCGGTCCGGTCTTGCCGGTGTAGCTGACCGATCCGGCGAGGAAGTCCGGCTTCGCGAAGTGGGCGCGGGCGCTCGGCCTATATTCGAACTGGCCCGACGATTTGGCCTCCTGCTTGACGATGACGTTCGCGACCTGGCCGGTGAGCCCGGCGATTCCGAGAGTGGCCGCGTCGACAATCTCGATCCGGTCGACATTGGCGGCCGCGATCCGCTGGAGCTGGTCGACCGCTCCGCCCGACTTGTTGGCGATTCGCTGACCGTTGATCAGCACGTTTTCCGACGCTTGACCGAGTCCGCGCTCCTGGTCGGCGGTCCGAATTGTGAAACCCGGGACCTGCACCAGCATGTCATAGGCCGTCTTGGGCGCGAAGCGGGCGAAGTCGCCCGGTGTATAGACCTTGCTGTTCCCCGCGGGCTTCGCGACTGGCGCCGGTGCCGCCGCCGGGTCCGAGGTCTGCGCAAGGGCTGCAGTTGGGAGGACGATCGATGCCGCCGAAGCGAGGAACGCAACTTTCAGGCCGTTCGACAAGCGGATCATCAATTTACCCCCAGAACAGTGTTGCAGTAGTAGTCCGGTAACACAGTGAAGCAAGTTAGCGATTGCGGAGATCCCGGTTAGCGATTGCGGAGATCCCGGCTGACCGCCCGGAGCTGGACGAGGTGGTCGGGCGAGGGCAGGGTATCGCCCTGCTGGACGGCGCGGACGAATTCCGGAGTCACATCCAGTGCCTTGAGCTGGACGAGGGTGTCCACCGGCAGGTGGCGATAGCCGAGGCGCTCGAACCCGGCGACATATTCGGGAGTGATGTTTAGAGCCTTGAGCTGAACCAGCTCATCGGGATCGAGGTTCGTGTAGCCCGCTCGGATGAAGCTCCCGACATATTCCGGCGTGATCTTGAGCGCTGCGAACTCGACCAGCGAGCTGAGGGAGTGCGGCCGGTAGTTCTGGCCGGCGAGTCCGCGGATATAGTCCGGTGTCACTCCGACGGCACTGAGCTCCACGAGCTTCTCAATGTCCGGCGTCGGATAACGCGCCTGCGAAAGGGCGCCGATCAGGTCGCGGCGAGCCCTGACGGCAATGAGGGCCAGGGTCTGCTCGGCGCTTGGCCGTGCAATTCCGTGCGCCGCAAGAAAATCGTTGAAGCCCGGATCCGCACTGACAGCGCAATTCCCTCTCGCCATCGCATTGCCGCCGCTTCCGGAGCAATCGATACGTCCAGCCTCTCGGATGACGGCAAACCGGATGGGGCGAATGACGGCGCCGGTCAGGGCCGCCACGTCCAACCCGCTCAACTCGGAAGTCCGGAACGAACTCGACCAGTTATGAACGCCACGATCGTTCGAGCGGTCGAAGTGGACCTGTACGCGCTCGGTTTCACGATCCGGCTCGATGGTGAAGCTGAGTGGCGTGGCGTTGCCTGCAACGCAGGCGGAAGACACGGTGATCGCGGTCAGAAGCAGTGCCGCGACGAAAGCCAACATCCTGGTCATTTCACTCCTCCTTCTTCTTCCATTTGGGCAAAGTCCGCCCGTCCGCCCCATTTGGGCGCTTCGAAATTCTCGAATTCAGGTCAGTTCAGCGGTTCAGCGCGACGGGGCCGGTCACGGACCGTAGTCTTCGCTCGCTTTCAGCTCCTCGGGCGTGATGCCGAGAGTCTTGAGCTCGGTGAGCTTGTCGACGTCGATGTGGGAAAAGCCGGCTGCCCGGTACCGCTCGATGTCCTTCGCGGTCACTCCGACCGCCTTCAGCTGGGTCAGCTCGTCCATCGAGAGCCTGCCATAGCCAGCCGCCGCCAGAGACCGGACATAGTCTTCGCGAACTCCGACGGCATAGGCGCCTGTGATCTCGTCGGCGTCGAGGTTGCGATAGCCGAGGCGCGCAAGCTCCTGGATGAAGGAGGGCGTGACCCCGACCGCTTTGAGGCTGACGATATCGTCATGGTCCAACCGGAGCTGCGGAGCAGCCGAGCGGATCCCCGCGATATATTCGGGAGTGACTCCAACGGCCTTGAGCTCGATCGCGCGATCGACCGCAGACTTCGGCTCGCGCCCTGGGTGCGAATTGCTGGAGATGGCAACGGCAAGGCCCGGAACCGCGCGAGCATCCGCGAATTCGGCCACGCTACCCGACGGGCCGATTGCGACCGCGCGCCTGCGGCCTTTGGAATCGGGCGGATAGATTTGAATCTTCCCGCCGGTGGGGCCGACCATGACCACGGTGCCGTCGGACTTGGTGGTGATTGTGCCGCCATCGCTCGAGCTCAGGATCGTCCTGCCGTCTGCCGTCCTGATCGTCGTCTTTCCGGACCGGAGAGTAGCAATGCCGTCGGCAACCTGGATTTCGCTCGGCGTGGACGCTTGCACTGAGGCATCCGGCTGCGTCGTCGCGGCATAATAGGGGTTCTGGCTGTCGGCCCCATTGGCGGTCGCAGCAGTCGCAGGAACGAGGTTCAGGGCAGCGACGGGCACGGCCATGCCAGCCGCAAAGAACGCCGCTGCAGACCCCCAGCGCCATCCGCCCGGAGCGCGCTTCACTGCTCCGTCCAGCACGCGCTTCACTCGGCGGGAAAGGGAGTTCCTGGCCGGAGCTACCCCATGCGCGCCGATCAGAAGGCCGCGGCACTCGTGCCGGGCTACCCCGACGAGCAGCTTGGCATATTCGGTCTCGTCGATATCGGTCGCGAGGACCGCATCGTCGGCGGCTTCTTCGCGAAGCTGGTGCGCCTCGCGGGCGAGCAGCCAGACGAACGGGTTGAACCAGAAGAGTGCGGTCGCGACCCGGGCGATCAGAAGCTTCGCCCAGTCGAGGTTGGCGACGTGGGCCAGCTCATGGGTGATGATGGCCTCCGCCTCAGCATGCGATTGCGACGCTTCGGTATTGAGTAGGATAACCGGGCGGACGACTCCCCAGCTGATTGGGGAGGGGAGTTCGTTGCTGGTGAGCAGGGCGGTCCCATGCTTGAAACCCATGCGATGCTGCGCCTTTGCCAGCGCGGTCAGCCACGGCGCGTCGACCAGCACGGTCGCCCGGGCCTTGAGTACGAACAGCCGGACGAGCGCGATCAGGGTAAGCAGGATGAGCAGAGCCGCGGGGACGACGTAGCCCCAAAAGGGCCAGTCGACGGATGCGCCCCCGACGCTCGTCTCGTCAGACGGTGGCGCTGACGATGCCGCAGGTGCCGCTGTCGGTTCAGTTCGCGGAAGGACGGCCGAAGAAGGGGATTGGACTTCGGCCGTGCCGACCAGGAATTCGGGACCGGCGACGTCGAGCGACGGGAGTGCAACGGCTGCAAGCGGAAGCAGGAGCAGGCCTGCAAGCGCGAGATGAGCGATCCAGCTGCGGTCGGCCGCCGAGCGGTTCTTGAGCAGCTTCAGCAGAAAGAGTGCGCCGCCGGCAACTACGAACGACTTCGCCGCCAGAGGAATGAGCCAGTCCATCATTTCGCTCCTTTTGCGGTGCGCGCCTTCGCGATCATCGCTTCGAGGCTGTCTAGATCGTCGCTGCTGAGCTTGTCGGACATTCCGAGCAGCGCGCTTGCTGCGCCGGCTGCCGACCCATTGAAGAAGGTCTTCACGATCTCGCTGAGAGCCGATTTGCGGGCGGCCGTTTCGGATACCGCCGGGCTGTAGAGATAGCCGCGCTCCGAGTCGGTGCGGTGGACGAAACCCTTGTCCTCGAGTCGCTTGAGCATCGCGCGAACAGCAGAGCCGCTGATCTGGTCGGGAAGCTTTTCGCCGACTTCACCGGATGTCAGCGGACCAGCCTCATAGAGGACGTCAACGATCTGGCGTTCGCGGGGCGGGAGCTTGTTGAGCATGAGAATCACGTTCCTATTTCGCGCTACATTTGTAGCGTGTGCTACATTTGTAGCGTGAACGCAAGATGAATGTTTCGCTGGCGTCGAAATTTTTTCGACGAACGCGGATTATTCGACTTGAGCGGTATCGCGCTTGTCGAGCGGACTGACGTGGACGCTCTTGATGTTGGTGAACTCACGGATCCCGAAAGCCGAGCATTCGCGGCCATAGCCCGAGTGCTTCACTCCGCCGAATGGCATCCTCGGATCCGACCGGACGTTTTCGTTGACGAAGGCGAGGCCAGCCTCGAGCGACTCGGCGGCGATCCGGCGGCCTCGGTCCACGTCGGAGGTGAGGACTCCCGATCCAAGCCCGAACTCGCTCGAATTGGCGATTTGCAGCGCCTGCGCCTCGTCATCGGCGGCAATGATTGCTGCGACGGGTCCAAAGACTTCCTCGTCATGGGCTGGCTGCCCGGGCGCGACATTCGCAAGGATCGTCGCTGGATACCAGGCGCCAGGACGATCCGGAATTCTGCCGCCGAGCAGGAGCCGTGCGCTGTTGGCGACGCTTTCGGTCACCTGGCGATGGATTTCGTCGCGGGCCTTCACGCTCTGCATCGGTCCGAGCTTGGTTCCTTCGCGCTTCGGATCGCCCATTTCGTAGGTTCGCATTTGCTCGAGCAGCGCGGATTCGAATCGCTCCAGAACGGAGCGAACGACGATGAAGCGCTTTCCGGCGATGCAGCTCTGGCCGCCGTTGACCATGCGAGCGGTTGCGCAAATCTGCGCCGCCGCGTCGACGTCGACATCGTCAAGAACCACGTAGGCATCGGATCCGCCGAGCTCGAGCACGCATTTCTTCAGGACTCCGCCGGCAGTCGCGGCCACGCTCCTGCCAGCCGCCACGCTTCCGGTCAGCGTGACAGCGGCGACATTGTCGTCCTCGATGATCGCCTTCACCTCGCTGCTGGGAAGTAGGAGGGTGCGAAAAAGGTCCCGCGGGACTCCGGCGTCGTGAAGCAGCCTCTCGATCGCCAGCGCGCAACCGGGAACATTCGCCGCATGTTTGAGGAGCGCTCCGTTGCCCGCCATCAGGGCAGGAGCTGCGAAGCGGATCACCTGCCAGAAGGGGAAGTTCCACGGCATGACGGCCAACACGACGCCGACCGGATTGTAGGTGACGAATGCCTCGGACCCGTCGATATCCACCTGCTCGTCCGCCAGATACTTCGGCGCGTGATCGCCGAACCAGTCGCAGTGGAAGGCGCATTTGTCGATTTCCGCGCGGCCGTCGCTGACGGTCTTGCCCATTTCCTCGGTCATGAGCAGCGCGAATTCTTCCCTGCGATCGCGAAGGAGCTGCGCAGCTTTGTGAATGACTGACGACCGTTCCGCGAACTCTGTTCGCCGCCACGATTCAAACGCCTTTCGCGCGGCTGCGGCAGCCGCGTGCGCCTCTTCTAAAGTGTGACCGCGATAAACCTTCCCCGGCTGGCCTGTCGCTGGGTTCACGGTCGTGAACTGGTGCCTTTCACCGGTGCTCTCGCTGTTTCCGCGATTCGCTTCGGCTAGATCGCTGCTTTGCTCCGCGCCCATGTCTTCACTCCTTGCGGAAGGTAACGGCCGGAGGGCGGCCAAGGTTCGTGATTGGTCAAATAAGCGATTTTTGAGTGGCCGATTGCGCGGAATCAGCGTTCGCGAATCGACTTCCGAATGAGCCATAGATGGAACGCATGCGCTGCGACGAACACCAGGGCGACGAAGATCAGGGAGGGAATTGCGAACCCTTCTTGACCGGGCCTGGGAGTTAGGGCCGTGGTCAACCAGACTACGGCGGCCAGAGTGAGGCCGGCCAAGACTGGAGTGAAAGCCAGGGCGATTTGACGCGGAGCGGTCCAATTCACCGACCCATTGAGCGACCACTGCATGGGCAATCGTGCGTGCTGACTGAAGCGGCGGTTCGCCCGTAATGACATCAGCACGAGCACGCACAGCGCGAGAGCGGCAATAATCGCTTCGATCATGGCCTTCCTCTTCTCCACATCAATTTATCGGCAACTTGGGCAACGGCCGGCACACCCAGGCGGCACTGTGGCGGAGAGGGTGGGATTCGAACCCACGGTGGGCGTGAACCCACGCCGGTTTTCAAGACCGGTGCCTTAAACCGCTCGGCCACCTCTCCATCCGACTTCGCTTGTCCGTGCGCTTCGCGCGGTTTTCAAGCCCGCTCGGTCACTCTCCATACGACCCGCGTTTACCCGCTTTCAGGGTCGAGCCTGATATCGTCGTCGAGGCGAGACGTGCAAGCTGCGCGACCAATGCTTGTGGTCGGGAACGGCGGCCAGGCTTAGGCTGTTGGAGTGGGATCAGGGAGAGTTGCGTTGCGGTGGATCATCGGGTGGAGTCTGGCCGGAATCGGGGCGCTCGCGCTTGGCCCTGCCAACGCGCGCGACAACTCTACTGGCGCGGTGCAGGCGGCGTCGGCCCAGGCCTACGCGGCTCAATATGCTCAGCCGCAGAGCGCCTTTGACCGCTACAAGACCTATCTCGCAGCCAAGGCGCGCAGCCAGGGTGTCCGCGAATCGACGATCCAGGCGGTCATGCCGACGCTGGACGTCAACTCGCGGGTCATTGAGCTGGACCGGGCGCAGCGGCCCACTTCAACGGCTTATGACGACAGGCCGCCGGCCTTCGGCGGCTATCTCGAGCGTCATATCACCACCTCGCTGATCAACCGCGGACAGGCGCGTTATTCGTCGCACTGGAACAGGCTCTACCGGATCCAGTCGCTCTACGGAGTCGATCCGTCGGTGATCATGGCGATCTACGGCAAGGAAACGAGCTACGGCTCGGTTACCGGCGGGTTCGACCTCCTCGAGGTGCTCGCCAGCCTTGCTTACGAAGGCCGCCGCCGGGCGCTCTTCGAGAACGAGTTCGTGGCCGCGATGAAGCTGTTGGATCTCGGAGTGCGCCGCTGGCAGCTGAAAGGGAGCTATGCCGGCGCAACCGGCTATCCCCAGTTCATGCCGTCAGTCGTCCTGCGCCTGCGGCAGGACGGCGATGGCGACGGCTTTGCCGACGTGTGGAGAAGCGAGGACGATGCCTTCGCGTCGATCGCCAATTACTTGCGTGACGCGGGCTGGAAGCGGGGCATCCCCTGGGGCGTGCCCGTCAGGATCCCCGCAACGCTCAACCGTGCCGCGATCCAGTCGAAAGTGCGTGCCCCCCGCTGCCCCGCTGTCTTCAGGCGCCACAGCCGATGGCTTACCGTGCGCGAGTGGCGATCGCTCGGCGTCGTTCCGACCGGCCGGGGACTGCCGGACGCCGAGCTCGCAACCCTGATGGAGACTCCGGGTGGCTATGCGCCAGCCTACCTGCTGACCGAGAATTATTACGCGATCCTCGATTACAACTGCTCGAACTACTACGCGCTGACGATCGGATTGCTCGCGAATGCCATTGCGGCGGGCTAGCCCCTCGCGCGCAGCCCAATCCGACGATAGACAGGGGCTCGTCTCAAATTTCGCCAGAGGATACCGACCGCGCCAATGACCCGTGCATTCCTATTCGCCACCGCCGCCGCCACTCTCATTGCCGGAACCGCGCTCGCCAAGGCGCCGCAATTCGATACCAGCGCTCCGATCGCCTATCTCATCGACGTAAATTCGGGCGCGGTACTGTTTTCCAGGGATGCAGACCGCAAATTTCCCCCGGCATCGCTCGCGAAGATGATGACCAGCGAAGTGGCCTTCGAGCTCATCGATTCGGGCCAGCTGCCACTGGGCAAGATGTGCACGGTCCGCCCGGAAACCTGGCAGAAATGGCATTCGCAGGGTTCGACGATGTTCCTCAGCCCCAACGAGCAGGTCAGCGTGGAGAACCTGCTGCACGGGATCATCACCTTGTCCGGAAACGATGCCTCGGTCGTCCTTGCAGAATGCATTGCGGGGACTGAGGAATCGTTCACCGACCAGATGAACGCGCTCGCGCACAAGCTCGGCATGAATGGAAGCCATTTCGGGACATCGAACGGCTGGCCGGATGAGGGCCGGACCTACGTCACGGCGAAGGACCTGGCCACGCTCGCCAGGGCTACCGTCCAGCACCACGAGAAGCTGTACAAGAAGTTCTACGGGCAGACGAGCTTCAGCTGGGGCCAGACGATGGGCGGCAACGCCATCACGCAGGACAACCGCAATCCGATTCTCGGCCATGTCCGGGGCGCCGACGGGCTGAAGACGGGGCACACGGAAGAGGCTGGATACGGGTTCACCGGCTCGGCCGAACAGAACGGCCGGCGCCTGGTCGAGGTGCTCGCCGGAATGAAGAGCTGGAACGAGCGGGTTCAGCAGTCGACCCGCCTGATCCAGTGGGGCTTCAACGCGTGGCAGGACAAGACCCTGTTCAAGTCGGGATCGGAGGTTGCGAAGGCCAAGGTGCAGATGGGCTCCAACAGCGAAGTGCCGCTGGTCGCGCCACGCGATCTCGCCGTGACCGTCCCGGCGGGCCTGAGCCTCACTCGAAAGATGCATGTGCAGGTTCGCTACAATGGCCCGATCAAGGCGCCGATCAAGAAAGGCGAGGAGGTCGCGCAGCTCGTCGTGACGACCGGCGACACCGATCCGCAGGTCGTGCCGCTGGTCGCGGGCGAAGACGTCGGCGAGGCGGGCTTCTTCACGCGGGCGTGGATCGGACTGAAGTCGCTGCTCGGAATGGCGTGAGCGGGCGCGGGCGATTCATCAGCCTCGAAGGCGGCGAGGGGGTCGGCAAGTCGACGCAGCTGAAGGCGCTTGCGCGCCTGTTGCGCGAGCGCGGCCTCACAGTCGTCGAAACCCGCGAACCCGGAGGAAGCGAGGGGGCGGAAAAGATCCGCGAGCTTCTGCTGAGCGGCGAGGAGGAGCGCTGGAGCGCCAAGGCTGAAGCACTGCTGTTCGCCGCCGCCAGGACGGACCATGTCGACAAGGTCATCCGTCCCGCGATTGTCAGGGGGGATTGGGTATTGTCGGACCGGTTTATCGATAGTTCGCTCGCCTACCAGGGCGGCGCCGGCGAGCTCGGAATCGAAGCCGTACGGACAATCAACGCATTCGGTATCGGCGAGTGGTTTCCCGACCGGGCGCTCGTCCTCGCGCTCGCCGAAGGCGGGGCGCGTGCACGCGCTCGCGATAATGAGGGGAGCGACCGGATCGGTGGCCGCCCCGAAGGCTATCATCAGAGGGTCGATCTCGCCTTTCGGCTGATTGCGGCGGAAGAGCCGGACCGCGTCCGGATCGTCGACGCGTCCGGAAGCTCCGAGGAGGTGACTCAGCGGCTGCTCAATGAAATTGCGGACCTGTTGCCGTGATCGCGGGCCACGACAAAGCTGTCGAGCAATTCCGCCGCGCCTGGGATTCGCGTGCCCTTCACCACGCCTGGCTCCTTGCTGGGCCGCGCGGAGTCGGGAAGGCGCATTTCGCTCGGAATGCGGCAGTTCGCCTGCTTGCCGAAGCGGCGGGACCCGGCTTCGATGCTCCGGCGCTCGAGTCCCCTCCAGACCATCCGACTGCGAAACTGATCGCTGCCGGCAGTCATCCGGACATGCGCTGGCTCCAGCGCCTGGAGAATGAAAAGACGGGCAATCTCGCGCGCAACATCAGCGTCGATCAGATCCGCGGGCTCGGGGAGTTTCTCGGTCTGACGCCGGCGCTGTCCGACTGGCGCGTGGTCGTCATCGACAGCGTCGACGAGCTGGAAAAGTCCGCCGCGAACGCGCTTCTCAAGATGCTCGAGGAGCCGCCGCCGAACACGGTCATCCTGCTCGTCAGCCACGCGCCCGGACGGCTCCTTCCGACGATCCGGTCGCGCTGCCGCCGCCTTCAGTTCGATGCGCTGAGCGACGACGCCATGACGTCAGTTCTCCACGAGCAATTGCCGGATGCGGGTGTCGAAGAACGCCGGCGCCTCATTCCTCAAGCAAACGGCTCCGTCGGTCGAGCACTCGCCTTCGCCTCGCTCGAACTTGGGCCGCTCGAAAAGGATGCGCTGACGATCCTTCGGGAAGGGGACGCGGATAACAGCAGGCGCTCTGCGCTCGCGAGCCAGCTTGCACGCAAGGCCGCAGCGGATCGCTATGCGGCATTCCTCGATCTCCTGCCGTCCCTGGTGGCGAAGGAAGCGCGCAGCCTGGCGGAACCGAGGCGCGAGCGTGCGCTGAATGCCTACGAGCGCGTGCGCGAGCTCGTAGCCGTGGCCCCGCGCCTGTCGTTGGATCCTGCCGCGACCGTTTTCCAGCTCGGCACCATTCTCGCGTCGGTTGCCGATCCGCGCCTTTCTTGAAGGGCCGCGAAGGGCAGGGTAGGGCCCTCGCCGTGTCCGAGCCTTATTACATCACCACCGCGATCAGCTACCCGAATGGGCCGCCCCATATCGGCCATGCCTATGAGGCGATCGCCGCCGACGTGATCGCGCGTTTCCAACGCTCGCAGGGACGGGACGTGCGCTTCCAAACCGGCACCGACGAGCATGGCCTGAAGATGGCGCAGGCTGCGCGGACGGCCGGCGTCGAGCCGCAAGCTTTTGCGGATAAACTCTCATCTCTTTTCCAACGGATGTGCGACGGTCTTGAGGTTTCTTATGATCGCTTCATCCGGACCTCGGATCCGGCCCATCACCGCGCGAGCCAGGCGATCTGGACGGCGATGGCGGAGCGCGGCGACCTGTATCTCGGCCGGTACGAAGGTTGGTATTCAGTCCGCGACGAGGCTTATTACGACG
>JBKPOU010000078.1:0-20640 GCA_046733255.1 Pseudomonadota bacterium
GACGCAGGTCGAGACCGGCAGCGCGATCACCTGGAAATATCCGAGCTGCATTTTGAAGGGCGAGAGCAGCGTCGGCGAATTCTATTCGGTCGCGCTGACCAACAACCGCCAGCAGGCCGACACCGGCACGAAGATGATCCACATCGGCGCCAACACGCGCTCGACGATCGTCTCCAAGGGCATCAGCGCGGGCAGGTCGAACAACACTTACCGCGGGCTGGTTCGAGTCCTCCCGCGTGCGGAGAATGTGCGCAACTTCACCCAGTGCGACAGCCTGCTGCTTGGCAGCGACTGCGGCGCGCACACGGTGCCCTATATCGAAGTGAAGAACCCGACCGCGACGATCGAGCATGAAGCGACGACCTCGAAGATCAGCGAGGACCAGCTGTTCTACGCGATGAGCCGCGGCCTCGACGCCGAAAGCGCCGTGGCGCTGATCGTCAACGGCTTCGCCCGCGAGGTGCTCAAGCAGCTGCCGATGGAGTTCGCCGTCGAGGCGCAGAAACTCCTGGGGATTTCACTGGAAGGCTCGGTCGGATGATCGGCCTCAACCGTCATGCTGAACTCGTTTCAGCATCCATTCCGGAGACCTCTCTGTGGGTGGAGAAATGGACCCTGAAGGGTGACGGCTCTTCGTTCGCGGTCGAGGCGCAGAAGCTGCTCGGGATCAGCCTCGAGGGGAGCGTGGGATGATGCTCGTAGCGTTAGCAGCAGCCGTCACTGGTCACAGCGATTTCGGGCCGAGCATGAACCGTTATATGGCCTGCCTGTCGAGCGGCCTTCCGTCGGACCTAAGCAGCAAGGATCTTAAGGCCCGCACACGTGCCTATCGGACGGCCGCCGCCCAGTGCATGAGCGAGCGTCAAGAGGCGATCGACGCGGCCGTCCGCGACCGCAAGCCTAGCATCTCCGAGGCAGAGGCCCGAGCCGAGGCAATCGACATCATCGATACGCTCGATCCAATGTCGTCTTGCAAAGTCCCCGGTGCGCAATGCTGAGTATTTCGGACCTCCACGCGACGGTCGCCAATAAGCCGATCTTGAACGGCGTGTCGCTGCACGTGCCCGCGGGCGAAGTGCACGCGATCATGGGGCCGAACGGGTCGGGCAAGTCGACGCTGGCTTATGTGCTTGCCGGGCGGCCGGGGTATGAGGTGACGGAGGGGTCGGTGACGTTCTCTCCCCTCCCGCGTGCGGGAGGGGCCGGGGGTGGGCCTGACGACGGCGGCAAGAACCCACCCCTAACCCATCCCGCAAGCGGGAGGGGAATGGACCTCATCGCGATGGAGCCGTTCGAGCGCGCGGCGGCGGGCCTGTTCCTGGGCTTCCAGTATCCGGTCGAAATCCCCGGCGTGTCCTACCTCCAGTTCCTTCGCGAGAGCCTCAACTCGCAGCGTCGCAGCCGCGGCGAGGCGGAGCTGTCCGGAGCCGAGTTCATCAAGCTCGCGCGCTCACAGGCCGTGCTCCTCGGAATGGACGCCGAGATGCTGAAGCGCCCGGTCAACGTCGGCTTTTCCGGAGGCGAGAAGAAGCGCGCCGAGATGGTGCAGATGGGCATCATTGACCCGAAGTTCGCGATCCTCGACGAGACCGACAGCGGGCTCGACATCGATGCGCTGAAGGCCGTCGGCGCGGGCATCAACCGGATCATGCGCGCGCCCGGCAAGGGCGTGCTGCTGATCACCCACTACCAGCGGCTGCTCGACTATGTTGAGCCCGATCGCGTGCATGTGCTCTCGCACGGAAAGATCGTCCGTTCGGGCGGGCCCGAGCTTGCTCATGAGCTCGAGCGCGAGGGCTATGCGGAGGCGGCGGTCTGATGACGGCCCCCTTCCCCACCCGCAAGCAGGAGGAATGGCGCTACGCCGACCTCGAAGCGCTGCAGCCCGTATGGGAGCAGCTCGGCGAGCCTGAGCGGATCGCGATCCTTCCCGGGCAGAGCCTGGAACAGGTGTGGCTGCCGAGTGGCGACGCCGTTCAGGTGCGGCGCGTCAAGCTGGAGCTTGGTGCTGGAGCCGTGGCTCGAATTTTCGCCCTCAACGCGGCCGAGCAATATGGCCGCATCGAGCTTGAGGTTGAGCTCTCCGCCGGCGCGTCCTTCGAGCTGTTCGCCGCGAACATCGGAACCGGCCTATCGACCAACGAGATCGTCACTAACGTCCGCCATCTCGAGCCGAACGCGACTTCACGGCAAGTCGTTCGCTCGGTGCTGAACGGCAAGGCGGTCGGTTCCTATCTCGGCAAGATCGAGGTCGCTCGCGGCGCGCAGAAAACCGACGCCGAGCAGTCGGTAAAAGCGATGCTCCTCGACCGCGGAGCGACAGCGAATGCCAAGCCCGAGCTGGAGATTTTCGCGGACGACGTGAAGTGCGCGCACGGAGCGACGGTCGGCGAGCTCGACCCGATGCAGTTGTTCTACGCCGAGAGCCGAGGACTCGACCCTGCGGGCGCTCGCGCCCTGTTGCTCGAGGGCTTCGTGATGGGCCTGTGGGACACCGCCAAGAACAGCGACGCGATTGGGGACGCGGCACGCGACGCGCTGAGGAGTGTGGTGGAATGAACGCCCCAACGCGCATCAATTCCGCGCTCAACGTACGCGACGAGTTCCCCGGCGTGGGCGACTGGCATTATCTCGACAGCGCCGCGACGGCGCAGAAGCCGCAGGCCGTGATCGACGCGATCGTTCAGGCTTACGGGCCGGACTATGCGACCGTGCATCGCGGCATCTATCGCCGGTCGAGCGACATGACCCAGCGCTACGAGGCGGCGCGTGGGGCGGCGTCAAAGCTGATCGGCGGCAAGGCGGACGAAGTCGTATTTACGCGCGGAGCGACCGAGGCCATCAACCTCGTTGCACGGAGCCTCCCGAAAAACGGCCGCAACCGCGTGCTGCTGTCGCAGCTCGAGCATCACAGCAACATCGTTCCGTGGCAGCTGGCGGGTTACGAAGTCGACGTGGTGCCACTGACGATGGAGAGCGAGATCGATCTCGCCGCGGCGAAACGGATGCTGACGGAAGAGCATCGAGTGGTTGCCTTCGCCCACGTGTCGAACGTGCTTGGCTCCGTCCTGGACGCGACGCGCGCCGCGGAGATCGCGCATTCGAAGGGCGCACTGCTGCTTCTCGACGGCTGCCAGGCGGTCCCGCGACTTCCCGTCGACGTCGGGAAGATCGGCTGCGACTATTATGCCTTCTCTGGTCACAAATTGTACGGCCCTACCGGCATCGGCTGCCTGTGGGGCCGAGCGCTCGACGAGCTCCCGCCTTGGCAGGGCGGCGGGTCGATGATCGACCGCGTCACCTTCGCCAAGACGACCTATCTCGATCCACCGGCGCGCTTTGAGGCTGGCACTCCGCATATCGTCGGAGCAGTCGGTCTCCATGCGGCCATCGAATGGGTCGAGGGGATCGGAATGGATGCGATCCACGCACACGAATGCGTCCTCGTTTCGGAGACCCGCGCCGCGCTTTCCGCCATTCCGGGCGTCACCCTCTACGGGCCCGAGGACAGCGCCGGGATCGTCAGCTTCAACGTGGACGGGGTGCATGCGCACGACACCGCCACCATATTGGATGATGCGGGCGTCGCGGTGCGCGCGGGCCATCATTGCGCACAGCCCTTGATGGATGTGCTCGGCGTTGCGGCGACGGCGCGGGCGAGCTTCGCCGCGCACAGCGACAGCAGTGATATCGAGGCGCTGGTTGGCGGTATCGAGCAGGTGAAACGGATTTTCGCCAGGTGATTTGGGAATGAACGAGGAACGCAAGATCGAGGTCGAGGAGGTAGAGTCGGTGACTCCGCCGCCACGAGCCCGCGTCCCGGAGAGGGTAGCCCGCAAGCGCGATTATCTCGCCGGCTTCCTGTCCGGCGAGACCGAGAGCGCGCCCGCAGCCGCCGACAATGACGAGCTCAGGGAACGCATCGTCGAGGCGCTGAAGTCCGTCTACGATCCCGAAATCCCCGTCGACATCTACGAGCTCGGGCTCATCTACGACGTCGAAATCTCCGATGACGGCGATGCGGTGATCACGATGACGCTGACCACGCCGCACTGCCCGGTAGCGGAGTCCATGCCCGCCGAAGTCGAGCTGCGCGTCCTTTCCGTCCCGGGCATCCGCGATGCGGAGGTTAAATTGGTGTGGGATCCGCCTTGGGACCCGTCGAAGATGAGCGACGAGGCCCGGCTCGAGCTGGGAATGTTATGAACAAGGAATCCAGAGTCCGCCCCGCCGCGATCACGCTAACCGGCGCCGCGAATGCACGCATCGCTGAGTTGATGAGCCGCGCGCCGGAAGGCGCGATCGGCGTCAAGCTTTCGACTCCGCGCCGCGGCTGCTCCGGCCTCGCCTACTCGGTCGATTATGTGACCGAGGCCAATCCATTCGACGAGAAGATCGAAACGCCGGGCGGCACGTTTTATGTCGACGGCGCGTCGGTGCTCTATCTCGTCGGATCGATCATGGACTGGCGTGAAGACGATTTCGCTGCCGGTTTCGTCTTCGAGAACCCGAACGCGACGGGCTCGTGCGGTTGCGGGGAAAGCTTCACCGTGTAGCCTCGCAGTGCTATGGTGTCGGGGAAGGAGGCGTCTATGCGTATACTTCTCCTCACGGCCGCCGCGGCGCTGCTTCCGCAAGCCTCGACAGCGGCTCCGCCCAAGGTTGGCGGGAATCTCTTCGATCCGACCATCGAGAGCTCAATCAAGACTCCGCCGAGCGAATGCCGCCGGCCGTCGGCCTACATCGCCGACGACAGGCTCGTCTGGCGCGACGACAAGCTGCAGCCGCGCAAGCTCACTGAGCTCGCGCCGGCGCTGGGGTTCATGGCCGTGTACCGGGTGACTAACGGCTGCGAAGATCCGATGACAATGGTTGAGTACCGAACCGGTCGAAGGCGCTGACAGCGGTCCGAGCCGCGCTGGCTGGCGTCAAGTATCGCGTCCTGAAGAACGGGCTCGCACAGCCGAAAGGGGAATCGGCATGTCACGTGCACTCAGCATGTCCTTCGCAATCATCTGCTACGCGATTTTCTTCGCGACATTCCTTTATCTTGTCGGCTTCGTCGGCGACTTGTCGATGCTGCCGCGGACGGTGGATTCGCCGCCCTCGTCAATGTCGGCTGGCGCCGCGATCATTGTCGATCTGATGCTGATCGCCTTGTTCGGCGTGCAGCACAGCGTCATGGCCCGGCAGGGCTTCAAGAGAGCGTGGACAAGGGCCGTTCCGAAAGTCATCGAACGCAGCGTGTTCGTCCTCTTCGCGAGCATAGCGCTGATGGTGATGTTCAGCTTCTGGCAGCCGATCGGCTCGGTCATCTGGGACGTCACCGCTCCAGCCGGCACGATGCTGCTGTGGGTCCTGTTCTGGGTCGGATGGGGAACGGTGCTGCTCAGCACCTTCCTCATCAACCATTTCGAGCTGTTCGGGCTTCAGCAGGCGTGGCTGAACATGCAGGGCCGCGAATGCGCGCCTCCGCGATTCCGGACTCCGTTCCTCTACAGGTTCGTCCGGCACCCGCTGTACCTGGGGTTTTTCCTGGCCTTCTGGTCGGCCCCGCAGATGACCGCGGGTCACCTGCTGCTCGCCATCGGCATGTCAGTCTACATGCTGATCGCGATCCAGTATGAGGAGCGCGACCTCATCGCGTTCCATGGGCGCGACTATGAGGACTATCGCAGCCGCGTCGGGATGCTGATGCCGAAGCTCAGAAGCCGAGGGTGAAGCGGATCGCGGCGCCGTAATCGTTATCGGCGCTCGCGATGTGGCCTGGCTGGCGGCGCAAGAAGAGATTGCCGCCAAGCCAGCCGTTCCCGTCCCACAGGCTCGAACCGTAGCTTAGCTCCGTGTCGATCTCGCGGCCGCTAGGCGTCAGCGAGTAGGTCGTCCAGCTGCTCGTCGCGGTCTCGCTGGAGTAATCGTAGGCGGTCGGCAGGAGCATCGCGAAGCCGCCGTTCGAAACCCGAAGCGGCTGCGAGATTCGGACGCCGAGGCGGTCGTCGCTTCCGAACACGCCCGCCTTGGACAGGTCGAACGCATAGGCGTCGGTCTGGAATTGGCCGGAAGCGAAATCGGTCCAGCCGTGGCGAGCCATGACGCCCGCGCTGATTCCGTTGCCGATATCCCGCCGGGCCTCGAGGTCGAGGAACAGGGTGCTCGATCCGCCGCCGCCAAGAGCGTTGCTCATCCGCCCGCCGAGAAGCGTCTGCTTTTCCTCGAGGCGGCTCATTCCAGCCGATAGCCACGTCTTGCCGAAATCCTTGTCGACCGAAAGGCTGGCGTAGCGGTAAGGGGAATCGGTCGCGGTCGTACGGACCTCGTTCCACACCGAGCCGCTCTCGCCCGACATGGTGACGGACACGGGGCCGAGATTGCGCCGGATGGCGACGCTGGCGCCGCGCTGGGCTGCGAAACCCGGGTCTCCGGCAATGTCCTTCGCGATCAGGAACGCGCCAGGGGCCGCGCCGGACAGCCTGCGCTCCATCGCCTTCGCGCCCTCGGCAAAGCCGAATGCGGCGGCTGTCTTGTCGTCAAGCCGGGCGATTGCCGCGCCGGCGATCAGCCTCGACTTGCGGGCGTCCTCAGGCCCGATACCGAGCCTGTCGAGCGCGAAACCTTCCGGCAGGTCGCGCCGCTCCGAGACGGTCATCGCCACCGTAAGCGGCCCGGCGGACGCGCTGTTGACCCTGGTCGAGCCCTGGATGGCCTGGGTCAGCGGGTGACCGAGCTGAGCCTGGCGAAGCGTCTTGGCGAGATCGAGCACGAACGCGCGATCATATCCATCGAGGATGATCGCACCGAAGGACTCGCCGCCGTTCGCGTCGCCCGATGCGGGCGGAAGGTCACCATTGTCAGTCGTGCTCACCGGCGTCTGGCTGTCCGCCATGCTGGTCGCGCCGATAGGCTGGAAGGCGGTCGCGATGTTCAGTCGCCCATGGCCGAACACGGTATCCACACCCGGCGCGCCGAGGTCGTCGGCCGACTTGAACAGGATGTCGACGATTTGCTTGCCCGTCAGGTTCGGGAAGGCCTGCGCCATGAGCGCGACCGCACCCGAGATCGTCGGTGCCGAAAAGCTGGTTCCCGACCACAGGAATTGAGTCCCCGTCTGGTCAGGCGCGCGATCCTGATATCCGAGCGCCGTCAGGTAAAAGTTCCTGCCGGTGCCGGCCTGGTCGGAAAATGACGAGATGGCGTCGTAATTGGTCTCCGCACCGAACGGCGCGCCGATCGAGCCAGCGATGATGACCTGTCCGGGAAATTTCTGCGCAGGGACGAGCGCGAACGGGTCAGGGTTCGCGGTACTGTCATTGCCGGCCGCGATCACCAGCACGATGCCGGCATTCACGGCACGTTGCATCGCACCGAGGAGGAGGTTTGAAGGTGTGGATCCGCCTAGCGAGAGGTTGATGACCCTCGCGCCCGCTTGCCGGGCCCTGTCGATCCCTTCGGCGATCGCATCGTCGAAAAATTCGCAGCCATCGTCGGTGGCGCAGCTTCCCGGATTGTCGACTCGCATCGACACGATCGTCGCGTCGAAGGCGACGCCCATCGTGTTCTGCCCATTGCGCTTGGCGGCGGCGACCGCGGATACTGCGGTTCCGTGGCCGCCTTGGTCGCTGACCCCGCGGGTGCCATAGACGTCGCCGCTGGCCGGATCGATCTTGCCCGTGAACTCGCCCAGGCCGGGATTGATGCCGCTGTCGACGATCCCGATCTTGATTCCCTTACCGGTCGCGCCGTCGTTGTAGGCGCTGATCGCATTGGCGACCACGGCGTAGTTGGAGTTGTGATATTCCGTCGTGTCGAAATTCGTCGGCGGCGGGGGGGTCGGCGTAGGCGTTGGTGTTGGAGTCGGCGTGGGAGTAGGTGTCGGAGTCGGAGTTGGAGTTGGAGTTGGTGTGGGCAAAGGCGCGGGGTGCGCACCGCCCCCGCCGCCGCCACCGCATGCGGTCACTGCAAACGCGAGCGTCACGGCAGTCGCGCTGGACGCCAGGAACCGGGTCTTCATCGTTACGTAACTCCCGCTCAAGCTGCTGAAAAATAACAGCTTCCCCCCGTTGGGCTATGGATTACAAAAGCTTTCATTTTCCTGAAGATAGTTAATCGCTAAGGCCCCTCCATCTCCCATGGACCCGCGCTTCACACACATCCGCAACTGGATCTTCGACCTCGACAATTGCCTTTATCCCGCGTCCACCGGACTCTTCGAGCTGATCGACGAGCGAATGGGCGCTTATATCCAGCACCTGCTGTCGTGCGACGCAAAAGAGGCCCGCCGGGTTCAGAAATATCATTTTCACACGCACGGGACCACCTTGGCAGGACTGATGAAGGACCACGACGTGGATCCGAACGACTTCCTCGAGCACGTGCACGCGATCCCGCTGGACCGAGTGCAATGCGATGAAAGGCTGGCGCGCCTCCTCCCCCGGCTGCCCGGCCGCCGGTTCGTCTTCACCAACGGAGACGCGTCCTATGCCCGCCGGGTGCTGGGGGCGATCGGGGTCGAGGCGCATTTCGACGAGCTTCACGATATCCACGCCAGCAGCTATCGGCCCAAGCCCGACCCGCATGGATACGAGTTGTTGTGCGAGCGCTTCGCGATCGATCCGCGAGCGGCGCTGCTCGTCGATGACATGGCGGCGAATCTTAAGCCGGCAAAAGAGCTCGGGATGACGACCGTGTGGGTCGACAACGGCTCCGAACGCGGTACGCACGGGCTCGGCGGCTTCATCGACCAGCGCATCGAAAGCGTCAGCGACTGGCTGGAACAGATCCTGGGGGGAAAAGAATGAGCTCTGCGCTCCAGCAGACGATCGAAGCAGCCTGGGAGGCCCGCGACGCGATTGGTCCCGACACGCACGGCGAGGTTCGCGAGGCGGTGGATCGCGCGATCGAGGCTCTCGATAGCGGCGAAGCGCGGATCGCGGAGAAGGTCGGAGGCGACTGGACCGTCCATCAGTGGCTCAAGAAAGCGGTTCTCCTGTCATTCCGGCTTAACCCGATGGAAGCGATCGGTGGCGGACCCGGGGGAGCGAACTGGTGGGACAAGGTGCCGTCCAAGTTTGCCGGCTGGAGCGAGGAAGAATTCAAGGCGGCGAGCTTTCGCTCCGTACCGGGCGCGATCGTCCGCAGGGGTGCTTTTATCGCCCCCGGAGCAGTTCTGATGCCGAGCTTCGTCAACATCGGTGCGCGCGTCGGCGAAGGCACGATGGTCGACACCTGGGCGACGGTCGGAAGCTGTGCGCAGATCGGTCGCAACGTCCATATCTCTGGCGGCGCGGGAATCGGTGGAGTACTCGAACCGCTGCAGGCCGGACCGGTCATCATCGAAGACGATTGCTTCATTGGCGCCCGGTCGGAGGTCGCCGAAGGCGTGATTGTGGAGCAGGGCTCGGTTCTGTCGATGGGCGTCTTCCTCGGCGCCTCTACAAAGATCGTCGAAAGAGCGACGCGCGAAATTTCCTATGGCCGGATCCCGCCGTTTTCGGTCGTCGTTCCGGGTGCACTGCCGTCCGAACATGGCGGCCCCGCCCTCGCCTGCGCCGTGATCGTCAAGCGCGTAGACGAGCGCACCCGGTCCAAGACGAGCATCAACGAGCTGCTGCGGGACTAGATAAGCCCAGCTTATAGACGGCCGCTGAGCATTTGTTGGCGGCGCCGGCCGCACGGCACCTACATGCCGCTTCATGAAGCCCGCCGATCCCCACGCCTTTGAGCGCAAGCAAGTGGAAGCCGAAGCCGCCGTTTGCGTCGATGACGTGCCGATGATCCGAACTCACATGAACCGCTCCGACTGGGCGATCCTGGTGGCGCTGGCGCTTATCTGGGGCGGTGCTTTCTTCTTCATCAGCGTAGCCGTCCATTCGGTCCAGCCGCTCACCTATGTGTGGCTGCGCCTGTCCATCGCGGCCGCGGGCCTTTGGCTGTTCCTGTGGTGGAAGGGGGAGCGGATCGCTTTGCCGCGCAGCGTTTGGGGGTCGATCTTCGTGCTGGCCGTGCTCAATAACGCGCTGCCCTTCGCGCTGTTCGGCTGGGGCCAGACCCATATCGCAAGCGGCCTCGCGTCGATCCTCAATGCCACGACGCCGATCTGGGGCGTTGTCGTCGCTCATCTCTTCACCCGGGACGAGCGGATGACTCCGCGCAAGGTCTTTGGCGTCGCGCTCGGCTTCGGCGGAGTCGCAATGATGATCGGCCCCTCGCTGCTCTCGAACCTCGGTAGCTCGGCCCTCGCGCAGCTTGCCTGCGTCACCGCTTCGCTCAGCTATGCGCTGGCCGCGGTCTGGGCGCGCCGCTTCCGGCGGATGGGCCTGCCGCCCCTGACCGTCACGACCGGCCAGCTGACCGTCGGGGCGCTCGTCATGCTCCCGGTGGCCTTCGCCGTCGACCAGCCGTGGGAGCATGCCTTGCCGTCGCTCGGCGCCTGGGCGGCCATCGGTGCGCTCGCGCTGCTGTGCACCGCCTTCGCCTACGTCCTGTATTTCCGGCTGATCGACACGGCCGGGGCGACGAACGCGCTGCTTGTGACGTTGCTCGTCCCGCCGACAGCGATTCTGCTCGGAGCGCTTTTCCTGAACGAAGCGCTCGCTGCACAGGATTTCCTCGGGCTTGGCCTGATCGCTCTCGGACTTGCTGCGATCGACGGACGGTTGATCAGCGCTTTGCGGCCGCGCCTTCGCCAAGCAGCTTAGCCGCCTCCTCGCTCGTCCAGTCGAGGTCGCCGGTATAGCGCCATATCTCGTGGCCGGAGGCGTCGTAATAAATCGTCGTCGGCATGACTTGCACCCCTAGCGCGCCCGACAAGGCCATCTTGGGGTCACGCCAAGTTTCGATCTCGCGGATGCCATGCTTGTCGAGGAAGGCTTCGACCGAGGACCGCTCGCCGATGTCCTCGGAAACAGCGACGATCCGCGGCGATCCGGAGCGGCCGCTCAGCGCGTCGAGGGTCGGCAGTTCCTTGACGCAAGGCGCGCACCAACTCGCCCAGAGATTGACGAGAAGCGGCTTGCCCGAGGCCTCGGCCAGGGTCGCCTTGTCCTCATCTGCGTTGAACAGTTGGGCATCGGGCATCGCCTGCCCGGAATGACTTCGATCGACGCCCTTCGACGGCTCGCCGGCCGCATCGGCGATCTGGTTTTCGGCGGATTTCTGGCCGCAGGCTGAAACCAGGAGCAGGACGAGGGGAACACAAAGAGCGGCGGCGATGCGGCTTGGCATGCTGCGCGGATAGTCAGCGCAGACGTGAGGCACAACCCGCTGGAAGAAGCGGGCACGAGCCGCTACGCCGATAGCGTGAGAGTTTCGCCGGTCCTTCGCCTCGTTGCACTTGCAGCTTTGCTCGGCCTCTCCGCATGCGGGCGGATCGGCGATCTCGAGCCCGCGAAAGGCAAGCCGCTTCCCGTGAAGCCGCTGATGGCCAAGGCGACCCCGACGCCCGAGGAGCTGCTCACTCCGCCGGTCTATGCCGCCCCCGACCGCGTGGACGAACTGATGAAGAAATCCGTGCCTCGCCAGACCGACCGGTTCGACCTGCCGCCGCCGAGCGGCCAGGCGCCGACCTTGCCGGCCGAGAGCGAAGACCAGGATGAGGGCAACCAGGTCGGCCCGGTGACTCCGCAATGAGGGGCCCAATTCGCAAGGCGGTGTTTCCCGTCGCGGGCCTCGGAACGCGCCTGCTTCCCGCAACCAAGTCGATCCCCAAGGAGATGCTGACGATCGTCGACCGGCCGCTGATCCAATATGCGGTCGACGAGGCTCGGGAAGCCGGGATCGAGCAGATGATCTTCGTCACCGGCCGCGGGAAATCGAGCCTGGTCGATTATTTCGACGTTGGCTTCGAGCTCGAAGCGACGATGCGCGACAAGGGCAAGAGCCTCGACGTGCTCGAGCCCGCGCGTGCACGGTTCGGCGAGGTCGTCAGCGTCCGACAGCAGGAACCGCTCGGGCTCGGCCACGCAGTCTGGTGCGCTCGCCACATCGTCGGCGACGAGCCGTTCGCGGTGCTGCTCCCCGACGAGCTTATGCTGGGCAAGCCCAACTGCCTCGCGCAGCTTTTCGCCGCCTATGAAAAGGTCGGCGGCAATGTCGTTGCCGCCCTCGAAGTGCCGGACAGCGAGACTCACCAATATGGAGTGATCGATCCCGGGAAAAGCGACGGGCGGCTGACTGAAATTCGCGGAATGGTGGAAAAGCCCGCTACGGGAACGGCGCCCTCGAACCTCATGCTTCCCGGCCGCTACATCCTCCAGCCGGAGGTCATGCGGCAGCTCGACGCGCAGGAGCGCGGCGCGGGCGGCGAAATCCAGCTTACCGACGCGATGGCGCGGCTGATCGGCAAGCAGGCCTTCCATGCCTGGACGTTCGAAGGCGAACGCCACGATTGCGGAAGCGCGGCGGGCTTCGTGATCGCCAATGTTGCGGCAGCGCTGGACCGGAGCGACGTGGCTCCGAGTATCCGCGACTATCTCAGCGGGATTTAGCCCGCGCGGCCCTCGATGATCGCGGCGAGTCGGCGCCGTTCTTTCTCCGCAGCGCTCAACTGCGCCTGCGTCTCACGAAGCTCGATTACCCGACTGACGATCTTGGCATCGAGCGCTGCATTGTCGCCCGCGAGCTGCTTCATCGCTTCCGCCCGTTTCAGCTGCCGGTCGATGCAGGCCGCGAGCACTTCGAAGTGGCAGGGCTTGCGGACGACTCCGTCGGCTCCCGCCTTGAATGCGCGAACCGCATCGCCCTTGTTCGAGCGACCGACGATGAGGAGCACCGGAACGTCCCGGTGGACCGGATCGTCGCGGATCATCCGTGCGAGCTCGATTCCGGTGGTGCCGCGAAGCTCGACGTCGCAAAGCACGAGATCGACCGGGATCCGGTACAGCTCGGCAAGTCCGGACTGGGCGCTGTCAGCGGTCGCGATCCGGTATCCGAACTCCGAAAGCCGCCGCGAGATCACCCCCGCATAGGCCCAGTTGGAGTCGATCACGAGGAGGCGGGGCTGCACGCCGGCACTGCGCATTTCGAGAGTCAGGTCCATGCGCGTGCGTCTAAACGGAAATGGTTAACGGCCCGCTAAGGACTAGGGAATCAGCTCGACATCCCAGTAGAGATAGTCGCGCCAGGTCTCGTGCAGGTAGTTGGGCGGGAAGCTTCGCCCGTGGTCCTGAAGCTGCCAACTAGTGGGGCGGATGGGCTCACGCTCTATGTGGAGGCCTGCCTGGCGCGGAGTGCGGCCACCTTTCCTGAGGTTGCAGGGTGCGCAGGCGGTGGCGACATTTTCCCACGTCGTCCGGCCGCCCTGGGCGCGCGGCACGATATGGTCGAACGTCAGCTCCTTGTGCGAACCGCAATAGACGCAGCGAAATCGGTCGCGCAGGAAGAGGTTGAACCGGGTGAAGGCGGGATACTCGTTGGGCCTGACGAACTGCCTGAGAGCGATCACCGATGGAAGCTTCAACGCCGTCGTCGGGCTGTGCACCTCGCGGTCGTAATGGGCGACAACGTCAACGCGCTCGAGGAACATCGCCTTGATCGCCGTTTGCCACGGCCACAGGCTCAGCGGGAAATAGGACAAGGGCGTGTAATCCGCGTTGAGGACCAGTGCGGGGCAAGATTCCGGGTGGCGGATCATCTCCGGGTGATACATGCGCGGGCAATGACCTCCTCGTCCGCCCGCACGAGACTGCTCCGGCCCTGTCGCACGCAAGGAGGAGAGGGGTCGCTCGGGCCCGTCTTCCCTTGTGCCCAGCCGGATGCCAACCCGGCGTGACATGCATATGACAGCATTTTCCACGACTCCCGGTCAAGTGCAGGTGAAATGCTGACCAGCCGCTTCGCGCCTTCTCCGACCGGGCAGTTGCATCTGGGCCACGCTTATAGCGCGATTCTGGCACACAAGGCGGCGCGCGAGGCAGGCGGCCGGTTCCTCCTGCGGATCGAGGACCTCGACCAGACGCGAAGCCGTCCAAAATTTGTGGAGGCGATCGAAGAGGACCTTCACTGGCTCGGCCTCGAATGGGACGGCGAGCCGCTCGTGCAGTCGATGAGGAGCGGGATCTATGCCGATGCGCTCGACAAGCTTCGCGCGCAGGGCCTCTCCTACCCGTGCTTCTGCACGCGCTCCGACATCGCGGAGGCGCTGAATGCACCGCATGGCCCTGCCCCGGCTCGTTATCCGGGCACGTGCCGCGGCTTGCCCGACGATCCGGCGCGGCGCGCTTCGGAACCCCACAGCTGGAGGTTCGACGCCGCCAAGGCGATCGAGGCGGTCGGCATCCCCCGCTGGACCGAGCTTGACGGCAAGATCGTCGCGGGGACCGTTGGCGGCATCGACGACGAGATCCTCGCCCGCAAGGACGCTCCGGCGAGTTACCACCTCGCCTGCGTGGTCGACGACGCGGCGAGCGGAGTCACCCTTGTCGTGCGCGGCGCGGACCTGCGCTCCTCGACGCCGGTGCAGCGGCTCCTGCAGACTTTGCTCGAGCTTCCCGAACCGGCCTACCTTCACCATCCGCTCGTTGTCCACAAGGACGGCCGCCGGCTCGCCAAGCGGGACAAGGCCCCGACGCTTACGGCGATGCGAGACAGCGGCGTCGACGGCCGCGAGCTTGCGTGGCAACTGCTCCAGGGGCGGCTCCCGGCTGGCTTTCGCCTCGCACTCGCCTAAATAGGCGCCATGACGATTGTCCTGATGGTGCTGCTGGTCGCCGCCATGGCAGCGACTGCTTATGTCCTGGTACGCGGCGTGATGACGATGGCGCAGGGCAAGGTCGGATCCAGCGAGCAACAGCAGCAATGGATGCGCAAGCGAGTGCTTTTCCAGGCGGTCGCGATCGTCCTCGTCATCCTGATCCTGCTCGCCGCCGGCGCCGCCGGGCGCTAGGCTCGCGAGCCATGGTTAAGCTGAACAGGATCTACACTCGGACCGGCGACAAGGGCACAGCCGGGCTGGTCGACGGATCGCGGGTGAGCAAAGCGAGCGCGCGAATGGCCGCCATCGGCGATGTCGATGAGGCCAATTCGGCCATCGGCGTCGCGATTGCGGCGCTACGGAACGACGGAATCGCGGAGCGGCTCGGGCTGATCCAGAATGAGCTGTTCGACCTGGGCGCCGATATCGCGACGCCAAGCGGCGTCGAAGGGGCACTCAGGATCGTTCCAGGCCAGGTCGAGCGGCTGGAGCGCGAGATCGATGCGATGAACGCGAAGCTCGAGCCGCTGCAGAGCTTCATTCTCCCCGGCGGTTCGCCTGGCGTTGTTGCGCTTCACTTCGCCCGGACGGTGGTCCGGCGCGCGGAGCGGTCGGCGGTTGGCCTCGCTGAGGGCGATCCGGTGAACCCCGATCTGCTCGCCTATCTCAATCGGCTCTCGGACCTTCTCTTCGTCGCAGCGCGTTTCATCGCTTCGACAGAAGGGGGAGACGTGCTGTGGCAACCCGGCGCCACCCGGTAAGCGGCGAGGAACAAGCGCCTGGCGATCGCTTTGCGGCGACCCGCGCGCTGACCCTCGAACTCGCCTCCCCGCTCTCGGACGCCGACGCGACGATCCAGCCCTTCCCCGACGCCTCGCCCGCGAAATGGCACCTGGCCCACACGACCTGGTTCTTCGAAACCTTCGTTCTCAGGGACCGGGTGCGCGGCTATCGGCTCTTCGACGAAGCCTATCCCTATCTCTTCAACAGCTATTATGAGGGCGAGGGCACGCGGCATCCGAGGCCGAAGCGCGGAATGCTGAGCCGGCCGTCGCTCGATGAAATCCGCAAGTATCGGGCGCATGTCGATGATGCGGTCCTTCGGGCGCTCTCGTCCTTCGGCCCAGCCGAGCTTGAACTCGTCGAACTTGGAATCAACCACGAGCAGCAGCACCAGGAACTGTTCCTCACCGACATCCTTGCCACGCTCGCAGAGAACCCGCTCGAGCCCGCGTACCGTCATCGGGAGGAGCGTAGCGATGCGGCGATCCAGTCTGGATTGCCTCGCTCCGCTCGCAATGACGGCTGGCTGGAAGGCCGCACGGGCATCGTCGAGATTGGCGCTCAGGCGGAGGGCTTTGCCTTCGACCACGAGCGGCCGCGGCACCGCGCGCTTCTCGAGCCACATGAAATTGCATCCACGCCGGTGACCAATGCGGAGTGGGACGAGTTCATCGCCGACCGCGGATACCGCACCGCGACTTTATGGCTGTCGGAGGGTTGGGACTGGGTCCTTCGAGAGCAGGTCGAGCGACCGTTGTACTGGCGCGACGACACTACCCACTTCACGCTCGCGGGCCGGATCGAGCGCGATCCCGCGGCTCCAGTCTGCCACGTCAGCTATTTCGAGGCAGATGCCTTCGCGCGCTGGGCCGGCATGCGCCTACCGCGCGAGGAGGAATGGGAGAGCGCAGCCGAAGCCGGGGATCCGGCGTCGGGCCAGCAGCTCGACGAAGCGGGCGCTGTCGTTCCGGCGCCGAAAACCGGCTTCTTCGGCGGCGTCTGGGAATGGACCCAGAGCGCGTTCGCCTCCTACTCGGGCTTCAAGACAGCAGCCGGAACCATCGGCGAGTATAATGGCAAGTTCATGTCCGGGCAGATCGTCCTCCGCGGCGCAAGCTGCGCCACTCCGCGCAGCCACTCGCGCGTCTCATACCGCAACTTCTTCCCGCCTCACGCGCGCTGGCAGTTCACGGGGCTTCGGCTTGCCCGGGACAGCTGATCCGCAGTTCCAGAAGGATGTTCTCGCGGGACTTTCGGCGCCGATCCCGTCGATCCCCGCGCGATGGCTTTACGACCGCCGGGGCTCCGAGTTGTTCGACGAGATCACGCGGCTTCCGAGCTATTACCCGACCAGCACGGAAACTGCGCTTCTCAAGCAGATCATGCCGAAGGTCGCCGAGAAGATTCCCGGTGGAATGGCAGTCGTAGAATTCGGCGCGGGCTCGGCGACGAAGACGCCCCTGCTCCTCGAAGCCATCGCGCCGGCAGCCTATGTTCCCGTCGACATTTCCGGCGAGTATCTCAACGCAAGCGCCGCCGGGCTGAGCGATCGCTTTGCGGATTTGCCCGTCTATCCGGTCACGGCGGACTTCGCCCGGCCGTTCGATCTCCCCCCGGAAACCATAGCGCTCTCGAAACTCGGCTTCTTCCCCGGCTCGACCATCGGCAATTTCGTGCCGCGAAGCGCAACCGACCTCCTCCGCCACTTCCGCGAACTGCTCGGAACCGGAGCATTGCTTCTGATCGGCATGGACCGTGTGAAGCCGATCGAGCGGCTGATCGCGGCTTATGACGAGCCGGAAGGCGTGACCGCTCGGTTCAACCTCAACCTCCTGAAGCGGATCAACCGCGAGCTCGACGGCAACATTCCCGCCGATGCGTTCCGGCACGAAGCGCGCTGGAACGACATATTATCCCGGATCGAGATGCACCTCGTCGCCACGCGCGACGTGCAATTCACCATCGCGGGCACGCCGTTCAACTTCAACGAGGGCGAAACCATCCACACCGAGAACAGCCACAAATACGAGCGGCGGGGCGCGCGAGTACTGCTCCTGGCAGGCGGGTGGACCCCAATCGCCGAATGGGAAGACGAAGAAGGAGACTTCTCGATCGTCCTCGCCGAGGCCCAGCCCAACCGCTTCGCGCCGTAATTGCGATGCCGGTTCGCTCCCGCTAAGCGACGCCAATGCTGATCGCACTCTTCGATATCGTCGACCTCCTGCTCAACGTGCTCGCCTGGATCATCATCATCCAGGTCATTCTGAGCTGGCTGTTCGCCTTCAACGTGCTGAACACGGGCTCGGTCGGCCTGCGCCGCGTCGTGGATGCACTCGACCGGCTGACGGCGCCGCTCTACCGTCCGATCCGCGCCATTTTGCCCGATTTCGGCGGAATCGACTTCTCGCCGCTGGTCCTGCTTCTGCTGATCAAGATCGTCCAGATGCTTCTGCATGGAGCCGAACGCAGCCTCTATTATCAGGGCATATGACCGCGAAGCGGATTGATGGCCGGGCAGCCGCGGCTGCGGTTCGCGAACGCGTCGCCGCCGCCGCGTCCGGGTTCAAGGCGTCGACCGGGCGTCTCCCAGGTCTCGCCACCGTGCTCGTCGGCGAGGACCCAGCGAGCGCCGTCTACGTCCGCTCGAAGGGCAAGGCGACCGCCGAAGCCGGCATGGAGAGCTTTTCCCACCAGCTGCCTTCCGACACCAGCGAGGAGGCGCTCCTCGACCTCGTCGTCCTGCTGAACAATGACGACCGCGTCGACGGAATCCTCGTCCAGCTCCCACTTCCCCCGCAAATCGACGCCGCGCGGATCATCGCCGCAATCGATCCCGACAAGGATGTCGACGGATTCCACCCTGTGAACGCCGGCCGTCTTGCGACCGGCCTGGAGGCGATGGTGCCCTGCACTCCGCTCGGCTGCCTCTACCTCCTCAAGCAGGAGTTCGGCAGCATATCGGGCAAGGACGCCGTCGTGATCGGCCGGTCGAACATCGTCGGCAAACCGATGGCGATGCTTCTGCTTGGCGAAAGCGCGACCGTCACCATCGCACATTCCAGGACGCGCGATTTGCCCGAGGTCGTCCGCCGGGCCGACATCGTTGTCGCCGCCGTCGGGCGGGCAGAGATCGTTCGCGGCGACTGGATCAAGCCAGGGGCGGTCGTGATCGACGTCGGAATCAACCGCGTTCCCGGCGCCGAGGACGGCAAGGCGCGGCTAGTCGGCGACGTCGCGTTTGACGAAGCCGCCGAAGTCGCCTCGGCCATCACGCCGGTGCCCGGCGGCGTCGGGCCGATGACGATCGCAATGCTTCTTAGAAACACTATCGTGGCCGCGCACCGCCGTGCGAGGCTTCCCGATCCGGAGGATTTGTAATGCTTGCCTTGATTGCAGCCGCATCCGTCTTGACCGCTGTCGATGCCGAAAATGCCTTCATCCGTGATGCCCACACCGCGGGCCAGTGGACCGCATTCCGCAAATGGGCGGACAATGACGCGGTGATGTTCACTCCGCAGGCGGTTTGGGCGCAGGAAGCTCTGAAGGACGCGAAGGACCCGCCCAAGGCCATCGACTGGGCCCCGGCCGACAGCTGGGTCGCCTGCGACGGGCGCACTGCGATCAACCGCGGTCCCTGGACCGGAGCCTCTGGCAAGAACCACGGCTATTTCACAACCGTATGGATGCGCACCGGCAAGAGCTGGAAGTGGATCTATGACGGCGGCGACTCGCTCGCCGAGCCGATGGCGGTGCCGGCGAAGCCGCGGGTCGAGAAAGCGAGCTGCAGCGGGCGGTCGCGGATTCCGGCGGCGTATCGCAGGGCCGTGAAGTCCACCGAGCGCATCGCAGGCCAGGCGCCGGCTGATGCCGGCCAGGGCCGCTCGGCCGACGGCACTCTCATCTACGAATGGAAAGTTGCGCCCGACGGGGCCCGCCACTTCCTCGCCAAGTTGTGGAGCGGGCGCAGCTACCGCGTCATTCTCGACCAGAACGTGGCCGCGCCCAAGCAATGATCGAGCTGTTCGGATCGGCCTTGGTCACCTTCCTGGTGATCATCGATCCGCCCGGCTGCGCGCCGATTTTCGCCAGCCTTACGCGCGGCACGACCGCCGCCCACCGGCGCGCGATGGCGATCCGCTCGTCGCTCATCGCCTGGGCGATCCTGCTGTTCTTCGCGCTCCTTGGGAAGCCGATGCTGCAGGCGCTAGGGATCAGCCTGGCCAGCTTCCGCATTGCAGGCGGAATCATGCTTTTCTTCATCGCCCTCGACATGGTGTTCGAGCGGCGGACCGAGCGCCGCGAGAGGCGCGCGGAGGAGATCGAGGGGACGCCCGAGGCGGAAGACATAAGCGTTTTCCCCATGGCCATTCCGATGATCACGGGCCCGGGATCGATTGCGAGCGCCATGTTGTGGGTCAGCCGGGCCGACAACATCGCCGAGGTTGCGGTCGTGCTTGCGGCGATCACGACGGTGATGGCGATAACCTTCCTGACCCTGCTTGCCGCGGGACCTCTGATGCGGCTTATCGGCGAGAAGGTCGAGGCGATGATCACCCGCATCCTGGGCGTCATTCTCGCGGCGCTGGCGGCGCAGTTCGTCGTCGACGGATTGAAGCAGAGCTTTCCGTCACTGCTCGCCTAGCTTCCCTGCCGCGCCACCTTCCACATCTTGAACGGCGAGTTGGCCGGCAAGGACACCGGGGTTAGCCAGTCCGGGACCTTCCCCTCCTTGAGCTGTGCGTAAAAGCCCTTCGGAGCTTCGGACAGGAAGATCGTCGTCGTCGAGGAATTCGGGCAGGTCAGAAGATAGTCCGAATGATATTTCGCCATGATCTTCCGCGCCTCGTCCGCGCTCCCCCGGAAGGCCATCATCGCATCGATGATCTGCTGCCCGTTGCGGTGATAGGGCCCCATGATCGAGTCATGGTGAGTGAGCGTGATCAGGCGCGGCGCTAGGTCGATGAAGGTGAATACAGTGCCCTTCGGCTGCATCGCGATCGGGCGGTAGGAGGTGATGAAATTGCACGACCTATTCGAATGTTCGACCTGAACCTCGCGCGGACTCATCCGGTGGACAGGCACGACCTTGAGCGCCAGGGGGACGATCGCGCCAAGGCTGACCAGCGCCACCAGCGCGACTCCCAGGGTACGCAGGATCGGGTTGCGCGCGC
>JBKPOU010000079.1:0-25659 GCA_046733255.1 Pseudomonadota bacterium
TCAGCTCCAATCCGACCATTCGGCCCCCCTGGCCGATCGCGATCACCTGGCCATTGTCGATCACCGGGTCGGCGTCGATGTCTGACAGCGAGGAAACACTGGTCCGGATGCTGGTCCGCGCAAGCGCGTCCTGCCAGACAATCCGCCCGTTCTCGTAGCGGTAGGCGTCGAGCTCGCCCGACGAGAATCCGGCGACGATCGTGCCCTGGGCGAAGGCCGGCGAGGCGACTCCGAAGACGCCCGCGATTTCGAGCGAGGCGGCCTGGTTCCAGTTGGGCGTCCCGTCTGCGGTCTTGAGCGAATAGATCTGATTGTCCTGGCTCATGACATAGAGAGCCTCGCCGGCAACCGTCGGGGAGCCGCGAAGCGGACCGCCAGGGCGAACCTGCCAGACGAGACCGCCGTTGGACGCGTCGATAGCGGCGACAAAGCCGAGCCCGTTGGTCGCGTAGATGCGGCCGTTCGAGAAAGCGAGGCCGCCGCCGAACAGCGCCGCCTCATTGCCGCGTTCCACCCCGAACTGCGTTTGCCAGAGCACCGCGCCATTCCGCGCGTCGAAAGCCCTGACCGTGGCCAGCGTGTCGATCGTATAGACCCGGCCGTCGGCGACGACCGGAGCCGAGGCAAGGCGCGCAGCAACGCTGGTTCCCTTCCCGATCGACACCTGCCAGGCCTCGCCGATGGCCGAGGGCAGCGCGACGTGGCCCATCGACTTGGCGGCGTTTCCGCCGGACTGCGACCAGGCGGGATTCACGATCGCTTCCGGAAGCGTCATCGGCAGCGCGGCCGTAGCCGGATCAATGGCGACATCGCCTTCGGTGGCGAGCACCGCGATGCGCTCCCCGACGACGGGCGTCTTCGGCTTGCCCTTCTTGAAGATCCCGCAACCGCTGGAGGCAAGCGCGGCCGCAATGAGGATGGCGAGTCTAAACGTCTTCCGGTTCATTCATTGCTTCCTGCTTGGCTTGCCTGCGGCGTCGGACCTGCATCGACGCCGAGCGTGCTCGCGATCTGGACAGCGCGGCTGCGCATCGTCTCGGGGACCTGCTTGTCGTGCGCGATTGCGGCGAACAGGCGCCCCGCTTTGTCCTTCTGCCCCTGTTTCAGATAGGCCATGGCGGTCAGCTCGCCGGCCGAACCGAACCAGGGCTCGCCGGGCTTCGCCAGCGGCTCGAGGCGAGACACCACCTCCTCCGGCTTGAGCTGGTCGAATTCCAGCGTGGTCGAGCGGACGAGCGCGAGATTGCGATAGGGATCGGGCAAATCCTCGTCCCCCGCGATCGCGCGATACTTGGCGAGCGCGGCGTCCCGGTCGTTGGCGTCGAGCGCGGTGGCCGCCTCGGCCAGGAGCGCAAGCGCCCGAACGGTATCGTTGGACGCCTTCTCCAGCGGCTGGAGCCTCTTGTTCGCAGCTTCCGCGTTGCCGGCGCCGATCTGGTCATAGATGGATGCCAGCTCTTCGGACTGCGCGGAGGCCTTTTCCTGCTGCTTGTTCTGCCAGAACAGATAGCCGCCCGCCGCGACCAGGAACAGGACGACGAGGCCTATCAGCCACTTGCCGTAGCGTCGCGCGAAACCCTCGAGCTGGTCGCGGCGAAGGTTCTCGTCGACCTCGCGCAGGAATGCTTCATTAGGTGTGTCGGGAGTGAGCGCCAAAGAGTGCCTCGATCACAGGACGGACAGAATGCGAAGGCCGCTCCCCTCCCCCACGGAAGATGAACGGAAGCTGGCGGCGCTTCGTCTAGCGGCTGGCGTTGCAAACGCAAAGGCCTAGCTCGCCGTGACTTCCTTCACATTGTCGTCGCTGTTGCGGTCGACGTAGAAATTATAGGGGTCGACGCCGGCGAAGGCGGGCTTCGCCTTGCTCTTCACGATGATCCTCTGAAGGCCGCTGTGGATCGGCTCGCGGCCCATCACGATCACGTCCTTCGACGAGAAGGCTCCAAGGCCGGGGCGCGCGGTGAACAAGCCGATTTCGATCGGCTCGTCCAGCTTCGCCTTGGTCTCGTCGCCCTTGCCGTTGGCATAGAATTTGTCGGCGGAGACGGTCAGCGTCGTCTCCCAGCCATCGCCGACCTTCTTCGTCGTCGCGTCCGTCACCTTGAGATCGTAGAGCGTGATCTTTTCGAACAGGTCGGTGATCAGCTGCTGCTGCTCCGGGGTCTTCGCCTCCCTGCGGAACTCGGCGATGAGGTCGACCGATCGCTCATAGGGCGCACCCTTGAAACGGAACCTGTCGAGGAAGCGGGCGAGCGCGCGATTCACTGCGTCCTCGCCGAGCCGCTCCTGGAGCAGGTACATCGCGACCGCGCCCTTTCGGTAGTGGATGTATGGCTGGTTCTCGACCCGCTCGAGGGGGAGCTCCTCGACAACCTCGCCCTTCCGGCTCGAGAGGTAATTGTCGAGTTCGTACTTCAGGAAGCGCCTGATCTTGTCCGGCCCGTAGAGGTGCTTCATCACCATCAGCGCCGAATATTGGGCGAGCGTCTCGCTGGTCAGCGTGCCGCCTTGCATGTCGGCGCCGATCACCTGGTGCGCCCAATATTGGTGCGCCATCTCATGGCTCACCACATAGGTCGTCCAGTCGATCTTCTCCGGGTCGTCGGTATTGGCGTTGAAGCCGATCGATTCCGAATAAGGCATCGTCCCGGCGAACGCCTGCGCGAAGCTGGCGTAGCGCGGGAATTCGATGATCCGCGCATAGTCGAACTGGTACGGGCCGAAGTTCGCGCGATAGTAATCGAGGGCGGTCCCCATCGACTTCAGCATCTTCGCGACGTTCCAGTCGTGCCCCTTGTGGTAATAGACCTGGAGGTTGATGCCATTGTGCTCGCGCGACGCGACCTCATAGTCCGACGACTGGATCGAGAAGAAGTTGAGGATCGGTGCCGTGCTCACGAAATGCGCCGTGCGGCGGCCGTCGTGAGTGACGTCTGAAACCCGCTTCCCGGGGGCGATCGGCACCTGCCCCGCGTCTGTCGTCAAGGTGATGTCCGAGGTCACCCAGTCCGACCCGATGTAGTTGCGGGCGGTCGCCTTCAGATCCTCCAGCTTCGCCGGGCGGAGCTCCGCCGGAAGGCCCTGGCGGCGGCGCTTGGTGCGGTCCGTCAGCAGGTTCTGCCGGTTCATCCCGATGATCGGTGCGAAGCTGAAATTGTTGACGAAAGTGCCGTTCTCGATGACGTCGGTCGCGGGCGTGTCCGCACGGAACCCGCGGTTCCACAGGCGCGACTGGAACGTCAGGGTCGTGGTCGATCCGGGCGCGAGCGGAGTGTCGAACCGGTAGATCCGGTAGCCGAACTTCTTGTCCTCCGAGACCAGATGCGCTCCAGCGAGCTCCAGCTTCGTGAACTCGACGTCCTGGTCGAGCTTGCGGATATGGACGTCGCGGATCGGCGCGTCGGTCAGGTTCTTGAGGCCGTAAACCCCGTTCACCAGCAGCTTGCGCTCGGCGGGGTAAAGCTGGACGTCCAGCTTCACGCTGGTCAGGTCCGGCCGCGGAAGCGACTCATATTTGAGATATTTGCGCTCGTAGTCGGCCGAATATTTCTCCGCCTCGTCGGACGTCACGTAGCGGTTGAGAACCTTGATATTGTAATAAGTGAATGCACCGGTCGCGATCATCCCGAGCGCGGCGATCGAGGCGAGTGCCATCGGGACGGCCGAGAGTCGCCGCCGCATCCCGCGCACCCTCACCCCGACCGCGAGATCGGTTCCCCGCGGCCACAGCAGGTGAGCAGCGACGACGAGGATCAAGGCGAACAGCAGCCAATAAAGCTGCAGGATCGCCGCGCCCTTCCAGAAGCTGCCGGCCCCGTTGAAGTCGCTCAACGGCACGTTCGGCGAGTTGCCGTAGCTGTAGAGCGGGTTCGAATAGCCCATGTTCGTCAGGAAGATGCTTCCGACGAACCAGACGAAAACGATGCCCCAGCCGACATATTTGTTCGGACTGAGGACCTGAACGAAGACCGAGAGGACCGCGAGCAGGAGCCCGTCTATCGCGGCCGGCAGGATGAACAGGGCCAGATACTCGCCGATACCGAGATCGCGCGCGCCGTTGATGAGCTGGTAGGCCAGCCCGGTGAACATCGCGGCGACGTTGATCAGGAGAAGAACAAGGAAGATCGCCAGGATCTTCGGGACTGTGATCACCCAGCTCTGGACCGGCGTCGAATCAAGGATCTCGTTGATCCCCCTGTCGCGTTCGCGCCACACAAGCTCGCCGCCGTAGAAGACGGCGATTATGAGCAGGAAGATGTAAAATCCGCCACGCACGGTCGAGAGGGTCGCCGCCACCGTCGGATGATCGCTCGTCCCGTAGACGGACTGACCGAGCCACAGCACTGCGCCAGTGTTGGCGACGGCGAGCAAGGTCAGGACGATCAGCCCGGGGCTGGTCAGCACCTGCCGGATCTCGATCCGAAGCCGCGACACGAACTGCACCCATCGCGACGGCGTGAGATCGCGGGCAACGACCGAGCCGCCGCCGAGGACGGCTGGAGCCTCGACCAGCTTTTCCTCGCGGGCCTGGCGTTTCGCGAGCCGCCGGAGCCTCCATTTTGACGGCGCACGCTCGGTCATGCTGAACCGCCACAAGGTGAGGCCGAGGAACAGCAGGCCGATCGCGACTGCGAGGATCCGGTTGAACAGCATCGTCCCACCGAGCTCGACCAGGCGTCCGTTCAGCTCCGCCTGCGTCCAGTAACGCGTGGCTTCGCGAAGCGCGCCGGTGCCGAGCGGTTCCCAATGTGCGAACGCATCGCGATATTCGATCTTCTGGCCGACGATGCTCGAGGTGATGAGATAGCCCATCACCAGGACCACCGCGCCGATGTAGGACGCCATCATCGAGCGAAGCGTCGTCGCCAGCGCGAACAGAACCGCGCTGGTGAGGAAGATGTTGGGAAGCGCGAAGAGAGCGAAGTTCCACGCGTAGAAACTCATCTTCTGCGGGCCGATCGTCTCCGGGTCGACCCAGGGCATCATCGATCCGAACCACATGCCCAGCGGCACCGCGACATAGCCGAGCCATGCGACGATCAGCCCACCGAGGAAGCGGCCCAGAACGATCTGGCTTTTGGTGACGGCCGTGGCGCGGACGATCGGCGCGAAGCCGCTCGTCTGGTCGCGCACGATGGCGTTCGCGACGAAGGCCGTGACGACGAAGAGATAGAAGATCGTGAAGATCGCCGTCGAGATTGCGATCGCGTACGGCGCGTTTTCATGCACTCCGCCCGGGGTGCCGATGCTCACATTCTCGCTGGCCGTAATCCCGAAGCCCATCAGGAAGAAAATGGCGACCGCTACCCAGAACACGGGGTTCCTGAGCTGATAGCGGATTTCGAAACGCGTGATTCCCAGCAGCATTGCCCCCGTCTCCCCGCTCAAGCCGCACGGCGAAGCGTGGAGAGGGTCGAGAAATAGACGTCCTCAAGGCCGCCTTCGACCGGCTCAAAGCCTTTTGGCTGCGTGTCGGAAAGGACGTGGACGATCGTCTTGCCCGCGAAGAGCCGGGTCGAGATCACCTCGTGGCTCGACTGGTATTCCTCTAGCTCGGCGTGATCGATCGTCTTCTTCCACACCTTGCCGCGGGTCGACGCGATCAGCTCCATCGGGCTGCCCTGCAGCTGGACGCGGCCGTTGGCGAGCACCGCCATGCGCGGGCACAGATCCGCGACGTCGTCGACTATGTGGGTCGACAGGATAACGACGACATTGTCGCCGATCGCGGCGAGAAGGTTGAGGAAGCGGTTCCGCTCTTCGGGGTCGAGGCCGGCCGTCGGCTCATCGACGATGATCAGGTCCGGGTTGCCGATCAGCGCCTGGGCGATGCCGAAGCGCTGCCGCATTCCGCCGGAAAAACCCGCGATATTCTTGTCGCGTACCGCCCACAGGTTGGTCTGGTTGAGGAGCGTTTCGACGACCGCCTTGCGATCCGAAGCGGAGGTGATTCCCTTCAAGACCGCCACCTGGTCGAGCATCGCGTAAGCGGTCACTCGCGGATAGACTCCGAAATCCTGCGGCAAATAGCCGAGCCGCTTGCGAAGCCTGTCGGGATCGGCAAGCACGTCGATGTCGCCGAAGAGGATGCTTCCGCCCGTCGGTGCCTGCAACGTCGCGACCGTGCGCATCAGCGTCGACTTGCCCGCCCCGTTCGGGCCCAGCAGGCCGTACATCCCCTGCGGGATCGACAGGCTGACATCGTCGAGCGCGACGGTGCCGTTGGCATAGGTATGCGACAGGTTCTGGATTTCGAGCATGTTTCCCCCCGGAGCGCTGAGCCCAACGCCTAACCCGCTGAACTTTCGATAACAACCGGACTTTCGACATTTCGACGAACGGCTGCCCGGTCATGCTGGTCGGGCCACTCGCCGCGCCGCCGCAAGCGCGGGCTGAAGAACAGGATTGGAAGCTTCACGAACAGCAGCTCCGAATGGATGAGTGTGTCGATCAACCGTTCCCACCAGCGTGGATCGCGCCTGCCGTTCTTTCTGAGCCACGCTTCGTACGGCGCCCAGTGGCTGGGCTCGTCCCGCTCGATGATCCGGAAGATCTTCATGAGCCCGGCGTCCTGCCGGACCATCGGATGGTTCAGCAGGACTTCGACCTGGCGATAACCGCGCCGCTCGGTCAGCGAGATCACTCGGCACAGCCTCTCGAACAGCCGGTCATTGGCGACCAGGCTGTGCTCGTCGAGACGGTCGATGCCGGTTCGGAACATGATTTCGACGAAGCGGTCGATATGCCCGCAGGTCCGGTCGACGAACAGGGGCATCTGTCCCCGCTTCTCGTACCAGCGGCGGAACATCAGATAATGCTTGTGCTCGTCGGCCCGGTGCCGCTCGATCGCCGAGATGAACTCCTCGTCGTCGGGGCACCGGCGGCGAACGCCTTCCAGCACCCGGTCGAGAGCCGTGTAGCCGCGGTGCTCGTTGTAAATGTAGATCGACCCGAGCAGGTCGAGGTAGCGGCGGCGGAACCATGTCGGCATTTCGCTCACCAGCTATCGCACGGACGCGCCCGACACGCGCCATATGGTGTTGCCGACGTCGTCGGCGACCAGAAGCGAGCCGTCATGGGCGATCTGCACGCCGACCGGCCGGCCGAACGCCGTTCCATCGCGCATGAAGCCCGTCAGGACGTCGATCGGCATCCCAGACGGCTGGCCGCCGGAGAACGGCACGAACACGACCTTGTAGCCGCTTGGCGGATTCCGGTTCCACGAGCCGTGCTCGCCGACGAACGCTCCGCGCTCGAACGCCGGGCCGAGCTTCTGTCCCGAGCTGAAGGCCAGTCCGAGCGCCGCGACGTGCGGACCGAGCGCGTAGTCGGGTGCTATTGCCCTGGCGACGAGGTCGGGCCGGGGCGGCTTCACCCGGACGTCGACGTGCTGGCCGTAATAACTGTAGGGCCAGCCGTAAAAACCGCCGTCGCTCACCGACGTGATATAGTCAGGGACGAGATCGCTCCCGAGCTCGTCGCGCTCGTTGACCGCCGCCCAGATTGCGCCGCTCCACGGGTTGAATGCGAGGCCGACAGGGTTTCTCAGCCCGCCCGCGAGAATCCTGGAAGCGCCTGTCGCGGGATCGATCTGCCATATCGCCGCTCGGCCCTGCTCGATCCCCATGCCGTTCTCGCCGACGTTGCTGTTCGAGCCGACACCCACATACAGACTCCGGCCGTCCGGCGAGGCGACAAGGGACTTCGTCCAATGGTGGTTGCGCCCGGCCGGAAGGTTTGCGACGAGCCGCGGCGGCGCCGTCACGGCCGTCTTTCCCGGTTCGAACGGTACGGCGACCAGCGAATCCGTGTTGGCGATGAAAAGCTCGTTGCCGACAAGCGCCATGCCGAACGGCGAGCGGAGGCCGCTCACAAGAGTCGACCGGAAATCCGCAACCCCGTCTGCGTCCGTATCGCGAAGCAAAGTAATCCTGTTCGCGCTCGGAACCGCGGACCCGGCCTTCTTCTGGAATTTCTTGAAAAAGAAACCTTTCAGGCCGGGGGGTCCGGGGTCCGTTCCGGGCCCGCTGGTCTCGGCTACGAGGAGGTCGCCGTTGGGTAAGGCGAGAAGCCAGCGCGGATGGTCCAGTCCGGTCGCAAAGGCATTCACGTTCAACCCCGGCGCTGCGACCGGGCCGGCGCCAGCGGGCCATCCCGTCCCCTTGGCGACCTTGACCGTAGGTATGAGCGCGTGGCTTGGCTGCGGCAGGGCGGGCGCCGGTCCGGTGCCCTGTGCCAGCGACAGCCGGGCCGTGTCGCCGCATCCGGCCAGTCCAAGGGCGAGCAGCAAGGCTGTCGCGTTCCACTTTGTCATGGAACCTCCACTCTCAGCCCTCGGCGAATGAAACGCTCGTCCGAATGAAAGTTCCGGACGGCGCGCCGTAAAACGGCCGTTACTTTGGACGGTAGGTCTGGTCCGACGACGGGAAGGCGCGCGAGCGGACCTCGCCCGCATAGGTCTCGGCGGCCTTGCCGATCCTGGAAGCGAGGTCGTCGTAGCGCTTCACGAAACGCGGGGTGCGCTCGAACAAGCCGATCATGTCCTCGGTGACGAGGACCTGGCCGTCGCACTCGGCCGACGCGCCGATCCCGATCACGGGAATGGCCACTTCCTTCGCGATCTTCGTAGCGAGTTCTTCCATCACGCCTTCGACAACCATGACGAACGCGCCGGCATCGGCGACGGCTCGCGCGTCGGAGAGGATCCTGTCGGCCTCCCCGCCCTCGCGACCGCGAACACCGTAGCCGCCGAGCACGTTCACCGCCTGCGGGGTAAGGCCGACATGGCCAATGACGGGGATTCCGCGATGAGCGAGGAAGTCGATGGTCGGAGCCATCGCTTCTCCGCCTTCCAGCTTTACCGCCGCTCCGCCCGTATCCTTCATGATTCGAGACGCGCTCGCGAAAGCTTGCGCCGGCGATTCCTCGTAGCTTCCGAAGGGCATGTCGACGCCCACCAATGCGTGCCAGCTTCCGCGAACGACCGCGGCGCCATGAGCGCACATCATGTCCAGCGTCACGGGGATCGTCGACGGCAGTCCGTAGATCACCTGCCCGAGGCTGTCGCCGACCAGCAGCATGTCGCAATGGGGGTCGAGAAGCTGAGCCATCCGCATCGTGTAGGCGGTCAGCATCACGATCGGCTGTTCGGTCCGACCGTCGATCTTGCGCCCCCTGATCGACGGGACGGTGGTTCGCTTGCCGGGCACCGGCGACGGAGTCGCGCGGCTGGTATCCGTATCGATCGTGACCTTCGACATGGCCGCGCTTTAGCGGCTCGGCCGCACCGCAGCCAGTCCCGCTCCTACCGCAGCCAGCCGCGCTGGTTCGAATGGCGGGCGAACCAGAAGATCGTCCAGGTGATCGCAAGGATCACGATCGCGACCGCAATATCGTTGGTCGTGATGTTGTCGCGAACCGCCGGCACGACGGCATAGGGCAGGAACGTAAGCGCGCAGGCGATCAGCGAAACGAGCAGAAGCGGCTGTGCAAGCTTTCTGCGGAGGAGGAGCATGATCGCTCCGAGAAGCCCGACCCAGACAGCCACGGCATAAGCGGCGATCATCCACACCGGACGCGCCTCGAACACGACGCGCTGGTCGAGCGGAAGCGAAGCCGGATCCGTGATCACGGACATGACCTGCCCAACGCAGGCGACGATCATGAACAGGAGTGAAGCGACCGCCGCAACCCAGTACCAGCCTGCCAGCGGCCGCGGCGAATAAGGCTCGTCCGTCATTGCTCCCCTCGCTTGTCAGGCGCGAACCTAGCAATAAGCGAGGGCGAGATCAGCCCTCGATGATGACTTCAGTCCCGACCTTGGTCAGGCCGAACAATTTCTCGGCGAACGGCTTGGGAAGGCGAACGCAGCCGTGGCTGGCGGGATAACCGGGGTTGGGGCCTGCGTGGAAGGCGATGCCCTTCGCGTCGTACATCTGCATGTAGGGCATCGGCGCATTGTCGTACTTGCGCGAATAGCCGAGCTTCTTCTTCGTCAGGACCTTCCAGAAGCCGAGCGGCGTTTCGCGGCCCTTGGTCCCGGTCGACACGGTCGCGACGCCGACAAGCTTGTCGCCGCGATAGACGTAGAAGAGCTGCTGGAGCCGGTCGATCACGACCTTCGTGTCGCCCTCGGCCGGAATGTCGGTGAGCCATTTATACTCGCCGGGCTTCATGGTCAGCGGGCCGAACGCAGCGACGGCATCTTCGTGGGCCTGCCCGGCATTGCCTTGAGTCCACTGGTACGGAAGCTCGATCGGAGCCGGCGGGGGCGGAGCGACGGCGACTCGGCGCGGCGCCGTCGAACAGCTTGCCAGAAGCGCCGCTCCTGCGGCGGCGATGGTCCATTTGAAGAGCGGCTTCATGGATGCGGAAATCAGCCGAAGTCGAGGCATTCGTCAATCCGCCGGTAAACGTTAATTCAACAGTTAACGGCGAAAGATCAGTGAGTTGCTCACTCCCACTCGATCGTGCCAGGCGGCTTGGACGTATAATCGTAGACGACTCGGTTGATCCCGTTGACCTCGTTGACGATCCGAGTCGCGACGCGGCTGAGGAACGTGGGGTCGAACGGATAAACGTCCGCGGTCATTCCATCGACGCTGGTCACGGCGCGCAGCGCGCAGACGCTGTCGTAGGTGCGGTAATCGCCCATCACGCCCACCGTCTGAACCGGCAGAAGCACCGCGAAGGCCTGCCAGATCGCATCGTAGAGACCGGCGTTGCGGATTTCCTCGAGGTAGATGGCGTCGGCCTTGCGCAGGATGTCGCACTTTTCCTTCGTCACCTCGCCGGGAATTCGGATCGCGAGGCCGGGACCGGGGAACGGGTGCCGGTCGACGAATGCTTCAGGCAACCCGAGTTCGCGCCCCAGCTCGCGCACCTCGTCCTTGAACAGCTCGCGCAACGGCTCGACGAGCTTCATGTTCATGCGTTCGGGCAGCCCGCCGACATTGTGGTGGCTCTTGATCGTGACGCTCGGCCCGCCGGTGAAGCTCACGCTCTCGATCACGTCCGGATAGAGCGTGCCCTGCGCTAGGAAGTCGGCGCCGCCGATCTTGCGCGCTTCCTCCTCGAACACGTTGATGAACTCGGCGCCGATGAACTTGCGCTTCTTCTCCGGGTCTGTGACGCCCTTGAGCCCGCCGAGGAAGTCGGCGCTCGCGTCCACGTGGACGAGCGGGATGTTGTAGCTTCCACGGAACAGGCTCACGACCTGCTCCGCTTCGGCGGCTCGCATCAGACCGTGGTCGACGAACACGCAGGTCAGCTGCTCGCCGATCGCCTCGTGGATGAGCACCGCGGCCACCGCGCTGTCGACCCCGCCGGAAAGGCCGCAAATAACTTGGCCCTTCCCCACCTGCTCGCGAATTTCGGCGATCTTGGCGTCGCGGAAGCCAGCCATCGTCCAGTCGCCGGCGCAGCCGCATATGTGCCGCGCGAAATTGGCGAGCAGCTTGCCGCCGTCGGGCGTGTGCACGACTTCCGGATGGAACATCAGGCTGTAGCGCTTCGTCCGCTCGTCAGTAGCTATCGCGTAAGGCGCGCCTTCGGATTTCGCTACGACCTCGAAGCCCGGCGCGAGCGTCTCGACGCGATCCCCGTGACTCATCCACACCTGGTGGGTTTCGCCGACATTCCACAGGCCGTCGAACAAGGCCGAAGGCGCGACCACCTCAATGAATGCGCGGCCGAACTCACGCTGGTCGGACGCGACGACTTCGCCGCCGAGTTGCTGGTGGAGAGCCTGTTGGCCGTAGCAGATGGCGAGCAACGGCAGCCCGCTGTCGAAGATCGACTGCGGCGCGCGCGGGCTCTCCGCGTGAATCACCGAAGCCGGCCCGCCGGACAGGATCACGCCGCGAGGATCGAGCCGCCCGAACGCTTCCTCAGCGCTGTTGAACGGGGCGATTTCGCAATAGACGCCCGCCTCGCGCACGCGCCGTGCGATCAGCTGCGTGACTTGGCTTCCGAAGTCGATGATCAGGATTGAATCGGTGGGTTGGACCGTCATGGCGGGCCAGTAGAGACCATCCGCGTGGGAGTAAAGTTAAGCGATGGCTTAACTGACTTGACCTGTGTAGTGCGTCGCGATACTTAAGTTTATGCTTAACGATTCGCATGCGCTCGATCGCGCTTTTTCCGCCCTTGCCGATCCGGTCCGTCGCGGGATGCTGGCTCGTCTCTCGCGTGGGCCAGCGTCCGTGAGCGAGCTAGCCGAACCGCTGACGATGAGCCTGCCCGCCGTGCTTCAGCACCTCAAGGCGCTGGAGGCGAGCGGGCTCGTCCGTTCGCAAAAACGCGGGCGCGTTCGAACGGTCAGCATGGAGCCTCGCATCTTGTCGGAGGCAGAAACCTGGCTCGCTGAACGCCGCCGGGAGCTTGAAGCTCAGATCGACCGCCTCGAAGACTATCTCGCGATCATGAAAGCCGATGGTGAATGACGATGGCCGACAGCCTCGACCTGGTTCTGGAACGCACCCTCGACGCGCCGATCGACCTTGTCTGGAAAGCGCAGACGGATCCCAATCACCTGAAGCATTGGTTCGCGCCCAGGCCTTATGAGATCAGCGAGTGCGAGCTCGACCCAAGGCCCGGCGGCATTTTCCGGATCCGGATGGTCGGCCCGGACGGCTTCGACACGGGGCACGGCGGCGCCGGCTGCGTTCTCGACGTGGTCGAGCGCGAGCGCTTTGCGTGGACCAGCGCGCTTGGTCCAGGGTACCGCCCGGCGGAGACGGGTGAGGGCTGCGAGTCCTTCCCAATGACCGCGATCATCACGCTCGCGGATGCCGGCGGCAAGACGCTTTACCGGGCGGTCGCCCTCCACAAGAATCCTGCGGACCGCGACACCCACGAAAAAATGGGCTTCCAGGACGGCTGGGGCACCTGCGCTGCACAGCTGGAGGAGTACGCCCGAACGCTCGGTTGACGCGTTGGGGATGAGTGAGCGACCTTCCGCCAATCTTCACGATCGGCCATTCGACGCGTTCGATTCCCGAGTTCGTGGACGTGCTGCGAAGCGGGCCTGCCGAGTTCGTGGTCGATGTCCGAACCGTCCCCAAGTCGCGCCGCAATCCGCAGTACAACGAGGATGTGCTGGGCGCGGAGCTTGCGCCATTCCAGGTCGGCTACACGCGCATCTCCGGCCTGGGCGGGCTTCGCGGCAAGTCGCACGACGTGCCAGCGCAAGTGAACGGCTATTGGGAGAACCAGAGCTTTCACAACTACGCCGATTACGCGCTGTCGGACGAATTTGCTGTCTCGCTGAACCAACTCCTCGATCTGGCGGCCGAGCGCCCCTGCGCCGTCATGTGCGCGGAGGCGGTGTGGTGGCGCTGCCACCGTCGGATCATTGCCGACTATCTGATCGCGCGCAGTCGGACCGTTCTCCACCTGATGGCCGGCGGCCGGGCCGAGCCTGCCCGGATGACCCCGGGCGCCAGGGTGGAGGACGGAAGCGTGGTTTATCCCTCTTGACTGCGCGCACGGATTGGGGAGCAATCAGCCAATTGCGCACCAGTCCAGTTCGGGGGAAGGCTGATGAAATTACGCACAATCGCGCTCATGTCCGCACTGCTTCTCAACAGCGCCTGTCAGCAAGCCGACGAAACCGCCAATGCCGCTGCTGATCCCGCTTCCGCGGCAGAACAGTCGAACGCTTCGCCGGTCGAACGCGGGAAATATCTCACCACCACGATGGGCTGCGTCGACTGCCACAATGTCGGCAGCTTCAGTCCCAAGCCCGACGAAGGGCATCTCCAAGGCGGCACCATCGGCTTCGACATGCCGGGAATGGGCGTCTTTTATCCGCCCAACCTCACACCCGACCCGGAAGCCGGAATCGGCAAGTGGAGCGAGCAGGACATCGCGACCGCGCTTCGGACCGGCAAAAGGCCGGACGGCCGCGTGCTCGCTCCGATCATGCCCTGGCGCAACTATTCGATCCTGACCGACGACGACACCAAGGCAATTGTCGCCTATCTCAAGTCGCTGCCGCCCTCGCCGCACAAGGTGCCGCCGCCGTCGGCCAAGGAAAGCGCTCCGCAGCCTTATTTGACGGTTGCTCCACCCGCAAAGCCCGCTGGATAGGAAAAGAAAACGCCGGAGCCCTTTTCGGGCCCCGGCGTCCTGTGTCCAAGTAATCGCGCGTTAGTAGCGGCGGTCGATGTCCACATCGCGGACGTAGCCGCGATAATCGATGTCGCAGCGGAAGCTCAGGTCCGCGGGCTGTGCATTGCCATAGCCGCCATAAGCGCCGTAGCTGCCGTACCCATAGCCGTTGTAGCCGTTGTACACATCGCCCGGGTAATAGGGTCCGACCATGCCGCTCGTCGCGGTGCCTCGCACGCGAAGCGTCGAACGGGAACGCTGCTCTACTCTCGTGATCCCAAGCACATGCGCGTTTCCGTAGCTGCGGTTGTATCCATTGCGACCAGTGTACTGAAGCCGCTGCTGGACCGCAGCCATACACTGGTTGACAGCGGCCTGCTGGTTCACGCCATAGCCGTAGCCATATTGGTTATAGCCGTACTGGCTGTTGCCGTACGGGTTGACCACCGAGTTGATGATCTGCCCCACGACATTGCCGGGATAGCTGTAGCCGGGATAATATTGCGCCGCGGCCGGGGCCGATGCGCCAACGAGCGCGAGGACACCCACCGCGCCAATCGCCAAAGTCTTCACAGCCTTCATGGCCACTCTCCTCAAGCCCCGTTCGCAAGACGATGGAACGGACGATGCCCAAGGTTTACGGGCGCGTCAGTGGCCGCGCGCTGAATGCGCGTGTCGGCGATTGTTCATCTTTATTACGAGCAGCGTAGCCGACTCTTCAGGCTGCGAAGCGGCTTCAGGCCTCCTCGAATTCCGCGGTCATTACCGGGCCGCTGTCCTGGCCCTTGGCGGCGACGTCGCGGTCGACGAACTCGATCACCGCCACCGGCGCTGCGTCGGACGCACGGATGCCCGCCTTGATGACTCGTGTGTAGCCGCCGTTGCGATCGGCGTAGCGCGGGCCGATCACCTCGAACAGCTTGCGCACCTGCGCGTCGTCCATGATCCTCGAGTGGGCGATCCGGCGGTTCGAAAGCCCGCCCTTCTTGGCCAGCGTCACCAGCTTCTCGACATAGGGGCGAAGCTCCTTCGCCTTGGCCGTGGTGGTGGTGATCTGCTCGTGCTTGATCAGCGCGGCGGCCATGTTGCGGAACAGGGCCGCCCGGTGGCTCGATGTGCGCTGAAGCTTCCGTCCGCCAACGCGATGACGCATGTCCATTCTCCGTTCGTCAGGGGGCCGTGCGAGGTACCCCAGGCCAGGCGGTTTTACGCGGGACCGCCCCTTCAACCCGTCGGCTGGTTAGCCGAGCATTTCCTGCTCGAGCTTCTTCGCCATCTCTTCGATGTTCTCCGGCGGCCAGCCCGGGATGTCCATCCCGAGCCGAAGGCCCATCGACGCCAGCACTTCTTTGATCTCGTTCAGGCTCTTGCGGCCGAAGTTCGGGGTGCGGAGCATCTCGGCCTCGGTCTTCTGAACGAGGTCGCCGATGTAGATGATGTTGTCGTTCTTCAGGCAGTTGGCGCTGCGCACCGACAGCTCCAGCTCGTCGACCTTCTTGAGGAGGTAGCGGTTGAGCTGATTGGTGTCGGCCGGGGTTTCCGCCGCCATCGCCGGGGCGCCGATCATCGCCGGAGCCGAAGCGGAACGCATCGACGCCTCGTCGAAGTGGACGAACAGCTGCAGCTGATCCTGAAGGATCCGCGCGGCATAAGCGATCGCGTCCTCGGGAGCGATGGTGCCGTCGGTCTCGATGGTCAGCGTGAGCTTGTCGTAGTCGAGCTCTTGACCCACGCGGGTGTTCTCGACCTTGTAGGCGACCTGGCGGACCGGGCTATAGAGCGCGTCGACGGGGATGAGTCCAATGGGCGCGTCGACCGGGCGGTTGGCGGCTGCCGGCTGATAGCCTTTGCCGACGTCGGCGGTCAGCTCCATGTTGAGAGTCGCGCCCTCGTCGAGATGGCAGATGACGAGCTCGGGGTTGGTGACCTCGATGTCGCCGCTGGTGGCGATCATCCCCGCGGTCACTTCCGCAGGGCCGGTCGCCGAAAGCTGGAGCCGCTTGGGGCCCTCGCCTTCCATCTTCAAAGCGATCTGCTTCACGTTGAGGACGATATCGGTCACGTCCTCGCGCACTCCGGGGAGCGAGCTGAACTCGTGCAGTGCGCCCTCGATCTTGATCGAGGTCACGGCTGCGCCCTGGAGCGAGGAGAGGAGCACCCGCCGAAGCGAGTTGCCGAGAGTCATTCCGAAGCCGCGCTCCAGCGGTTCCGCGACGAAGACCGCTCGGCGGCGGCTATCGCCCCCGGCTTGCTTCTTCTCGAGCGCGTTCGGCTTCTTCAGTTCCTGCCAGTTCTTCGCGTTGACGGCCATCTGTTGTCCCTAACCCTGGGCGGGGCGTCCCCCGCCTTTGAAAACCTGTCCATCCACGAGGCGTTCCGAACCCCGTGGCGAAGCGTCGCTTAAACGCCCTGAATCACACCCGGCGCCGCTTGCTCGGCCGAACCCCGTTGTGCGGGATCGGAGTGACGTCGCGGATCGACGTGATCGTGAATCCCACGGCCTGGAGCGCCCGAAGCGCGCTCTCGCGGCCGGACCCGGGGCCCTTCACCTCGACCTCGAGCGTCCGAACGCCATGGTCGGCGGCCTTCCGGCCCGCATCTTCCGCAGCGACCTGCGCCGCATAGGGAGTCGACTTGCGGCTGCCCTTGAAGCCCATCATCCCGGCCGAGCTCCACGCGATGGCGTTGCCCTGCGCGTCGGTGATGGTGATCATCGTATTGTTGAAGCTGGCGTTCACGTGAGCGACGCCGGCCGTGATGTTCTTGCGTTCCCGCCGACGGAGGCGCTGGGGTTCGCGTGCCATATTCTAATCCCTAAATCCGTTCGCGCCGAGCAAAGTCGAAGCGCTGAATTGAGCCTGCCGAAAAAGCCTACTTCTTCTTTCCGGCAATGGGTTTCGCCTTGCCCTTGCGGGTGCGCGCGTTGGTGTGCGTGCGCTGTCCGCGGACCGGAAGGCCCCGGCGATGCCGAAGCCCGCGATAGGACGCGAGGTCCATCAGCCGCTTGATATTCATCGCGGTCTCGCGGCGAAGGTCGCCTTCGACCGAGTGGTTGGCGTCGATCTCCTCGCGGATGTGCAGGACTTCCTGGTCGGTCAGGTCCTGGACGCGGCGCTCCGGAGCGATTCCGAGCTTCGCGATGATCTGCTTCGCCGTGGTTCGGCCGATTCCGTGGATATAGGTGAGCGCGACTTCGACGCGCTTGTTCGACGGGATATTAACCCCAGCAATTCGGGCCATTCTTCATCCTCTTTCAGCTCCACAGGCGCTGGCATTTGCGAGGAAAAAATCCGCGCGGAATGTTCAGGCCTATCTCGTCGCTTGTGGCATCCCGTCCAAACGAAAAACCGACGCGCGCACAAGTGCGCCGCCGGAAACCGGTTGATCGGGATGGAAGGCATGTAGGATTCGCCCTTGCGCGAGTCAAGCCGGTCGACGCGGGCGAGATTGCCGAGCCTGCCGTGCCCCGATACAGCCGCAGGCGCAATGATCCGCGTCACAGCAGACCAGCCGCTGCCCGAAAGCCTCCGTGGAGGAGTGATCGCGCTCGGCAATTTCGACGGATTCCACCTCGGCCACCAGGCGGTCGTGAACCGCGCTATGACATTGGGTTTCCACCAGCGGCGGCCGGTGATCGTGGCGACGTTCGACCCTCACCCCGTGCGTTTCTTCAAGCCCGACGTGCCTCCCTTCCGCCTGACCAGCCTCGACCAGCGCGAACGGCTCTTCGCTCACGCGGGCGCAGACGCGATGCTGGTGTTCCACTTCGACAAGGCGCTGGCGACGACGAGCGCAGAGGATTTCGTCTCGGAGATCCTCGCGAAGCGGCTCGGCGTAACAGCGGTCGTGACAGGGACGGACTTCACATTCGGGCGAGCGCGAAAGGGCAACGCCGAGACGATGCGCCAGCTGGGCAAAGCACACGGCATCGAGACAGAATCGGTCCCTCCGGTGATGCTAGACGGCGAGGCGGTCTCGTCCAGCCGGGTGCGCGAGGCGCTCGCCAAGGGCGACCCGGGGACGGCGACGCACCTGCTCACCCGGCCGTTCGCTGTCGAGGCGGTGGTGGAGCGCGGCGACGGTCGCGGTCATGATCTGGGCTTTCCAACCGCGAACGTGTCGCTTGGACGCTACCAGCGTCCCGCCTATGGGATTTATGCGGTTCGGGTTCGGCTGGACGACGGAAGCGAACGTTGCGGGGCAGCCAGCTTCGGGGTCCGGCCCACGTTCGAGGAAGGCGACGAGTTCCTCGAAACCTATATCTTCGACTGGGAGGGCGACCTCTACGGCCGGACGATCGAGACCGACCTCGTCGCCTATCTCCGTCCGGAAGCGAAATTCGACAGCGTCGATGCGCTGGTGGCGCAGATGCGCGATGACGAGGCGCAGGCGCGGCGGATTCTCCTCCCCTAGTTTGCATTCCGCAAACCGCCCGCTAGAGCCGCGCCGGAATGTCCGACGCGCCCGATAAACCCGACTACCGGCCGACCGTATTCCTTCCCAAGACCGACTTCCCGATGAAGGCCGGCCTGCCGCAGAAGGAGCCGGCGATCCTTGCCCGCTGGGAGGAACAGGACCTCTACGGCGAGCTTCGGCGTGCCCGCGCGGGCCGCGAGAAGTTCATCTTCCACGACGGCCCGCCCTACGCCAACGGCGACATGCATATCGGCCATGCGCTGAACCACGTGCTCAAGGACATGGTGGTGCGCACGCAGAACTTGCTCGGCAAGGACGCTCCCTACGTTCCCGGCTGGGACTGTCACGGCCTTCCGATCGAATGGAAGGTCGAGGAGCAGTATCGCAAGAAGAAGCTCAACAAGGACGAGGTGCCGGTCAAGGAATTCCGGGCCGAGTGCCGCGCCTATGCCCAGCATTGGGTGGACGTGCAGCGCGAGCAGTTGAAGCGGCTCGGGATCAGCGCCGACTGGGACCATCCCTATTTGACGATGCAGTATGAGAGCGAGGCGACGATCGTCTCCGAGCTGTTCAAGTTCGCCGAGACCGGCCAGCTCTATCGCGGCGCCAAGCCGGTCATGTGGTCGCCGGTCGAGAAGACCGCGCTCGCCGAGGCCGAGATCGAATATGAGGACATCGTCTCGACGCAGATCGATGTCGCGTTCGAGATCGTCGAGAGCCCAATTGAGGAGCTGAAGGGCGCGTACGCGGTGGTCTGGACGACCACGCCGTGGACGATCCCAGTCAATCAGGGCATCGCGTACAATCCAGAGGTCGACTACGTCGCCTTCACTTGGAAGGATCGCACCTTCCTTGTTGCTGAGCAGCTGTTGCCGCAGTTCTGGCTTCGCATCGCCTACGAGAAGGTCGACGGCGTAATCCAGGATCAAAACACGCCCGAACCGTGGAAGCGCGAAGGCAAGCGCTACAAGGGCACACAGCTCGCCGGCACTATCGCCCGCCACCCGATGCACAAGCTCGGCGGGTTCTTCGCCAAGCCGCGGCCGTTCCTGCCCGGGGACTTCGTCACCACCGACCAGGGCACGGGCCTCGTCCACATGGCGCCCGACCATGGCGAGGACGATTTCGAGCTGTGCCAAGCCAACGGCATCGACCCGGTGTTCGCGGTCGATGCGGGCGGTTTCTACCGCCCCGACTGGCCGTGGCTGGGCGGGCAAGGCTCGGTCATCAACGCCAAGTTCAACGCGCCTGACGGGCCGATCTGCTCGGACCTTCGCGATGCCGGCGCGCTGCTCGCCGCAAGCGCCGACTTCATGCACAGCTACCCGCACAGCTGGCGGTCGAAAGCCAAGGTCATCTACCGCTGCACACCGCAATGGTTCATCGGCATGGACAATCCGCTGATGCACCTGTCGCCGCTGACCCGCGCCGAGCAGCGCTGGGAGAATGAAGGCGGCGAGCCAAACGAGGTGCTGGACGACCGCAAGCCGACGCTTCGCGAGCTGGCGATGAATGCGATCGCCGCGACGCGCTTCGTTCCCGAAAAGGGCCGCAACCGCCTGGGATCGATGGTCGAGCAGCGGCCCGACTGGGTCATCAGCCGCCAGCGTGCTTGGGGCGTCCCGATCGCTCTCTTCGTCGAGAAGAAGACCGGCGAGCTTCTCGTCGATGCCGAGGTCAACCACCGCATCGTCGAGGCCGTCCGCGAGGGCGGCGTGGACGCATGGGATGCGGCCAATGCGGGCCACTTTCTCGGCAACCGCAACCCCGACGACTACGAGATGGTCGGCGACATCCTCGACGTGTGGTTCGACAGCGGCTGCACGCACGTCTTCACGCTCGAGAGCGGACGCTGGCCCGACCAGCGCTGGCCGGCCGACCTCTATCTCGAAGGTTCCGACCAGCATCGCGGCTGGTTCCAGTCGTCGCTGCTGGAAAGCTGCGGCACCCGGGGACGCGCGCCCTTTGACGCCGTGCTGACCCACGGCTTTACGATGGACGCCAAGGGCATGAAAATGTCCAAGAGCCTCGGCAACACGATCAGCCCGCTCGACCTGATGAAGGACTATGGCGCCGACATCCTTCGGCTGTGGGCACTGTCGGTCGACTTCACCGAGGATCACCGGATCGGGAAGGAAATCCTTAGCGGCGTCGCGGACCAGTACCGCAAGCTCAGGAACACGTTTCGCTACCTGCTCGGCGCGCTGTCGGACTTCGACGGCAGCGACGAAGGCGTCGCGCCGGCCGACATGCCTGAGCTCGAATGCTATATGCTCGGCCTTTTGAGCGACCTGGACGAACGCCTCCATCACGACATCCAGGCGTTCGATTTCAACGATTACGTGCGAGCGCTGACCGAGTTCTGCAACGAGGACCTCTCGGCGTTCTACTTCGATATCCGCAAGGACGTGCTCTACTGCGACGTCAATGCGCTGACCGGCGTGCAGTCGGAAACCCGCAAGGCCTATCGCTCGGTGTTGGACCTGCTGTTCCAAGCGCTCATCCGCTATGCGGCGCCGGTGCTCGTCTTCACGTCCGAAGAAGTGTGGGGGACGAGATTCCCGGACGCTGGCAGCGTCCATCTTCTGGAATGGCCGAACATCCAGCTCGCGCCCGAACTTCGGGTCGACGCCGAACGCTGGAAGAGCCTGCGCTCCCTTCGGGCGACGGTTACCGAAGCCATCGAGCCGCTGCGCCGCGAGAAGGTCATCGGATCGAGCCTGGAGGCGGAGGTGACTCTGCCCGATCTTCCCGCCGCGCCGGACCTGCTGGCCGAGCTGTTCATTTCGTCGACGGTTCATCAGGGCGACACGCTGAAGATCGCAGAGACCCAGAACAATAAATGCGGGCGCTGCTGGCGATGTCTGCCCGATGTGGAGGATGACGGCGCCTTGTGCGACCGGTGCCAGGAGTTTGTGGATGCGTAGCCGTCATGCTGAATTTGTTTCAGCATCCATTCCGGAGACCCCCGTGCCGCTGACGAAATGGACCCTGGAACGAGTTCAGGGTGACGGGAGGGGGTGCCAGTGAAATCCCGCTCCTTCGGCTTTGCGGTCGCGCTGGTCGTCTTTGCGCTCGACCAGCTGGTGAAATGGGCGGTTTCAGGGCCGCTTCACCTCGAGGCGGTCGGACAGATCTACCTGCTGCCGATCTTCAACCTGACCTGGACGGAGAATAACGGCATCTCGCTGGGCCTGTTCAACGCGACGACCGAGGTCGGCCGCTGGATGCTGGTTGCAGTGACCAGCGCGATCGCAATTGCGGTGGCGGTGTGGATCGGCCGCGAAAAGCACCGCTGGGACCAGGCGGCGCTCGGGATGATCCTCGGCGGAGCGCTCGGCAATATCCTCGACCGGGCCCGTCACGGCTACGTGGTCGACTTCGCCGACCTTCACTTCGGGACGTTCCGCCCGTTTTTGGTCTTCAATGTCGGCGATGCTGCGATTAGCATCGGCGTCGCGATACTGTTACTGCGCGCGTTCCTGGCGCGAAGCGAGGAACCAAAGGAGTCCGTCGAAAATGCGTAAGAGCCACCTTCTTCTGCTCATCCCGGCGATTGCGCTCGGGGCTTGTGCGCACAAAAGCGCCAAGACCCCCGACGAGTTCGCGGTCGCGCGCAATGCGCCGCTGATCATCCCGCCGGACTACAGCCTGACACCGCCGGTTGCCGGCACGGTCACCAGCAGCCCGCAGGATTCGCAGCAGCAGGCCGTCGAGGCCCTGTTCGGCGGCCCGGCCCCGCGGCCGCTCTCGGAATCGAGCCTGCTCGACCAGGCTGGCCGCGACCATGTCGCGCTCGGCGCGCGTTCGGTCGCAGGCGACCCCCACACCGATGTCGTCGACATGGGGCCGACGACCCAGGCGATCATTGCGGCACCGCAGAGCGACAGCCAGGTCGCTTCCGCGCAGGTGCCCTGAGCGAAAGGCCCAAGGCCCACGATGGCTGAAGAAACGCTCTCAACCCGGCTCGTCGAGATCGAGTCGATGCTCGACCGGTCGCGGCGCCGCTTCGAGGAAGGCTCGCGGCTGGTCGAGGAAGCGCACAAGGCGCTCGCGGAAATTCAGCAGGCGCTGATAGGGTCGCCGGGAAGCGTTTCGCCGGAGGAAAGCGAAGAAGCTGCGTCGCGGCTCCTATCGTCGCTTCGGGCTTCGGGCGGCGAAATGCCCGAAACCCTTTGCGGCGGCCGCCTTGCGGTCGACCAGGTGCAGCGGCTGATCCGGATCGACGGCAATCCGATCGGGATCACCGAGATGGAATATCGCGTGCTCGAACTTCTGGCTTTCGCGCGCAACAACGTCGTCACCCGGGCGATGCTGCTGAAGCACCTCTACCGCCGCGCCGACGACCAGCCGCAGCCCAAGATCATCGACGTATTCATCTCCAAGCTCCGCAAGAAGCTTCGGAGCGCGTCGGGCGGCGCCGAGTTCATCGAGACTATCCCGCAGCGCGGCTGGATCCTGCGCGACATCTCGCCGGGCAGCGGGGCCTAACCCGTATCCGCAACGCCGCCGCGTTAACACTTTCTTAGGCATATGCGGCCGACAAGCGGCTGCATGTTGCATCTCTTTGCAGAAGCGCCCGCCCCTCAACCTTCAGAGCGGCTGCACCCGGAGCCGGTCACGCGGCTCGCGAGCCTCAGGAGCGCGCTTCGAGTCGTCGACGAGTTCGGCGGCGGCCCGGCAGACGATTTCGACGAACAGATTTCTGTGCGGTGGGAGAGCGCGGCCGAAGCAGCGAAACGCTGCTTCGACCGTCGCTCAGCCGAACTCGTGTTCGCAGCCACGGCGGGTCTGGAAGCCGTGTCGTTCCAGCGCGAGCAAGGGCTGGACGCGAGCGTCACTGCCCTCCGCGTCATCGCAGACGAACTCAGGAACGGGCTCGACGACCTCCAGCGGATTTTCAGCCGCTAATCAGGCCGGGCCCAGCGCCTTCGGAGCTTCCGGGTCGGCGCCCCACTCGGTCCAGCTGCCATCGTAGAGCTGCCCCGCGTCACTGCCGAGGAGATGCGCCGCGAAGATTAGGGCCGCGGCCGTCACTCCGGAGCCGCAGCTTGCGACAAAGGGCTGCCCAGCGTCAGCGCCCGCTTTGTCGAAAAGGGCCCGAAGCTCATCGGGGCTCCTGAAGGTGCCGTCGTCATTGTACAGCGCCGAATAGGGGATATTGCGGGCGCCGGGGATATGGCCCGACGCCAATTCCGGACGAGGCTCCGGCTCGGTGCCTTCGAAGCGCGGCGTTCCCCGCGCGTCGATCAGTGCGCGGCCAGGCCGGGCGAGGATCTGCTCCTTTGTCACGACCTCCTCCGCCCGTTGCGCCGCATCGAAGCTAGCGGCCCGTGGCTCGGCCTCCCCGCTTTCCGTTGGCTGCCCTTCGGCAACCCATTTCTGCAAGCCGCCGTCGAGAATCGCGACGCGTCTGGCGCCGAAATGCCGCAGCGTGAACCAGCCGCGTGCGGCGCTGTGCAGCGGCGAATTGTCATAGACGACGATCCCGTCGTGCCGGCCGACGCCGATCGCCTCCATCGCCAGCTCGAAATCCTCCGCGGACGGAAGCATGTGCGGCAACGGGCTCGATGTGTCGCTGACTGCGTCGATATCGAGGAAGCGGGCACCCGGGATATGCGCCTGCAGATACTCGTCGCGGCCCCTCCGTCCCGTCGACGGCATGTGCCAGCTCGAATCGACGACGACCAGGTCGGGTTCGCCGAGATGCTCGGCCAGCCATTGGGTTGAAACGAGCGATTCCATTTGCCGAGGATAGGCGACAAAAGGGCCCGATGGCGACCCGGCCCGACATCAAGCTTCATGAAAGCTGGCTCGAACCGCTGAGGACCGAGTTCGACCAGCCCTACATGGCAGAGCTCAAACGCTTCCTGCGGGACGAGCGTCAAAAGGGCCGCACCGTCTTCCCGCGTTCGGCGAACTGGTTCCGGGCGCTCGACCTGACGCCGCTCGACAAGGTGCGCGTCGTGATCCTCGGGCAGGATCCGTACCACGGCGAAGGGCAGGCGCACGGCCTCTGCTTTTCCGTGATGCCGGGCGTCCGCCCGCCGCCCAGCCTGGTCAACATCTTCAAGGAGCTCGAGAGCGACATCGGCCTCAGGCCGAGCCCCCACGGATTCCTCGAGCATTGGGCGAGGCAGGGAGTGCTCCTGCTGAACAGCGTCCTGACCGTCGAGATGGGCCAGGCGGCATCGCACCGCGACCGCGGCTGGGAGAAGTTCACGGATGCGGTCATTCGGCTCGTGAATGGGAAGCCTGAGCCCGTCGTGTTCATGCTGTGGGGGAGTTACGCGCAGAAGAAAGCGGGCTTCGTCGACACATCGAAGCATTTGGTGCTGAAGGCGCCGCATCCTTCGCCGCTGAGCGCGCACAGCGGTTTCTTCGGCTGCCGGCATTTCTCGAAGGCCAATGCCTTCCTGGAGGAGCGCGGGCTGGCGGCGATCGACTGGGCGTTGCCCGAATGCGAGACTGCGGCGTAAGAGCCGCGGCGATGGACCCGAAGCACCTCGGCAAGCACAGCGCCCTGCCCGCCGCGCCGGACGAGGCGGCCCTTGATTACGTACCGAACCCGCGCCCGGGCGAGTTGTACCTGGTCCGGTTCGCCGCGCCCGAGTTCACGTCGCTGTGCCCGATCACCGGCCAGCCGGACTTCGCTCACCTCGTCATCGACTATGCGCCAGGCGAAACCATCGTCGAGAGCAAGAGCCTGAAGCTGTTCCTCGGCTCCTTCCGCAACCACGGCGCGTTCCATGAGGACGTCACCGTCGGAATCGGGAAGCGCCTGACAGACGAAATGAAGCCGAATTGGCTGCGCATCGGCGGCTATTGGTATCCGCGCGGCGGAATGCCGATCGACGTCTTCTGGCAAAGCGGCGCGCCCCCCGAAGGGCTTTGGCTGCCCGATCAAGGCGTGCAGCCTTATCGCGGCAGGGGATGAAAGACGATTTTCGCGTCGTAACGATAGACGACGAGATTTTTGTCCTCGCGCTGCAGCCTCTCGCCTTCGAACCTCGCCTTGCCCAGATCGTTGGGGACGAACCGTAGAATCAGCCGATGTCCCCGTTCCGGTGAAAGCATTATCGTCGGACCGAGGTCGCCATAAACGGGCACTCTCGGGATGATGAGCTCGGG
>JBKPOU010000080.1:0-6646 GCA_046733255.1 Pseudomonadota bacterium
CTGGCGCAGCTCGTCGCGCCCAGGATCGGGACCGCGCTCACCGCGGACCAGCGCGACGTGCTGGTCAAGGCGATGCCGGAGCTGAAGGCCCGGGCCCACACACTCGACCAGCTGGCGGACGGCGCCCGATTCCTGTTCGACAAGCGCCCGCTCGAGGTGGACGACGCGGCGAGCGCGCTGCTTACGCCGGAAAGCCGGTCCCTGCTGAAGGCGGCGCATCTAGCGCTCTCGGGGCTCGACGGTTGGGACCACGACGGGCTGGAGCAGTGCATCCGCGCCGTCGCCGAGCAGGAGGGCGTGAAGCTTGGCAAGCTCGCGCAGCCGCTTCGAGCGGCGCTCACCGGGCGGACGACCAGTCCGGGGATTTTTGACGTGCTCGCCCTGCTCGGGCAGGGCGAGAGCCTGATGAGAATAGACGACCAGATTTTGGAGCCACAGGAATGAGCGACGCCGTCACCTTCAAGACCCCGAAGGGAGATTTCGACTATCAGGTGATGGAGGGATCGGTAGGGCCCGAGGTCGTCGACATCCGCAAGCTCTACAGCGAGACCGGGATGTTCACTTACGATCCGGGCTTCACCTCGACGGCCAGCTGCCAGAGCAAGATCACCTATATCGACGGCGAGAAGGGAATACTGCTCCACCGAGGTTATCCGATCGACCAGCTCGCCGAGCAGTCGACGTTCATGGAAGTGGCGTACCTGCTGCTCCACGGCGAGCTTCCGAGCGCCGGCGAGCTCGACAATTTCACCTACACCATCTCGCGCCACACGATGCTGCACGAACAGCTGATGACATTCTATCGCGGCTTCCGCCGCGACGCGCACCCGATGGCGATCATGTGCGGCGTGGTTGGGGCGCTTTCGGCCTTCTATCACGACAGCACGGACATCACGGATCCCGAGCAGCGGATGATCGCGTCGCACCGGCTGATCGCCAAGATGCCGACGATCGCTGCGATGGCGTTCAAATATTCGGTCGGTCAGCCGTTCCTCTATCCCGACAACTCATTAACTTACACGGGGAATTTCCTGCGGATGACATTCGGCGTCCCGGCCGAGGATTATGCCATCAACCCGATCGTCGAGAATGCGATGCGGCGGATATTCATCCTCCACGCCGATCACGAGCAGAATGCCTCGACCTCGACCGTGCGGCTGGCCGGATCTTCCGGAGCGAACCCTTTCGCGTGCATCGCCGCCGGGATCGCGTGCCTGTGGGGACCCGCGCACGGCGGCGCCAACGAGGCTGCGCTCAACATGCTCCGCGAGATCGGGAACACGAAGAACATCCCGCGCTACATCGAGCGAGCCAAGGATAAGGACGACCCATTCCGGCTGATGGGCTTCGGCCACCGCGTCTACAAGAATTTCGACCCGCGAGCGAAGGTGATGAAGGCCACCGCGGACGAGGTGTTGAAAGAGCTCAACATCACCGACCCGGTCCTCGACGTGGCCAAGGAGCTCGAGCACATCGCTCTCAACGACGATTATTTCATCGAAAAGAAGCTCTACCCCAACGTCGATTTCTATTCGGGCGTCATCCTCAACGCGATCGGCTTTCCGACCGACATGTTCACCGCCCTGTTCGCGCTCGCCCGCACCGTCGGCTGGGTCGCGCAGTGGAACGAGATGATCTCCGATCCGGAGCAGAAGATCGGCCGCCCGCGGCAGCTCTACGTCGGCCACACGCAGCGCGACTACGTTCCGGTGGGAAAGCGATAGGGCCGAAGCCTAAGCGGCGGCGAGGACGAGCGTGAAGCGCGACCCTTCGCCGGGCGCGCTCCTGAGCTGGATCTCGCCGCCCATTGCCCGCGCGAGCCTGCGGGCGATGGCGAGGCCGAGACCGCTTCCTTCGCCCTCCTTCGCGCCTTTCTGGAAGGGCTCGAAGATGCGCTCCTGGTCCGCCGGGTCGATTCCGGGGCCGTCGTCGGCGACATGGACCATCGCCGCATGCTCCGAGCGCTCGAAGCTGATCTTGACGGCGGTCCCCGGCGCCGCATGGCGAACGGCATTGCCGGCGAGGTTCACGAGAATCTGGACGATGCTCCGCGACTCGCCGCGCGCGGGAAGGCTGCCGATCCGTTCCAGCGCGAGAAATATCCCACGCTCCTTTGCGGCGGTCTCGACCAGCCCCACCGCTTCATTCGCGAGCTCGGCGAGATCGACCTGGCCGCCGCCCTGTGAATCAGATTGCTCCCCAAGGGAACGGATCACCGAGAGGAGATGCCTCGCGGCTGCGGCGATGTCGGCGGCGTAAGCGACATAGTCTTCACTGACACCGCTGTCCGTGCTGGCGCTCATCTCCTCGGCTGACTGGACGATCCGGTCGAGAGGCGAGCGAAGCGCCGTCTGGACCGCCGGATCGAGCGCCGGGCGGTCGTTTGCCGCCACCGGTGCGTCTCCAACGGTCGCCGAACCTTCGAAGCCCGCGAAAACGCCATCGGGGCCGAGGATCGCGGTGCCATCGAAGATGAGTTCCTGGCCGGTCGAGCGGACACTGACCTTCTGGCCGGAAAATTCGCTTCTCGATGCCAGCGCGTCCAGGAGCGGCATCTGGCCCTCTTCATCCTCTTCGAGGCGGAACAGCTTCGTCAGCGACTGGCCGGCGGCGTCCGCGACCTCCAGCTCAAGGAGCCCGGCGAAAGGCGGGGAAATGCTGATCAGGCGCAACTGCTCGTCAACCGACCAGGCGAGCGGCTCCGGAGTGAGCGCCTCGTCGTCGATCGTGGAAATAGCAGCCAGCCGCGGCGCGGACGCGGGCCGGGATGTCCATTGCTCGATGCTCAGGGCCACTTCATCACCTTCGGGAACGGCGCGAACCCACATGTCGATATCCTGCTCCCCGCCGGCAGCGAGAACTCGCCGCGACACTGGGATTCGAAGCCTCTGCGCGACCCGCGCGACACCCGCCAGCTGAGGCAGCGCGAGCGTGGCTCCAATGCGCGACCCGGCCTCAACCTGCAGCCTTTCTAGCTGAGCATCGGCCGAGATCAGGCGCCCTTTCGAATCGACCCGGCCCAGGACCGGCCTCGTGTCGGACGGGAAGCTAGCCATCGCTCCGGCCCATCGTTTCGATGGCGACGCGATAGGTTGGATCGAGACGAAGCCACTTGCGCGCGCTGTCCACTTCATCTTCGGTCAAGGCATCGAAGGCGCCGATTTCCGTTTCCGCATCGCTTCCGACGACGTCGGCGACCCGAGCGACGACTTCTCCCGCAAGGGTGCGCGAAAAGCTGCTCATCCGGAGGAGCAGGGCCAGGTCTCCTGCCCCGCCGTTGAAATATTCCCACGTCGATTCGAAGCCGATCCCGGCGCTCCGCCCGAGTAGCTCGACGAGAAGCGAGACTTCGCCTTCCTCGAGCGCGGACCGGATGAGCGCTTCATCAACGCGCCTGGCCCGGTCGAGGGCGTGCACAAGGTCGAACAGCCGCGCCTCGAGCCGGTTGCTTTCATCGTGCTGGGAAAGGACGGTTCGCACTGCACCGACCAGCTTTTCGTCGGCTTCGGCGGACGAGAGGCGCTTCAGAAGGCCGTCGCGAAGCCCGGCGGCGATTGCATTGACCAGCGCACTCGCTGCCTCGGCGGAGATATCGTCGAACGCCACGCGCGGCCCACCGAATCGGTCGCGGCGCCGTCCAATCGCCAGGATCAGCGCCATCGCCGCGGCAGAAACCTCCAAATCCTGGTCGCTGACGAGCGATTGCAGGAACCGAAGCTTTGCGCCGCCGCGCGCAGCCCGGATTCCGGCGGAGATATGCTCTTCCTCGGCATGGCGAAGGAGCAAGGCGACCAGATCCGGAATATCGAGTAGCCCGGCGGCGCGAAGACGGTCGAACAGCTGTTCGCCCTCGTCATTGGCAGGTTCGGAGGAACCAAGCGCGGTTCGGAATTCGTCCGCGACCGAGTTGACCAGGTCGGCGAGCATCCCCGTCATCAGGGCGCGCTCCTGCTCGGTCAGGCGCGACCGCGGATCGAGGAAAAAGTCGGCCCGCGCAGTGCGCAGCCGCCCGCGGCCCGCACGTCGTGCAGGACCGCGCCCCTCGCCCTCATCGGTGGCGGCAATCGGCCATTCAACAGGCACCATTGGTCTGGATTATCCGATTCCGGTTAATGCCGCGTCAACTCGGTTGCGATTTGATGGTTCACGTGCTGGGCCACAAAGAAAGACGCTCCGGCGTAGATCGCGATCGCGACGAGATAAATGGTCCAGGCCCCGAACAAAGCGAAAGGGATGGCGGCGATGATCGCGTTGCGCCTCGACAGCAACCAGATGTCGCCGGGAATTTCGAGCCTTCCGCGCTCGATTCGAGCCGCCTCGGCGAAGGCCACGGCCGTCGCGGCAGCGAAAAGTGCCCCCCACCCTGCCCCGTGCCCCGCCTGCCACCACCCCAGAGCGATGGCAGCTACGCCGGCGGCGGGCCACAGCAAGCGTCGAACAAGCGAGCGGGCGGGCATCGGCTTCAGCCGAAGCGCTGCCAAACGCCGGGCTATCAGCGGCAACGGCGTCGAAAGCACGAGGAGGACGAGGCCGGTCAGGAGCCAGCCCGATCCGAACGCGACGGCGCCGCCCACTGACAGCGCCAGCGCGGCCTGCATCAGCGATTCCGGGCGCATTCGGGTCTCGATCAACTTTTCGGTGGCGAATTCCTCGGCCAGCGGCAGGACGTAGCGGCTTGCCCAGTCGCGGCGGGATTCCCGCGAGGCGACGATCAAATTCCGTTCGAGATCTGCGAGATCGTCGCTGGTTTCCGCGAGCAGCGGCTCGCCGGCGCCGGGCGCGAGCGGGACGGTGCGAGCGCCGCCCTGCAGGCTTCGGCGCAGCAAGGTCGATTGCAGGTCCCAGTCGCCGAGCATCGCCGCGGTCGCACCGAGCATCTGCGAATCGACGATCGCGACGCCGGCCCAGCGGTTTGCTCCGTCGATCCTTTCGAACCTTTCGTGAGCAGCATCATCCGGCAGTGTCACGATCGCCGGCTCCTGCTCCTCCGCGATGGTTGCGACCAGCTCGGGCGGCGGAGCCAGGCCGTCGGCGATCAGGAGGATGAGCTGCCCGGCCTCGAAGCGGCTCGCGGCCTCGGCGCCGTCGCTGACCGTGATCACCGGAAGGCCGTCTTGCTGAAGGCGGTGGAGCACCTCATTCAAGGCGATCGGGATTCGGTCGACGATGACGACGATCGGCGCGGCACCGGCAGCGGCGGCACATCGGACCTGATATTCGAGGAGGGTGCGGCCCGCGATCGGCAGAAGCGCTCGAAGCGATCCGCTATCGTCCTCGAGATAGGCGGCGATCAGCGCCCCCAAAGCCATTCGCCATCCCCCTTTGTCCGGCAGTTCTGCCAATCGGTCCGGAAGCGGTTCTAATCGCTTTCTTGCCGGAACAAAGATGGTAAACTGCCCTCCATGACCGTGATCCGCCCTTATGCTGCGTCCCCGGAACAACCGGTGGCGGAGATTCCGCCGGCCCAGAGCGACGCTGCCGCTCCCGACCAAAGCTTCGACCGGGTCCAATGGGACGAGAGCAAGGCCGACGACTCTCCGGCGAGTCCCGAAGGACGAACTGTCCTTGCTGCAGCGCTCATCCTCCTCGCCGTCGCCTGGACGGCGTTCGCGGCATGGTCGGCCGGACGAGTCCTCGGCAATGCATCGCTTACGTCGCCCCAGTTCGCGCAATGGCTGGCGATCGCCAGCGGTCCGCTCGCGGTGTTCGGGCTGGTCTGGATGACGTTCGGCCGGACGCGGAGGAAGGAAGCCGAGAGATTTACTCGCTCTGTCGTTGCGATGCGGACGGAAGCGCGGTCGCTGGAGGCGCTGCTCGCCGTCCTGTCGCAGAGGATCAACGACAGCCGGTCCGAGCTGACGATGATCGGCAACCATCTGATGCAGCTCGGCGACGAAGCGACCGGCAAGCTCGGCGGCATCACCCGCCAGTTCGATTCGAGCACCGAGAATCTGGTGCGCCAGGGCGACGCGCTGGACCGCGCCGCGGAATCCGCCCGGACCGACATTGCGGTCCTCCTCGAAGACCTGCCCAAGGCTGAAAGTCACGCGCGGTCCATTTCCGAGCAGCTTCGCGGCGCGGCGATGGAAACGGCGACCCGGACTGCCCAGTTCGACCAGCAGCTCGCTGAGCTTTCGGAGCGGACCCGCGAAGCTGACGAGATCGTTTCAGGCGCCGCCCAGCGCCTCGTCGCCCACTTGACCCACATCGAAAGCGCGGGCGCAGCCGCGGCCGTCCGGGTCAGTGAGGCGGAATCAGGATTTTCGACCGCTGTCGAAGCGCTTCTCGACCGTACAGGCGAGACCCTGGACGAAATCCGCAATGGGATCGACGTCCAGGCGGCGGCGGTCACCGCGCTCGTCAACCAGGCGGCCGCCGGGATCGGGCGTGCGGGAGTGGACGCCGCGCAAGCGCTCGGAAGCAATGTCGAAGCGGCCAGCGGCGCTCTCGATTCTCTGTCCGCGCGTATGGCAGAGCAGGAGCGAGCGTCGCAGCGCATGATCGCGGAGATCGAACGGACGCTGATCGAGCTCGAACAGCGCTTCGCGGCCTTTGCCGAGGCCGGCGACGAACGCTCGGCCCGCTTCGTCGAGGTCCTCGCAAGGTCGCGGTCGGAGCTCGAATCGATGAGCCAGGCGACCGGGGC
>JBKPOU010000081.1:0-5254 GCA_046733255.1 Pseudomonadota bacterium
CACTTCTTCATCTGGAGTTCGCGCAAACGTGCGTCCTGCAAATCCTCATGCACCTCGTACCAGACGAGCAGCTTGCAGCGGTATTTCTTCGTGAACCCGGGAACGATGCCATTGCGATGTTCCCACGAGCGCTTCGCGAAATCGCTCGTCACGCCGATGTAGATCGTACCGTTGCGGCCGATCGCCATGATGCACACGAAACCACGCTTCACCCCGCAAAGTTACCGGGCTTACGCTAAAGCTCCAGCCCGGGTCTGGACACCTGCCTTCGCACGGGCACTGCAATGGTCAAAGGATCTCGCGGACCTTGTCCTGGGGGCGGCAGAGGCGGGCGCCTTTTTCGGTTTCCACGAGGGGGCGCTCGATCAGGATCGGGTGCTCGATCATCGCATCCAGGATCGTGTCTTCGTCGACGCCGGCGTCGAGAAGCCCGAGTTCGGCCGCGAGCGGCTCCTTGGCCCGGAGGCCGTCCCGAGGCGCGATCCCCGCCTTATCGTAAAGAGCCTTCAACTCGTCGCGGGTCGGCGGGTCCTTCAGATATTCGCGAATCCACACGTCGCGCCCGGAATCGCGGAGGATGTCGAGCGTCTTTCGAGAGGTGCCGCACATGGGATTGTGAAAAATCGTTGCTTTAGCGGAACGGTTCATCTTGGCGTCAGACTCTGATCGATAGCGGGGTCGTGCCTGCAACCGCAGGACCGGTCAAGCATTGTAGCGATGCCGGAACGTTATGCCGCAAGCGTCGTTTCGGGCGATGTGACATGCACCGCCGCCGGGGGCACGCGGGTCCCGGGGCATGGTCCGGTTGATCAACTACACGGGAGAAAGACGATGCAGAAATCCATGTTGGCGGCGATCCTCGCCGGAACGGCTACGCTTGCCGCATGCGCTACGAACCCCCAGGTCGCGCAGGACGCGGCAATCGGCGGAGTCGGCGGCGCGGCGGTCGGAGCGGTTGTTCCCGGCGTCAGCGTTGCCGAAGGCGCGCTCGCCGGTGCGGCGATCGGCGGCCTTGCGGGTGCCATCTGGGCCGACCAGAACAATGACGGCTATGTCGACGGCTACGTCTACAACGGCCAATATTATGCCGGGACCCCGGCCGGTTACGACAACACCCTCGGCCGCGTTGCCACGGGTGCGGCCATCGGCGCCGGTGTCGGAGCGGTTGCAGGCGCAGCCATCCCCGGCCTCAGCGTCATCCAGGGCGCGGTGATCGGCGCTGCCGTCGGCGGGCTTGCCGGCGCAGTCTGGGCCGACCGCAACAACGACGGCCAGGTGGATGGATACATCTACAACGGCCAATATTATCCGGGTCAGCCGCCTGCGGCAGCTCCGGCACCGACCTATCCGGCTCCGGTGCGCAGCGGCGAACGCGGATAACGAAGAGACGTGACATTCTGGCGTAAAGAGCGCACCGGTATTCATCCGGTGCGCCAGTTCTCGATCATATTCGGCGCCGTTGCATCACTTGCAGCGGCGCCGCTTGTGTCCGCCTCTCCAGCGGAGGCAGCGGCCGCGACCGCGTTCGTCCCGAGCGGCCAGTCCGTCGACGACTTCTATGAAGTCCGGCAGGACAAGCCCGTCTGGTTCGAGGGCGGTCAGCCGACTGCAGCTGCGCAGGCGTTACTCGCGCTTTTAAGCACCGCGAGCGTCGATGGGCTCGACCCGCAAAGCTACAAGCCGGACGAGATCCGCAACGCGCTCCGCGAGGCAAGCGGCGGCAGCAAGCGGGACGTCCGCAAGGCCGACCGCCTGCTAAGCGAGGAATTCGCCGCTTATGCGCGCGATCTCAGGAGCTTTCCGACCACCGCGCTCCAATATGTCGATCCGGCGCTTCGGCTTGGGCCGCCGTCGCCACTGCGTATCCTCCAGATCGCGGCGAGGGCGCCGTCGCTCAAGCAGTTCGTGGCGGGCATGGAGTGGATGAACCCCAACTATGTCCAGCTTCGGACGGCGCTGGTCACGGGCAAGTACGCCGACGACAAGCAGCGGGACCTCCTCCGGCTCAACCTGGAGAGGGCGCGAATCCTGCCGTCAGGGCAGCGCTACATCATCGTCAATGCCGCCTCACAGCGGTTGTACATGTACGACGACGACAAGCTGGTGGATTCGATGAAGGTCGTGGTCGGGCAGGAGCGGCCGGACCGCAAGACGCCGACGATGGCGGGCTACCTCCATTATGCGTCGCTCAATCCGTACTGGAACGTGCCGCCGGACCTTGCCTGGGACGACGTGGGCAAGTTCGTCGACGAATATGGGCTCAGCTACCTGGAAACCCGCGGCTACCAGGTGCTTTCCAACTGGAGCGACAATGCGACGGTGGTCGATCCCAGCACTGTCGATTGGAAGGGCGTCAAGGACGGCAGCGTCGAGATCCGCATTCGGCAGCTGCCCGGACCGGAGAATTTCCTCGGCAAGGTCAAATATACCTTCACCAATCCCTTCGGCGTCTATCTTCACGACACAATCCGGAGGGAGCTGCTCGAGAAGGATACGCGCCTGTACAGCGGCGGCTGCATCAGGCTGGAAGATGCCGCCCGGCTCGGGCGCTGGCTGTTCGGGCATGAGCTTCACGCGACTTCGGACGCGCCGGACATCAAGGTCCCGCTCGACAGGCCCGTGCCCGTGTTCGTGGTCTACATGACCGCGGTGCCGACCGGATCGTCAGTGACCTATTTCGACGACGTTTACGGCTGGGACGAGAAGGCGCTGGCCAACTTGGCTTCGGCGGGCGGCGAGGTGGCTGCGCGCTGATCAGCGCCGCCAGGTTGCAAGATAGTGGGTGTAGAAGCGGATCCGGCGTCCGCTTGAATCGAGCGCGGGGCGGAACCGCAGCCGCGCCGCGACCAGGGGGCAGAGTCCTGAATCGATGAGGGCGTCGCCGCTCGAATGCTCGACCACGCACGAATGGACGCGGCCCCTGGTGTCCACGCCGATCGCGAGGCCGGCGGATCCGGCCGCGAGCCGTCCTCCGGTCAGCCGCCAGTAATCGGACCGCGAGAGGTTGCGGACCAGCCGGGCCGGCGTGATCCCGCCACCGTCTCCGAGGCCATTGCCGCTTCCGCCCGCACCCGTGCCGGTGCCGATCCCGCCCTGGCCGTTCGACGAGGAATTTCCGCTCCCCGCCTCGGCGGCGGCAGCTATGACCTGCTTCGTCGGAAGCTTCACTTTGGGCTTTGGCGCGACGATCGGCGAGGCCTTGGGCGCGGCGGGAGCGCCCTCGTCCGTCTTCGCCTGCTTCGGCTGTTCCCTGGGGGGAGGCTCGAGCGGCGGAAGTTTGGGAAGCGTAATGTCGAATGTCCGCGGGCTCTCGAACGCGTTGCCGACGATCCTGACGTTGAGGCCCGTGAGGATTCCAGCACCGAGGATCGAGGTAACCGCGATCGCTCCGGCCATCGCCTTCCAGCGGTCTTTCTGGTCCGCGGCTAGATAAGCCATCTGAGTCGCCTCTACTGCTGTTGCCAACGAACCGGGCGGAGATAAGTTTTCGTCAGGCGCGACCTCCAAGCTGACGCTTCGCGAGAAGCATCGCGGCCACCACGCAGCCGGAGAAAAGCGCGCCTTCCAACGCTCCGGTCACCGACTGGGTGAGCGGGCCGAAACCGCTTTCGCCGAAAAGCCTTCCGATGGAGTCCAGACGCAGCCGCGAGCCCGGGAAATGCCCGGCGAGCAGCGCCAGGCTTCCGCCCATCAGGCGGCCGCCGAGCAAGGGGATCAGCGCACCGGCGACCCCGCCGACGAGCGCAGCGGCAATCGTGCCGGAGCGGAGTTGTGCGGCTCGGCTGGCGATCCAAATGCCCAACCCGACCGCGCCGCCGATGACCAACCCTTCAAACGCTCCGGTGATGTCGCCGGGCGAGCTTCCGAACAGCAGGGTGAAGGCGTCGAGGCCCAGGAGCTTGACGAACGCCCCGACGATCAGTCCGCCCAGCGCTCCGCCGGCGACGGTCCACGGCCCGATGCGGCCGGTGGAAAAAGAGGCAACGGCGATCCCGAAGGCGACTCCCGCGGCCCCGATCAACGCGACCAGGATCGTCAGCGACAGCAGCACCAGCAGGACGGAAACCGCGCCCATGCCTGGCTGCAAGGGCTGCGAAGCACCGGCAAAGCCATAGAACAGGCCCCCGACGAATCCGGCCAGGCCCCCGCCCACGATCCCCGCGAGCGCGAGAAGGACGTGATCCCGCCACGACCGGGCGGGCATCGCGGCCGCCGGCGCGAGAACGGGCGGCTCGTCCATCGTCTCCACGAAAGCGATGAAGCGGTAGCCGTGCTTGGGCACGGTCTCGATGAAGCGCGGGCTCGTCGCGTCGTCGCCCAGCTGCCGCCGGAGCGTCCGGATGCACTGCGTCAGGGCTTCGTCGGTGACGGGAATGCCGCGCCAGACCTCGTCCATGAAGCGATCCTTGGAGACCAGCCGTCCCTGCTCGCTGACGAGCAGGTGGAGCGCGTCGAAATAGCGGCTGTTCAGCTCGACCGCCCCGTCCTCGTGCCTCAGCTCGCGATTGCCCGCGTCGAGGTGAAAACATTCGAATCGGAAGCTTCCCGACGTCACTTTTCAGCAAGACCTCAGATGTTGCTCATGCCGCTCACGCGGCTCTCGCGCAGAATGAAGCCTCATTCAGTTGCGGAGGCAAGACAATGACGGACGGTCAAGCGATTCGAGCGGCGATTCCGTGGAGACTTGTGGGCTGGGGAATCGCGCTGGCGGTGATCCTGGTGCCGCTCGTGGCGATGAAGCTGCAGGTCGAGGGCGTGAACTGGACTCTGAGCGATTTCGTCTTCGCGGCCGTACTGATCGGCGGCACCGGGGCGCTCTACGAGCTGGCGGTCAGGGCGTCGGGATCGTGGGCGTACAGGGGCGGCGTGGCCCTGGCGCTGGCGGCCGGCTTCCTGACGACCTGGGTGAACCTGGCGGTCGGCATCATCGGAAACGAGGACAATCCCGTGAACCTCGTCTTCTTCGCAATCCTGGCGATCGCGGCCGCAGGGACGATTGTCGCTCGCGGCAAGGCCGAGCCGATGGCCCGGGCGATGACCGTTGCGGCAGCCGCGCAGGCGCTCGTGGGAATCGCCGTGCTGGCCTACGGGATCGGGGCGATGGAGCCGCCACCGCCGGTCATGCTCTTCGCCCTCATCGAAATTTTCGCAGGAATGTGGCTGGGCTCGGCACTCCTGTTCCGCAAGGCAGCCGGAGTGGCCACGTGAGCGCCCGGCTACTCCTCAACCGGCTTCGCGCCGCCCAGGTCGGCAT
>JBKPOU010000082.1:0-6067 GCA_046733255.1 Pseudomonadota bacterium
ATCGTGCTGACGCTTGCGCGCTTCTACGAGCTTGTTCCCGCAGCAGAAATTCGCAAGTCGCGGGCGATATGGCCGGCGGTCGTTCTGCTCGGTGTCCCGGCCTTCCTGATCCTCGTCCAGCCCGACCTCGGCACCTGCATCATGGTCCTTCTGTGCGGAGTCACGGTGATGTTCCTGGCAGGTCTGCCGCTGTGGATTTTCATCGCCCCGGCGGCGGCCGTCGCTGTGGCGGCACCCGTCGTCTACCACATGATGCACGGCTATCAGCGCAAGCGGATCGACGTGTTTCTCGACCCCGAAAGCGATCCGCTGGGCGCCGGCTATCACATCGCCCAGTCGAAGATCGCGATCGGCTCCGGGGGAATTTGGGGCAAGGGTTTCCTCCACGGCAGCCAGAGCCATCTCGACTATCTTCCCGAAGGCCACACGGACTTCGTCTTCGCGACCATGGCCGAGGAATGGGGCCTCGTTGGCGGCGTACTGCTGATCTTCGCCTTCGGAATGGTGATCCGCTGGGGGATGAAGGTCAGCGCCAATTCGCGCACTCGCTTCGGCCAACTCGCGGCGGCCGGTCTGTCCGCGACGATCTTCTTCTACGTCGCAATCAACCTCATGATGGTGATGGGCCTTGCCCCGGTGGTCGGCGTCCCCCTGCCTCTCGTCAGCTTCGGGGGATCGGCCGTGATGACCGTGATGCTGTGCCTCGGCCTGCTGATGGCGCTCGAACGCCAGCAGCGAACGAAGTCGAGCCTTAGCTGACGATGGTTGAAACGCCCCGGTTGCACACCATCTGACGCCATGCTACCGGCGCCGCCGCTCAAGGCGTGAAACCAAGTCGCCGGAGCATCCGCCTCACGGCAGTGGACGCATAGCTCAGTTGGTAGAGCAGCTGACTCTTAATCAGCGGGTCCTAGGTTCGAGCCCTAGTGCGTCCACCATTTCAAGTCTCACCCGCTTAGACCGAGCAACTCTCAGGCGACGGCGAGCTCGCCGCTTCGTCTGCCCAGACTCTTCAGCAGCGCGAAATGCTGCCTGAGAGCGGACGAGAAACTGCCGAGATCGTGACACTGCAATCCGTGGCGTTGGGCGATGTCCCGGACGATCGGCCGCAGGCCCGAATAATGGGTGTGCGCTACATTCGGGAAAAGATGGTGCTCGATCTGGTGGTTCAGGCCGCCGCTGAACCAGGTCACGAACCGCGAATCCGTGGCGAAATTGGCGGTCGTGCGAAGCTGGTGGCTGGCCCAATCGTCACCCGCATGCACTCCATCGAAATCCATGCCCTCGGTCAAGTGAGCGATCTGAAAGACGATCGCGAGCGTCCAGCTCAGCACCAGGTGGAAAAGGATGAAGGCGGACACTGCCCAAGCCAGCGGAAGAACCACGAACGGCGGCAAGACGAACAGAACGAAGTAGAGCGCTTTGCAGATCAATAGCTCGGCGCGCTGCCGGCTATCGAGCCTGGCGCCCTGCCATTCGTTCAAGCGGCCGGTCGCCAGGCAGCGGAAGTCCTTCCAGAACAGCCATTCGATCGTGTTCACGCCATAGAAGAGAAGCGCCTTGAGCTCCTGCCTTCGAAAGCGCGGTTCCCACGCGTAACGGGGCGACAAACGGAGAACCCCGCGCGACTCCAGGTCGTCGTCCCAACCGTAGACGTTCGGCTGACGGTGGTGATGGCCGTGCTTGCGGACCCAGAAATGCCGGGAAGGCCCGAGGATCACCGAACATAGTCTCGCAGCGAGTAGGTTGCCGGCGGGCCGGCGAAAGAGCGTGCCATGATTGGCGTCGTGAAAAATGCAAAAGCCCACTGCAGCGGCGGCGAGACCGCAGGAGAGAGCGGCGAGCAGAGCCGCCGCGAGATTCGTGGCGAAAAGCAGCGCTCCATACGAAAGAGCGAACCACAGCAGGATCACCGCCGCCTGCCGTTGAGCACGCGGGTCGCCGATCGACGGGCGGCCACGCGCCGCCTCCGAGGCAAGATGCTCGGTCGCGGCGGTCCGCACTTCCGTCCAGAATTCGGACCGGGCCGCGAAACGAGGCATGTCGCCGATTGGGTCATGGGCCACGGCGGACCGGCTGGTGGTCACCTACGGAAGTTCCGTCGCTTGGGCGCTCCGGATGGCCCGCCGATCTTTTCGCGATAGACGATCCTGCCCTTGGAAAGGTCGTACGGCGTCATTTCCACGTGCACACGGTCGCCGACGATCGACCGGATGCGATAGCGGCGCATCTTCCCCGCTGTGTAGGCAATGATCCGGAAGTCATTGTCGAGCATCACTCCGAAGCGCCCGTCAGGGAGGATCTCGTCGACGACACCTTCGATCGTCAGCAGCTCTTCCTTCGCCATTGGCCTTCATCTCCTCGTTCGCTGAAATGCCCGTGAGCGGACAGCTCCTGGCTAGCTGGCGTTACGGAGGGAGAGGGCGCGGGGGAGCGCCGGAACCGTCGATAGCGGCGGGTAGCTAGTGGTTGTTACGCATCTACTGGGCGGAAAGATATCCTAATCGCGCTGGTGCACGCTGGTCGGCCGCGGTTTTCCCGTTCGGGCCAACTCAACTTCCAGCTGCGCGACCAATTCACCCACAGGCTCGCCGAGCGCGCGCCGGCCATGATCGAGAACGGCGTGCCAATAGGCCAGCGTATCCTTGTGCACCGGACGGCCCTGCCAGCGCCGCGCGCTGGTGATGGCCGAGATAAGATTGGCGCGGACGCTTCCCTGGATTTTCATGAGCTGCGAATCCCGATCAATTTCCTGGACGGTTGGGAGGCGGCCGCTTTCTTCGCCGCGTTCGCCTTCGGTTTGCGCACTTCCTTGTTGGGGCGCTTCTGTCCCTTAGCCATTCTGGGCCTGCTCGATCATGTTTGCGTCCTTGCTAAATCCGCAGCTCATCTTGCGTTCCGCTTTGCCGCGGCGAGCGCGTCGCGAAGGTTGGAATAGCGGTAGCCGCCCCATAAAAAGACGTCCGCGGGCACGCGTTCTATGCCGTAGCGGTCAAGCTCCGACTGCGGCACTTCGTCCTTGCTTCCGGCCATGGAGCTCATCGTCTTTCGCTTGAGGGATCGATGCGGCGCGCATCGTCGTCGAAATGTTCGGCAGCGGCGTCGAGCGCCGATGAGCCGCTGTTGGTCCGCGCTCGGCGGGCGAGCCTTCGGCACGATGCCGCCTGCTCGCGAAGCTCGTCCGCGGCTTCAGCTCGTGAGGGCTGCTCCATCAGACCGCCCGCAGAGGCGCGCGGAACTGCCTCGCCTCGGCGATGCGCGCGGCATAGAGATCGGCGAACTCGCCATGAACCCTGCGAACCTCGTGCGAGGACCCGTTCTCCGCCATGAAGAGAGCGATCTGGTGTCTCTGATAGAGATAATTGAGGTCCATAAACGCTCCCATCTTCGTAAGCGGGAGCGCGGTCGGTCTCTCAGTCGCGTAAGCCTACGGCAATAAAATCCACGCGATATCTATGCTTATCATAAGGATAGCATTTTGCCTATCAGGAAGATTATTTTTATTGCCGACTTACAATTATTCCACAGTTGGCCTATATGACCTGCTGCTACTAGTCGCAAACTGACGGTCTACGGGCGCTTTGCGGCTCCTTTTCCTTCTCTTTTCGCTCCTAGCACGAAGCGGACCGAAATCCGGTCCCGCAAAGAAGGAAAATCAAAATGACCACCGGAACCGTGAAATTTTTCAACGAGCACAAGGGCTATGGCTTCATCGCGCCGGATGGCGGCGGAAATGACGCCTTCGTCCACATGACCGCCGTCGAGCGGGCCGGAATGCGCACCCTTCGCGAGAACCAGCGCATCAGCTACGACCTTCAGCAGGACAATCGCGGCAAAATGAGCGCGGTGAACCTCAAGGATCCCGAGGAAGCGTCGCAGCCGGAAGCCAGCGAAAGCCAGCCCACGACCGACGCGCAGGCCGAGCCGGCTAACGACCCGCAGGCCGAGTAAACTTGGCCGGACCGGTCACTCGAACCACCAATCTCGACTTCTTCCTCGCTCGCGCCGAACAGGCGCGGGCCGAGGCGGAAGCGGCGACGCTCGACCTCGTGCGCGAGCGTTGCCGCCGGTCCGAAGCTGCCTGGTCCGCTCTCGCGGACAAGGCACAGCGCGGCGAACGGCTGCGCATCGAAGATCAAAAAAGGAAAGCGGCAACAGCCGCAGCGATTTCAAATGAAGACCATATTCAAGAAGAACAATTCTAACGCGACTTCCGCGCTTCCCGGCGCTGAACGACGCCAATCCGAACCCTGGCGCCGGCCATTCGACCAAGTGGCTTACGCCGCAGCGCTCGAAGTCCTTGGCTAGACGCCGGTTCGCTTAACCCCGCAAAAGCTGTTACGAGAAATGATCGCGCAGCCACCCCAGTGTAGGCATCTGCGCGGCTGAGAGACGTGCGTGCGCTCCCGCTTACGACAACGGAGCGCAACGCTTGGACGTCCCATCGCCAACTGAGATTTTTCCAGACGATCCGGAGGGCGCTGTCGGCCTGCGCAAGCAGTCAGCGGCGTGCCGCCGGCTCGCGGCTCAGGCGCGCACGCGCGCTGGGACCACGTCCATGCAAGCGCTTGCCGATCATTTCGACGAGCAAGCGCGCAGGCTCGAGCAGGCCGAGCCGACGAGCACCGCCGGGGTCGCCAAATGAGCCGCGTGGTCCACCTCAACCTCGATGAAGGCGTGGTCGTCATCCGCTGCATGTCCGAGAACGTCGGCGTATCGGCGATCGAGCGCCTATCCAGCGGCGGAGTGCGGCTGGTGTGCATGAGCACCGACGGAGCGGCGCGGATACGCAAGAAGCTCAAGGCTTATGTGATCGGGGGGACCGTCACCCGGGAGAAGCATCGCCCGCCTACCCCGCTTTGGTAGCAGCGCTCCCCTACACCGAATGGTGCAGGTAGCGCTCGCTGAAGTCGCCTGCCTCCGCCAACGCGTCCCAGTCGAGGATCGTCAGCTTGCTGGCGGTGAGACTGATCAATCCGGACTTGCGAAGCGTCTGGAGAATGCGGTTGGTGTGAACCGCCGTCAGCCCGGTCGCATCCGCAATATGTTCCTGCGTCAGCGGGAAATCGAACATCGGCCCTTCGGCCAGGCCCGCGGCCTCGATGCGCAAGGCGAGTTCGCAGAGCAGGTGCGCAATGCGCTGCATGGCATTGCGTCGGCCAACATTGACAACCCACTCGCGAAACACCGCCGCATCCAATAGCGAATCCAGCCATATCGCCTGGCGCACCGCGGGGCGGGCCGTCATCACCTGCATCAGCAAGTCCTTCGGCACAATCGCGACCAGGCACCGCGTCAGCGCCTGAACATTATGATCGGCCACCTCCAGCAGGCAGTTCTGCAGATCGAGGAACTCGCCCGGGATGTGAAAGGAGATGATTTGACGTGAGCCGTCGCTGAGGATCTTCTGGCGAAACGCAAGCCCGTCAAGCAGCACTGTGCACACGGTCGTCGGCTCGCCTTCGCGCGCGAGATAGGCGCCACGCTGATATTGCTTCCGAACCCAGGTGAGGTTGACGACGGCAGCCTCGTCTTCGCTCGAGAGGGGCAGCCGCCGCCGCCACCTTCTGAAGAGTGCCGCGAGTGAAGAGGTGTCCGTCAATCGCCGCTCCGCGTTAGTTTCGCAGAGCTAACCTTCAGACGGTCACGGCTCCCTTACGAATGTTAGGCACGACCTTCCTGATACAGATTAGGCCAGGTCACGGGTATGCAGGTAGCGCGGGTTAAAGTCCGCCAGGTCCCGCATCCGTTCCCAGCTCGGAAAGCGGATCATTCGTCGGTCCCGATCGATCAGACCTTCCCGCTGCAGGGCCTGAAGCACGCGGTTCACGTGGACCGCCGTGAGGCCGGTCGCGTCGGCGAGCTGTTCCTGGGTCATCGGCAGCTCGAAGCCCTCGCCGCTGGCAAGCTCGCGCGCCTCTAGGCGGACGGCGAACTCGCACAGAATGTGAGCGACGCGTGCGCGCGCGTCGCGGCGGCCTACATTCACGACCCATTCGCGCAGGATCGACGCTTCAACCAGAGTGAACGCGATTACCGCGGTGCCAATCGCCGGGCGGGTCAGGAC
>JBKPOU010000083.1:0-3223 GCA_046733255.1 Pseudomonadota bacterium
TTTTCGGCCTGACCAGACGTTGACCCGGGCCATGAATGCGCATAGCGGCAATCCCTTAGCGACATCGCCAAAAACCCTGACGGAAGGCTCTCCCGCCCATGGCCGACGTACGACCCCTGCACGCGCCCCGACCCGAGGGCGCGACGGGAGTCGTCGTGTTCGCCGACGGGCGCAGGATCTGGGGCCAGGGCTTCGGCGCGGAAGGCGAGGCGGTCGGCGAGCTGTGCTTCAACACCGCCATGACCGGATACCAGGAAGTGATGACCGATCCTTCTTATGCGAAGCAGGTCATCGCCTTCACATTCCCGCATGTCGGCAACGTCGGTGCGAACGACGAGGACGTCGAGGCCGGCGAGGCGCATGCGCTGGCCGCGCTGGTCCGCGAAGTGGTCACGGAGCCGAGCAATTATCGCGCGAACCAGGGCTTTGCCGAATGGATGGCCAAGTGGGACCGCATCGGCATCGCCGGTGTGGACACGCGGGCGCTGACCAAGCTGGTGCGGAGCGAAGGGCCGCCGACCATCGCGGTGGCGCATCGCGCCGACGGGCAGTTCGATCTCGACGCGCTGCAGAAGCTGGCGGCGGATTGGCCGGGGCTGGAAGGCATGGACCTCGCCAAGGACGTCAGCCGGTTGCAGGTCGAGCGCTGGACCGGCGGCAGATGGGAGTGGGGGCAGGGCTACGACCTGGGCGGAGACGATCCGTCTCGCCCGCACGTCGTGGCCGTCGATTACGGCAACAAGCGCAACATCTTCCGCAACCTCGTCGAGGCGGGCGCCCGAGTGACGGTCGTGCCGGCGACGGCGACGTTCGAAGAGATCATGGCGCACGAGCCGGACGGCTTCTTCCTGTCGAACGGACCGGGAGATCCGGCGGCGACGGGCGAATATGCCGTGCCGGTGATCCGGCAGATGCTGGAGACGGGAAAGCCGCTGTTCGGTATCTGCCTCGGGCACCAGATGCTCGCGCTCGCTGTGGGCGGGAAGACCAGCAAGATGTTTCAGGGGCATCGCGGCGCCAACCATCCGGTCAAGCGACTGTCCGACGGACGCGTCGAGATCACCAGCATGAACCACGGCTTCGCGGTCCAGCGCGACGGGCTGCCCGACAACGTCCGCGAGACCCACGTCTCCCTGTTCGACGACAGCAATTGCGGGATTGAACTGATCGATAGGCCCGCGTTCAGCGTGCAATACCACCCGGAGGCTTCTCCGGGTCCTCAGGACAGCTTCTACTTGTTCCAGAGGTTCGTGAAGCAGCTCACGAAGGAGACGTAGCATGAGCGCGCGCTTGATCCCCCTCGCACTGTTGTTCGCTTGCACTGCCGTACAGGCGCAGGAAATCGTGGAAGTGCCCGCCAGCAAGGCGAACGTCGCGCGGCCGGACGATCTTTTCGCTCTACCGCCGGGCCAGTGGCACATGGCCAAGTCTCTAGCGCAGGGATCCGACGCATGCGTTTCCGACCAGTGCGAGGCTGGCTTTACCAGCGGCGACATGGTCGTCAGCGTTGAGCACGCTAAGGAATTCGTCCGCATCATCGCCGGCTTCAAAGGGTGCGAGAAGACCGCCTACAGCGAAGTCGAAGTCGGTTCGAAGCCGGGCAAGCCGACGTTCGGGCGCGTTGCCAAGCAGGTGCAGCAGGTCGTGAAAGGCGCCGGCAAGACGTGCGGCGTGACTGCGCCGGACGTGCCGAAGCTCGATGTGGCCAGCATGTTCCCGAAGGCGGCCGGATGAGGGCAGCGGGCGCGTCTCCGAGGGCGCTCATGCCCGTTCTGTTTCTGCTTTCCGGATGCGTGACGGCTCGCATGCACACGCAAACCGAGCTCAACGGCGTGGGACAGCAGTGCGGCCTCGCGCTCGGCGAGCTTTTTCAAGACGAAAGCGAGAAGAGATTGCTTTTCATGATGCGAAATGGCGCGACCGCCGCCGAGCGCGCCTGTGTGTTGCATTGGGCGCGTGAGCGAAACCTGCGCCTCGTCTACGTCAACGCCACGCCGGATCCAACGAGCTGATGCCAAAACGCACTGATATCTCCTCCATTCTCATCATCGGCGCGGGCCCGATCGTCATCGGCCAGGCGGCGGAGTTCGACTATTCGGGAAGCCAGGCGATCAAGTCGCTCAAGGAAGAGGGCTATCGGGTCATCGTCGTGAACTCGAACCCCGCCACTATCATGACCGATCCGGAGCTGGCGGACGCAACGTACATCGAGCCGATCACGCCCGAGTTCGTCGCCAAGATCATCGAGAAGGAAAAGCCGGACGTCGTCCTTCCGACCATGGGCGGACAGACCGCGCTGAACACGGCGCTGGCGCTCGCCAAGGACGGGACGCTGGAGCGGCTGGGGGTCGAACTGATCGGCGCCAATGCCGAGGCGATCGAGAAGGCCGAGGACCGACTCAAGTTTCGCGAGGCGATGGACGCGATCGGGCTGGAGAGCCCGCGCTCGGCCATTGCACATAGCATGGACGACGGCTGGGCGGCTCTCGACCATGTCGGGCTGCCGGCGATTATCCGTCCGAGCTTTACGCTGGGCGGAACGGGCGGCGGCATCGCCTACAACCGCGAGGAATTCGAGGCGATCGTTCGCGGCGGCCTTGAAGCCAGTCCGACGACCGAAGTTCTGATCGAGGAATCCGTCCTCGGCTGGAAGGAATATGAGATGGAAGTCGTGCGCGACCGCGCCGACAACGCCATCATCATCTGCTCGATCGAAAATATCGATCCGATGGGCGTCCATACGGGCGATTCGATCACGGTCGCTCCGGCGCTGACGCTGACCGACAAGGAATATCAGCGGATGCGGTCGGCGAGCATCGCCGTCCTGCGGGAAATCGGCGTCGAAACAGGCGGTTCGAACGTGCAGTTCGCGATCGATCCCAAGACCGGGCGGATGGTCGTCATAGAGATGAACCCGCGCGTTTCGCGGTCCTCGGCGCTCGCGTCCAAGGCCACGGGCTTCCCGATCGCCAAGGTCGCGGCGAAGCTGGCCGTCGGCTACACGCTCGACGAGATCGCCAACGACATCACGGGCGGAGTGACGCCGGCGAGCTTCGAGCCGACCATCGACTATGTGGTCACCAAGGTGCCGCGCTTCGCCTTCGAGAAGTTCAAGGGAGCGCAGGCGCTCCTCAGCACTTCGATGAAGTCGGTCGGCGAGGTGATGGCGATCGGCCGGTCGTTCCCGGAGAGCCTTCAGAAGGCCCTTCGCGGACTGGAGACG
>JBKPOU010000084.1:0-5908 GCA_046733255.1 Pseudomonadota bacterium
CCTTTCGCCGTCACCATAGCTTGGTGACCATAGCGTCCGTGACCCACCCGATCCCATCCCGAACTCGGCCGTGAAACCGGACAGCGCCGATGGTACTACTGCCTAAGCAGTGGAAGAGTAGGTCGTCGCCAGGCTTTGCTGACGGCGAGAAGATCGGAACCCATTCATGATGTTGAAAATGCCGCTGTCGAGCCTATCTCGCAGCGGCGTTTTTGTTTCATAGCTGAGCCGGAGACCCGGCACGCTTCATGCGGACTGGGTCTGGGTTCGGTCGGTGCCGCGGGGTGGAGCAGTCCGGTAGCTCGTCAGGCTCATAACCTGAAGGTCGCAGGTTCAAATCCTGCCCCCGCAACCAACAAACAGCCCACTTTCGAGCGGGCTTTTTGTTGCCCCGGCCAAGGCGGGAGCTCGCCCTCAACGTCACCAACAGCCCCGCCCCCAGCGGGGCTTTTTATTGCCCCGAGGGCGCCGGCGCGTTCGCCGGATGCGCTGCTTTCCACTCCATCGCCCGGCGAACCCGCGCCTCCACCGACGGATGGTCGTAGAAAACGATCTCTTCGAGCCCGTTGGGGCGCGGATATCGATATTCCGCGGTCTTCACGAGCGCGCTCGAAAGCGCGTCCGGTAGATTCTCCGTCTCGAGGGAATATTGATCCGCCTGCGTTTCCAGGGCTCGACTGAACGTGTTCAGCAACGGCAGGGCAAGCAGCCCCAGGAGCGAGGCGGTAAAGACGAGCACCGGCACCCCGCGCGGTTCCTCAATCCTTGCGTCGCTGCAGAACGCGCGCGCGAACCGGGGATAGAGCTTATCCGCCAGCCAAAAGAGCACGATCGCCAGCACCGAAAAGAAGAGAATCCCCCACCAGCTGTGCTTCAGGACATAATGGCCAATCTCGTGGCCGGTCACGGCGCGCACTTCCTCCAGTGACGCGTCCTTCAGCGCGACATCCGAGATGGCGACTCTTGCCGTGCTTCCGACGCCGCCTGCATTGGCTGTGAAATTGTTCGACTGCCGTGAGCCGTTGTACATGAACACGCGATCAGGCGGGACGCCGGCGCGGCCCGCCATTTCGACGACCGCGTCGCGGACCTTGCCCGGCGGCACCGGCTCATATTTGTTGAAGAGGGGCTCGATGAGGACCGGCGCCAAAAGCATCACGAAGGCCAGGACGATCGCCGTTAGCGCGCCCGACCACAACCACCAAGTGCGGCCCGCCTTCCGAATCAGCAGGTAAAGCAGCATCAGGAAGATGCCGCCGAGAAGTGCGGAGATCAGCATGGAGATCCCGCCCTGGAAGAGGAAGTCGCTGAGCGGCTGGCTGGTTCGGCCGTAGCTCTTTTCCCGCCACCAATCGGCATAGATTGTCCACGGCAGGGTCAGGATCGAGGCGACGATCAGGTAGATTGCGGCGATCACGAACCCTCGAAGCGCAAGCGCCCCGCGTTGCAGCTTGGACTGGATTCTCTCGAGCACGCCAGAGCGGACGATCAGCCACGTGACGATCGCCGCGACGACAAGTCCCCAAAGCAGCATCCATTCCTTGCCGACGGTGTAATCGTGCGCTTTTTGAAGGGCCGCCGGGCCCAGGCTATCAATGTAACGGGCAGTCTCGGCGCTGACGTCCAATGCCATTTTGCCAATCCTTCCTGATCGGACCGGCAGCGTAACAGCCGTTTGCGCCTGCGCAATGGGAACGAGTGCAGCCGACGATCGATTGTCGACGGATGGCCCGTTCAGCCAAGACGCCCGCGCCGATGGAAGCCGCGCTCGCGGCCGAGCTGCCGGCGGGCGAGGGATGGCAATACGAGCCCAAGTGGGACGGCTTTCGCTGCCTCGCGAAGCGCGACGGCGATGACGTGCAGCTGATCTCGAAGAGCGGGAAACCGCTTGGCCGCTACTTTCCCGAGATGCTCGAGGTCCTCGCTGGCCTCAAGCACGACCGCTTCCTCCTCGACGGAGAACTTATCATCTCCGTCGGCGACGTGCTGTCGTTCGACGCGCTCCAGCTCCGGCTTCACCCAGCTGAAAGCCGGGTTCGCAAGCTTGCCGCGGATAGCCCTGCCGAACTGATGCTATTCGACGTTCTGTCGCTTGCCGGCGACGATTATACGGACAAGCCGTTATCGGAGCGGCGCGCGGCGCTCGAGAAATTCCACACCTCGATCACTGCGCCCCAGCTCAAGCTGTCGCCTGTCACTCCCGACCGGGCGACCGCGCTCGCCTGGCTTGAACGGAGCGGTGGCGCCCTGGACGGAGTCATCGCGAAGCGCGTCGGCCAACCATACAAATCCGGTGAGCGCGCGATGGTAAAGGTGAAGCCCGAGCGAACGGCGGACTGCGTGGTCGGCGGATTTCGCTACGCCGAGAAGCAAGACGTTGTCGGGTCGCTCCTGCTGGGACTCTACGACGGTGCGGGTTTGCTGAACCATGTCGGGTTCACGTCCGCGATTCCGGCAAGGGAGCGCGAGCAGCTGACTGGGGACCTGGAAGCGCTGATCGAGCCGCCAGGCTTTACCGGCAGCGCTCCCGGCGGTCCCAGCCGCTGGAGCACCGCGCGGTCGGGCCAGTGGCAACCGCTAAGGCCGGAACTGGTCGTCGAGGTGAAATACGATCAGGTCACCGCCGGGCGATTCCGACACGGCACGTCGATCGTCCGCTGGCGCCCGGACAAAGCCCCGACGCAGTGCACGGTCGAGCAGCTCAAGCCCGAGCTTCGACCGTCGGAGCTCAAGGAGATTTTCGGCTCGTGAGCCCCGACCTGTTCGGCGAGCCGCTGATCGCGGGGTTTGAGTACCGGCCGGAATTCCTGACTGCCAGGGAAGAGCAGGAGCTGATCGGCCATCTCTCGGAGGCGGATCTATCGCCGTTCAAATTCCAGGGATGGACCGGCAAGCGCCTCACCCGAACCTTCGGCTGGCGGTACGATTTCGACGACCGCAGCTTTGCGCCCGCGGAGCCCGTTCCGGATTGGCTGCTACCACTGCGCTCCAAAGCTGCGCGACTCGCAAGGGTCTCGCCCGAAGACTTCGTCCACGTACTACTCGTCCGCTACGATCCCGGGGCGGGGATTGGCTGGCATCGCGACCGGCCAGTGTTCGAGACGGTGGTTGGAGTATCGCTCGGCACACCAGCGGTCCTGAGATTCCGACGCCGAAGACCAGGGGGCTTCGATCGGGCGAACGTCGAGCTCCAGCCGCGGTCGGCCTATCTGCTCTCCGGCGCCGCTCGCCACGAGTGGGAGCACAGCATCGCGCCCGGCGGGACACTGCGCTTCTCGATCACCTACCGGACGCTGTCGGAGAAGGGGCGAAAGGCAGCGGAACGTCCATAGGAACGGTCGGTGGCCGCAACGGTTTTTCGGCCATGCGGCGTGTTTCGCTGATTCTGCTGCTTGCGGCCAGCTGCTCGAAGGGGCCACAGGCGGACTTGCAATATATCGGCGAGGCCCGCTCCGCCGCTGCCGAATGGGCGCTGGTCAACGAGCAGGCGAGCCAGGGGCGGCTCGCGCACACCTATGTCGATTCGATGCGCCGAGCGCTTCGCCACCAGCTGGAAACCGCTCAGTCGGCGCTGACGGTGCCGGATTCGCCCTACGGGAAGGAAATGGAAGCGCTCGCAGCCGAGCCCTCGGACGCTTCGCCCCACGAGCTTCGAAGCCATGTCGAACGGCTCAAGCAGATCGAGGACAGCCTTGAATCCGCTTGAGCTGACGCTGGGAATCATGACCGCGGTCGGCGGCTTCGTCGACATCAGCGAGCTGGTCTTCGCGGCGAAGGCGGGCTCGAAGTTCGGCTATGCGCTGCTCTGGGTGTTCGCTTTCGCAACCGTCGGGATCATGGTGTTCGGCGAGATGAGCGGCCGGGTCGCGGCGGTCGCCAAGCAGCCGGTGTTCAACCTGATGCGTCACAGGCTCGGACTGAAGCTCGGGCTCGTCACCCTCGCAGCGTCGCTCGTCAGCAACCTCATCACCTGCTCAGCCGAAGTCGGCGGTGTCGCCCTGATCCTCAATTACCTGACAGGATCGCCGTACATGCTGATGGCGATCGTGCTCGTAGCGGTGATGATCGTCTCGATCTGGATCCTGCCGTTCAAGTGGATCGAGCGCACCTACGGCCTCCTCGGCCTGTTCATGGTCGTCTTCGCCGCAGCCCTGGTGGCCATTCATCCGCCGTGGGACTCGATCGCCAACGGCTTCGTTCCTCAGGCGCCGGCGGCACTCAGCACCAAGGAAATGCTGACCTTCGGCTATTTCATCGTCGCGATCGTGAGCGCCGTGATGTTCCCCTATGAAGTCTATTTCTATTCGTCCGGCGCAATCGAGGAAGAATGGAAGCCGAAGGACTTGTTCACGAACCGGCTGACCTGCATCGTCGGCTTCGCGCTCGGCTCGCTCCTCGCGGTTTCGATCCTGTCGAGCTCTGCCCAGCTGTTTGGGCCGGCGAATGTCGATCCCGTGATTCCCGGCACGGCGGCGATGGAAGCCGCCGTGCCGTTCGGCCGCTGGGGATTGATCCTTGCACTTACGGGAATGTTCTTCGCGGTCGCGGGAGCGGCCGTAGAGACGTGCCTAGCCAACGCTTATTCGGTCTCACAATTCTTCGGCTGGGCGTGGGGCCGGCACAAGAAACCGTGGGAAGCGCCGCGCTTCACCATAAGCTGGATCGTGCTGTTCCTGCTCGCGCTGGCGATCATCCTCACCGGGATCGATCCCATGCGGCTTGTCGAATATGCGGTGCTCTTCTCAATCCTCGTGCTTCCGCTCACCTATCTGCCGCTTCTGCTGCTTGCCGGCGACAGGAGCTACATGCGTGAACATTCGAATGGAGTGGTCGCCACTACGCTCGGCTGGTTCTACTTCGCCGTCATCACGGTCGCCGCGCTCGCCGCCTTGCCGCTCTTTTTTGTCACTTCTGGAGGGCAGGGATGACACCGAAGAGCCCGCTGAAGCTGGTCAGCCAGCTTCTCGACCTGCCGATCCTGGACTCGGACGGGAAATATTGCGGCATCGTCGATGACGTCGAGCTTGCGGGAGGCCTCGGCAAGCCGCTCAAGCTGAAGGCGCTGATGGTCGGGCCCGGCGCCTATGACGTCCGTCTCCCGGCCTGGGCGATGTGGCTGGTCCGCAAGATCGCCGGCGACCGCGTCGTTCGAGTGCCGATCGAGAAGGTTCGGACGATTGGCGCGGTGGTCGCGCTCGATGCTCTCGCGGCCGACCTCGGTCTTGGGACAAGCGACCGCCAGGCAGGTCGGCTAATCCCGCACAAGGGCGCGCTGTGATGCGGCTGACCGAGCTCCAGGACGCGAAGGTGAAAAGCCTCGATGGCAAGACGCTTGGGCGCGTTCACGAAGTCCATTGCGACAAGGGCGCGGTCGTCGCGATCATGTGCGGCCCCGGAAGCTTCATCGAACGACTGACCGCCCGTCAGGAGGGACGCCGAATAAAGTGGGATTGCGTCAGGAAAATCGGACAAGGCGAAATAATCGTCGCCCCCAGGCCGCCGAAGCGCAAAGCCCCCTAGCGCGTCTCGAAGCCGGCGATACACTCCGCGACCCACCGGGCAGCGGTCAGCGCGCTGAGGTCGGTCGAATCGAGCGAGGGATCCCATTCGGTTAGGTCGATCAGGCGCACGCTGTGGTGGCTCGCAAGCTTGCGGACCGCCCAGAAGAAGTCGCTGACCGCCATCCCGCCGGGACGGGCGCCCGGGGCTCCCGGCATTTGCGAGCGGTCGATAACGTCGATGTCGCAATCGATGACGACGGCTTCGCAGTTCGCGACATGATCGATGGCGTGGTCGATCGCCTTGCGGATTCCGTCGCGGCGGACTTCCTCGATGCTGACGACCAGATTGCCGGCGGCGATCGCGTCGCGATGCATCTTCGCCGTGTTCGCGAAGCTCGCGAGTCCGA
>JBKPOU010000085.1:0-7395 GCA_046733255.1 Pseudomonadota bacterium
GTTCCCGCCGAGGCGGCATGAGTTGAGAGCGCGCTGGCTGTTCCCTATCTACCGGCCATGCCGACAAGCCAGCTGAGCACCGACGTTGCTTTGGGCGTCACCATTCCGACGCGCAACGCACGCGGGCGGCTGGCGCGGATCGGGCCGGTGCTCGACTCGGTTCTGGAGAACCACAATTACCCGCCGGTGATCGAGCATTTGCTCGCCGAGGCACTGGTCCTGACGGCTCTTCTCGGAGCGATGCTGAAGGAGCCGGGAGGGCAGGTGACGCTGCAGGCCCAGACCGACGGCGGGATCGTCGAGCTGCTGGTGTGCGATTATCTCGGCGGCCAGCTTCGCGGCTACGTCCGCCACGATTCGGCGCGGCTGGCGGACGCGGGTCCGAACCCGTCGCTCTTCTCGCTGTTCGGCAAGGGCCATCTCGCGATCACCTTCGACCATCCGGTGATGGACGAGCGCTACCAGGGCATCGTCCCGCTCGAAGGCGAGAATTTGGCCCGGGCGGCGGAAAGCTTCTTCGCCCAGTCCGAGCAGATCCCGAGCATCGTCCGGCTCGCGGCGCGCAAGGAAGAAGGCGGATGGAGCGCAGGCGGCTTGTTGTTCCAGCATTTGCCGGAAGGCGAGGAGGGCCGCGACCGGCTGCACACGCGTCTCGACCATCCCGACTGGCCGCACGTGGCGATCCTCGCGGGGTCGGTGAAGCCGGAGGAGCTGACCGACCCGGAGCTCCCGCTCGAGGAGCTGACGTGGCGGCTGCTTCACGAAGAAGCGGAGGTTCGGACGCTTGAGCCCCTGCCGCTGTCGAAGGGATGCCGGTGCGATCCCGCCTATGTCCGCTCGGTGATCGCCCGCTTTCCGCCCGATGAGCGCGAGGCGATGGTCGGCGAGGACGGGATGATCCGGGTCGACTGCGCTTTCTGCTCGCAAAGCTTCCCGATCGCGCTGGAAGATGTATCCGGAGGATAATTTTCCGCTAACGAAAATATGCTAAACGGCTGGCGTGAAGAGACAATTGCATCTGAACAGGGCCTGGGCGATCGGCATTGCTGGCATTTCGCTCGCCGCTGCCGCCGCGACTCCGTCGGTGCTTACGCAAGTCGCGGGCGGTCAGTGGGAGATCACCCGAGCGGGGCAGGCGCCGGTACTGCTCTGCATCGCCGACCCGGCAATTCTCGCTCAGTTCGAGAATCGCGGGGGACAATGCACGCGGAACGTCATTCGGGGCAGCGCAACCGCCGCGACGATCCACTACAGCTGCGCCGGAGGCGGGTTCGGTCAAACCGACATCAAGGTCTTGACCCCTCGCTCGCTTCGGATCGAGACTCAGGGAATTTCGGAAAACGCGCCGTTCAAATATACCTTGCAGGCGAGGCGCGTCGGCGACTGCCCGGCTCATTAAGGCGACGTTTAACCATCATCGAGTAGAGAGGGCGAGTGCCGGATTCGGCACGCTTTCCTCCCAAATCGGGTTCGCCCGATTAACTGGGCCGCTCCTCCCTCGGGTTGAGCGGCCCTTCTTTTGTAAATCTCCTTCCGTGCATATGCAGGGGAGGTGGCACCGAAGCTGACGGAGAGGCCCCTCCACCAGCCAAGCTGGTCCCCCTCCCCTCGAAATCGAGGGAAGGATAAAGGGGCCCCATGATTCCTCTCCGCAACGCCGTCGTCCTTCTGTCGGGCGGACTCGACTCGATGGTCGCAGCCGCGATCGCGCGGGAGCAGGGGTACTCTGTGCTGGCGCTGACAGTCGACTATGGCCAGCGGCACTCGGTGGAGCTGGAAGCGGCCAAGCGGATCGCGGCTCGGCTGGCCGACGAGCATGTCGTGCTCTCGCTCGACCTGACGAAGTTCGGCGGATCGGCGCTAACCAGCGACATCGCCGTTCCCAAGTCCGGAGTGGGCGCCGACATACCGGTGACCTATGTGCCGGCGCGCAACACGATCTTCCTCGGCCTGGCACTCGGGCTGGCAGAGGCGCGAGGCGCGCGCGACCTGTTCATCGGGGTCAACGCGCTCGATTATTCCGGCTACCCCGACTGCCGGCCGGAATTCATCGCTGCGTTCGAAAGGCTGGCGAACCTCGCGACGAAGGCGGGGGTCGAAGGAGAAGCATTCACGCTGCACGCGCCGCTGCAGGACATGACCAAGGCCGACATCGCACGCGAGGCGGCTCGCCTTGGGCTCGACGCGGCAATGAGCCACAGCTGCTACGATCCAGCGCCCGACGGCGGCCATTGCGGCCTGTGCGATGCGTGCAGGCTTCGGGCGAAGGGATTTGCCGAAGCCGGGCTTGCCGACCCGACGCGCTATGCCGATCGGCCTGTCCAGTGACTTACGCCGTCAAGGAGATTTTCCTGACGCTGCAGGGCGAGGGCGTGCAGTCGGGGAGCCGCGCAGTGTTCCTCCGCTTCGCCGGCTGCAACCTGTGGTCGGGACGCGAGCAGGACCGGGCGGAGGCCCAGTGCACTTTCTGCGACACCGACTTCGTCGGCACCGACGGACCGGGCGGCGGGAAGTTTCCGACCGCGGATGCGCTTGCGGAATCGGTTGGCGCCGCCTGGGGAGAGGGTCCGTCCGGCCGTCTGGTCGTCATCACCGGCGGCGAGCCGATGCTCCAGCTCGACGCGGCGCTGATCGACGCCCTCCATGAGCGCGGCTTTCGAGTCGCGATCGAAACCAACGGGACTTTGCCCGTCGCCGACGGGGTCGACTGGGTCTGCGTCAGCCCGAAGGCGGGAACCGAGGTCGTCCAGCGGCAAGGCGACGAGCTGAAGCTGGTCTGGCCGCAGGATGGGATCGATCCCGCCGAGCTGGAAGGCTGGGACTTCCGTTATTTCCTGGTGCAGCCGATGGACTGCGCCGATCGCGACGCCGCAATCGAGGCGGCAATCCGGCTGGCGATGGAGCGGCCGAAGTGGAGGCTTGGCCTCCAGTCGCACAAGCTGGTCGGGCTCGCCTAGTCGGCCGAGTTGTTGGCGACTCCGGGCTCGTCGGGCTCGAAGGCCGGGGCGCTCTTGTTCGAGCTCCTGGTGTCGGTGTCCGTCTCGTTCGTCGAACCTTCGTTGAACGTATAGTTCACGTCCGCTGCCATGTCGGCCGATTCGCCGGTCGCCGCGTCGATCGCGGTCGTGTCGTTCGCGAGGGTCGAATCCGCGCTCTCGCTTTCCTCTGCGACGACGGCGTTGTTGGTCGGCGCATTGCCCCCGCAGGAAGCGAGAAGAAGCGCGCCGAAGACGAGGATTCCACGCATGAAGTTCTCCTGACCAGTCGCGCCGTCTATGCCAAAAAAGAGGCTGCCGGGCGAACCCGGCAGCCTCAAGATCGAAACGGCTCCTCGCGGAGCCCCGATTACATGTTGGTCGTCGTGTTGTCCGTCGTCGTTGCGTTCATGTCGACCGCGTTGACGTCGTTGACCACCATCGTGTTGTCCGTCGTCATGGCGTTCATGTCGACGGCATTCATGTCGTTCTCGACGACGAGATTCTCAGCAGTGAGGTTCTCGACCGCCATGTTGTTGTCGGCAGCGGTGTTGCTGTTGCAACCCGCAACCGCCAGGGCCGCACCGGCGACCAGGATAAGAGCACGCATTCAAAACTCCCTAATTATTTCGATCTGGAGCGGTCACCCGCCTCCCAAATCGCGGCCAGCATAGTCTGAACGGCTCATTACCATCAAGAGACTTGATGCGCCTCCACCAAGTTATTGAGAAAGCGATAGAACGACCGTTTCAGGGCGGCATCAACGCCCGACACCGCGATTTCTTTCCCTTCCGCCGCGACGCTGGTCACTCCGAAATCGCTGATCCCGCAGGGCACGATGCCGTCGAAATGCGCGAGGTCAGGGTCGACGTTTATCGAGAATCCATGGAGGGTTACCCAGCGCTTCACCCGGATTCCCAGAGCCGCGATCTTCGACTCCTTCGATCCGTCTCCGACCCAGATACCGATTCGCCCCGGCGCTCGATGCGCGTGGATCTCCAGGTCGCCGAGCGCGCAAATGATCCATTCCTCGAGCGAATGGACGAGGCGGCGAACGTCGCGGCCGCGCTTGTCCAGGTCGAGCATCAGATAACCGACGCGCTGGCCCGGCCCGTGGTAGGTGTAGCGGCCGCCACGCCCGGCTTCGTAAACCGGGAAACCCAGCGGATTGATGAGCTCGGCGGGATCGGCGCTGGTCCCGGCGGTGAACAACGGCGGGTGCTGGAGAAGCCACACGCATTCGCTCGCCCCGCCCGAGCGTATGGCCGCGGCGCGCTCCTCCATGAAGGCCAGGGCCTCCTCGTAGGGGACGAGGCCGTCGCTGACCCGCCACTCGACTCCGTCGATCGACTCCATTGGGCTGGAGATGGCGCGGGGCAGGGCGCGCGGCAAGTTTGCAAGGTCGAGGGAAGGTCCGCATAAAGCCGCAAAGCAAGAGGGGTGGCTCGATGGCTCAACTTTCGATTTCCCGGGCGTGGGAGGAGACGAAGGCGAGAATCGCATCCGACGGCCGGCTGATCGCCGTCGTCGCGGCGGCGCTGGTCGTGCTTCCGGCACTGGTCCTGGGAGTCGTGAGGCCGAAAGGCGCCGAGATGGAAGCTTCGCTGATGGCGGTGTGCATTCTCCTGCTGTCCTCGCTGCTCGCGCTGGTCGGACAGATCGCAATCATCAGGCTCGCAATCCGGCCGAGCGTTTCCGTCGGGGAAGCGATCGGTCACGGCTTCCGGCGATTGCCGGTCTATTTCGTTGCCGGGCTCATCGTTGCGATCGGACTGATCCTCGTGGCCATTCCCTTGTTCGTCGCGCTCGCGGCCTCAGGGGTGCCGCTCGGCCAGTCGGACGATGCGGCGATGCGCGAGGCGCTGATTCAATCCCCCTCGGCAATCCTGCTGCTGCTGCTGTTCGTCGCGATCGCCTTCTTCGTCGGAATCCGAATGCTGATGTCCTCGCCGGTCGCGAGCGAAGAGCCGGCCGGCCCGGTCGAGATATTAAAGCGCAGCTGGCGCCTTACCGGCGGTCACTGGTGGCGGCTGTTCGGATTCCTGATCCTGTTCCTGATCGGTGCGGGAATCGCGATGGCGGCGATCAGCTGGGCCGTCAGCCTGGTCGCGGTGATGGCGTTCGGCCCGGTCGCGCCGATGTCGCTGTCGGCCCTGATCGTCGCGCTTGTCGATGCAATTGCCAATGGCGTGGTCACCGTCTTCCTCGCGGTGATGCTGGCCCGGATCTACGTTCAGCTCGCCGGCGGCGAATCCGCCTCGGTTCCAAGCAGCGGCACCTGAGGCGCGCAGTCGAGCGGGAGAATCCCGGTAAGTCGCGGATCGCGGAAACGCTCGATGGCCCGCTTGCATGCGGTGAAGCCGGCGTGCCGGTAGGCCGGTAGCGCCGCGGGATGGTCGAGAGTGCAGGTGTGGACGTGAACCCGCCGAATTCCTTCGCGCCACGCCATCACGAGCGTCTCCCCCAAGAGCCACCGCCCGTGCCCGTACCCCGCCAGCTCCGGCAGGATCCCCAGGAACGCGATCTCGCACTCGCCCGCTTCGCGAAAGTCGAGCTCGACCATGCCGATCTCGGCGCCGATGTCGTCGACGACGATATAAAGCTCGACCGCGCCGTCCTGGATGATTCCGGCGAGCTCCTCGTCGCTCATGACGAGGCGCGAGAACCACAGCCAGGCCTGGCCGATTCGACGGAAGAGCTGGCGATAGGCGTCGACGTCGGGATTCTCGATTCGGCGCAGCGAGTATGCGGACGCCGGCACCTGCGCCTTTGGGGCCCTACGCATTTCGAGGAACGTTACGACTGCGGCGAGATCACCGCCGGAGACGGGTTCGAAGCTCATCTTTTCCTCACCTGCGAATGCAGGGGAGGAGATTTAGGCTGATCACTTCCACTTCGCCAGCGGGGGCAGGCTCATCAGGATGGCGTCGATGTTGCCGCCCGTCTTGAGGCCGAAAAGAGTGCCGCGGTCATAGAGCAGGTTGAACTCGACGTAGCGGCCTCGATACTCGAGCAGGCGCTCCAGCTCGTCGTCACTGAAGGGCGTCGCCATCCGCTTCCGGACGATCTTCGGGAATATGTCGAGGAAGGCCTCGCCGACGTCGCGGGTGAAGGCAAGATTCTGGTCGAACGTCGCGCCCTGGCCGGGCTCGCTGCATTCCAGATGGTCGTAGAAGATGCCGCCGACTCCGCGCGCGACCTGGCGGTGGGGCAAATAGAAATATTCGTCGGCCCATTTCGAGAAGCGCGGATAAAAGGTCGGGTCGTGTGCCGCACAGGCGGCCCGAAGGCGCGCGTGGAAGGCCTCCGTGTCTTCCTCGTAAGCAATGGCGGGATTGAGGTCGGCGCCTCCCCCGAACCAGCGCTTCTTCGTGGTGAGGAAGCGCGTATTCATGTGCACCGCCGGAATGTGCGGGTTGGCCATGTGCGCGACGAGGCTGATGCCGGTGGCGAAGAAGCTCGGGTCCTCCTCGTCCGCGCCGAAGATCGTCGCCGCGAACTCGGGGGAGAATTTCCCGCCGACCGTCGAGACGTTGACACCCACCTTCTCGAACACCTTGCCGTTCATCTGGCTTCGGACCCCGCCGCCGCCAGTCCCGCCGGGTTCGTCGTCACGGTCCCACGGGATGCGGACGAAAGAGGCGTCGGAGCCGGCCTCACGCTCGACCTCCTCGAAGGCGGAGCAAATCCTGTCGCGAAGGCTCTCGAACCAGTCTTTCGCAGCCTGCTGTTGGTCGTCGAGGGAAAGCATCGCGCGTCCTGTAGCGGCGCGGGCGGCAATCATCTAGAACCAGCCCCGGGGGAATAGGCTCATGCTGATCGCGCTTCTCGTTCCGCTCGGCCTGGCGATCCTGCTCTACATGTTCGTGCTCGTGCGTTCGGCGATCGCCCGAAAGGCGGTCCCGAAGCTCGAGCTCGTCGTAGTGGGCGCCGTGGTGAGCTTCTTCGATACGCTGGGAATCGGATCGTTCGCGCCGACAACGGCGTGGCTGAAATTCCGCAAGCTGGTGCCTGACCGGCTGATCCCGCCGACCATGCTCGTGGGCCTGACTCCGCCGGCGATGGCGGAAAGCATCATCTTCCTCATCCTGCTGGGGGTGAAGGTCGATCCGGTGCTGTTGTTCGGCTGCGCGGTGTCGACGCTGATGGGCGGGCTCGTCGGAGCGCCGCTGGTGGCGCGCGCGAGGGTGTGGATCGTCCAGCTCATCGTCGGAATCGGGCTGGTGCTCGCGGCCGCGGCCTATGCGGCGACCAACCTCCATCTGTTTCCCGGCGGAGGAACCGCGGCAGGGTTGTCCGGCGGTCTTACGGTCATTGCGATCGCGGCCTGCTTCGTCGTCGGAATCCTGCTCAATTTCGGTGTGGGAAATTATGCGCCGACGCTGGTCATGCTCAGCCTGATGGGCATGGACCCGCGCCT
>JBKPOU010000086.1:0-12960 GCA_046733255.1 Pseudomonadota bacterium
GGCCAACCGGGACTCTCGTCCACGCTTATGGCGGCTTCCGGGTTGCGCAGACCCCGACTTACCTGACCGAGCAGCCCTATCGATCGGAGCCCCTCGGGCTGTTCTGGGTTGAGGACGGCAATGCCTTCGTTCTCGCCAATCTGCGCGGCGGCGGCGAATATGGCCCTGAGTGGCACAAGGCGGCCCTTCGCGAAAAGCGTCAGAATGCGTTCGATGATTTGGAAGCGATCGCGCGCGACCTCATTCAGACCGGCGTGGCCCGCAAGGACGGCATCGCGATTTCGGGACGTTCGAACGGCGGCCTTCTCGTCGGTGCCGCCATGACCCAGCATCCCGAGCTATATTCCGCAGTGATCGCGGGTTCGCCGCTGGAGGACATGAAACGCTATTCGCACTTGCTGGCGGGCGCGTCGTGGATGGATGAATATGGCGATCCGGATAAGCCCGCCGACTGGGCCTTCATCTCCAAATATTCGCCGTACCAGAACGTCCGGAAGGACGTGAAATACCCGCCGGTCTTTTTCTATCTCTCAACGAAGGATGATCGCGTGCACCCCGGGCACGCGCGCAAGATGGCCGCCAGGCTCAAGGCCTATGGCGATCCGGTTTACTACCACGAATATACGGAAGGCGGGCATTCCGTCGGTGCCGACAGAAGCGAGGACGCCGTTCGAGCGGCGCTCCTCTGGGAGTTCCTGACGAAAGAGATCGGCAGCGGCGCGGACTAGGCCAGCGCCGCCGCCTATATTAGCGCGCTTCGCCGCGGGTGCCGTGCGGCGCCTGGCCCTTGTCGGCCTCGGTGGCAGGAACTTCGACGGTCTTGCAAACCTTCGTCGTCGAACCCAGGCGCGATCCGGTGGTCTGCGATTCCTCGATCTTCTTGCAGATGGTCTTCTTCACCATCTTCGGTGCCTCGACCTGGCTGGCCTGGGCCTGGGCCTGCGTCTGCGCCGGAGCGGCGGGTGCGGTCTGTGCAACGGCGGGGGCAGCGACGAGCGCAAGTGCAGCCCCGATGAACAACATCTTTTGCATATATGCTCCTGTAGGGATTGCCGCCGCCCTAGGCGAATGCGGAAAAACAAGAAAGGCGTTTTTAGACGAACCGGCGTGAACGCGGGATTTACGGCTGTTCTTGCGCCGGCCGGGCGGATGCCTCGACCGCAACGCCCGCGGGATGCTTGCGGTCGAGATGGCGCTTTATGATCTTGAGATTGCGAGTGTTGGAGCGGAAGAAGAAGTCGGGAATCGCGCCGACCAGCGGGATCATCCCCAGAAGCCAGTCCACCCCAATGTTCCCGCCCATCCGGGCGACACTCCATTTGGACATGCCGAGGTTCCGCGCCTCCCAGGCGAGATATGCTCCGATCGCGGCGGCTGCCGTTGGGCCGGCGAAAGGCACGAAGTCGAGGATAACGTCGAGGCCTACCGGACGGTTGATGCCGGGCAGGACGATGATCCGTTCCATCAGCCGCTCGAGCGCCTCGACGCGCTGGCGGACGGACGCCGGGTCGGTGCCGAGAGGCAATCCGGAAAATTTCTCGGTACTGAGCGCCATCACTCGCCTGTCCGGTCCAGCCTTTCCTCGAGACCCGTCAGCGTATGGATTGCGAAGCGGTTCCCGGAGAAGCCCGTTATCCTCGGGGCAACGAGTGACCAGCGGATCGGCGCAGCCAATGGCACGAACAGCTGAAGCGCGTCGATTTCCTTCGACGCCTCGGTGAAGAGCGCGATCCGCTGCGCGGGGACCGGAGTCTCCCGAGCTGCGTCGAGCAACTCGTCGATCTTCTCGTCGCAAACCGGCGAATGGCCGCAGTGGAAGTGGCGAAGGAACCAGGCCGCGGCTACCGATGGCGCGACTTGATCCACCAGCTTGAAGTCTGCCGTTTCCTCCATTCCGACGCGCTCGACGCCGATTCCAAGCGCTCCCCAATCCTGGGATAGCCTGCGAAACAGGATGTCGGCGCCGGGCCCGTCCGGTAGCGCGACCTGGATTTTCGGCTGCTCTTTGCCCGCGAACAGTCGTTTCGCGGTTTCGGCGAGGGCCGGCCGCCGATCGGCAATCGGAGTTGCTGCCCAGCCCGGTGGAACAGGATCGGGATAGCTCTCGATCCCGGGTTCGAGGACCGTCGCTCGTGGAACAAGGCCCGGGACCGCCGTCGATGCCACCAGCGAGTCGCGGTCGATCGCCGCGCTCAGGAGCTGCCGCACCTCCGGGTCCGATGCAGGCCCCGAGGCTCGAGCCGGAATGAGCCCGAACAGGCCGGATGCAGGATCGAATTGCAGGGCCCGGCGCGGCAGGTTGGCGGCGCGGGCGATCGGAAGGTCCGCGAACGTGCCGCCAAGAACCAGGTCGACCTGACCGGCACGGAAAGCGGAAACTGCCTTTTCCGCCGTGCTTCCACCCAGATCGAGCTGCTCACGTTCGGGCTTTTCCTCGTCGATCGCCGTTATTGCGCGCTTGAGCCGAATCACGCCTTTTTCCCTGGCAGGAGCGACGGAGAAAGGCCCCGTCCCGAACCCTTCGTAAACGAGCCCCATCTCGGGTTGGGCGAGCAGCTGCAGGAGATGCGGGCGCGGCTGCCTAAGCCGAATTTCGATGACCCGATCCGTCATCGCGACGATTTCGTCGACCGCTCCGAACGTGTCCTTCAGCTCGTTGCGGCTGGACGGAGCGATCGAGCGCCGGAGCATCCGTGCTATTTGCTGGGCGCTGATCTTGCGCCCGTTAGGCCAGTTTCCGTTGGCGAGGCGAAAGATGTAGCTGAGCCCGTCGTCGCTGACGTTCCACGTTTCCGCGAGTCCCGGCTCGATCTGGCCGCGAGCGTCGAAGCGGACCAGCCCCTGGGCTGCATTGTCAATCAGGACTGCATCGCCTGAGCCCAATGGTCCTTTCGCGGGATCGGCAAGCTTCGGGTCGGCCCCGATGACGCGCACCTGCACCACGCCTTCGGATTTGCCGTGGCAGGCGGCCGTCGTCGCCAGGGCGGCGAGCAGGAAAAGGCGGAGGAGCGGCATCCGCATTTCAGGACCCATAATCGCAATCGCCTGTTCAGCAACCGTCTGGCCTTATCGGCGTCAGTGTTTTACCAGACTAAGTCACTGGGCTTGGCTTCGCGAGATTGATGGGATCGATGGCCGATCACGACGGTGTCTGGAGCCGCGGAGGCGTCAACGTCGAGGATCTGCCGGATCCATTCGCCCCTCCGCCGGAGCCAGCAGCCGAAGAGCGCCCGCCTTCGAAGCGGTGGCGCCGCATCAGGATCGGCCTTCTGGGCTTCCTGGCGTTGGTCACGGTCACCTTAGGCTGGTTGGTGATCACGGCCCCGCTATCCCGGGCGCTGGAGCCTTTACCGGACCCGGCCATGCTGTTTCTGTCGGAAGAAGGGCGACCGATCGCCAGCCGCGGAGCGATGAAGGAAGCGCCGGTCGAGGCGGCGAAGCTTGACCCGCTAACTCCCGCCGCTTTCGTTTCCATCGAAGACCGCCGATTCTACCGACACTGGGGCATCGATCCGCGCGGGATCGGACGAGCGATGCTTGCCAATGCACGCGCCGGCGGAGTCCGCGAGGGCGGAAGCACGATCACTCAGCAGCTCGCGAAGACCAGCTTCCTTTCATCCGACAGAAGCATCAAGCGCAAGGCGCAGGAAGTCATCATTGCCTTCTGGCTCGAAGCCTGGCTGTCCAAGGAGGAGATCCTCTCGCGCTACCTCTCGAGCGTTTATTTCGGGGACGGCGTGTACGGGCTTCGCGCCGCGTCCCATCACTATTTCGATCGCGATCCGGAGAATTTGAACCTGGCGCAATCGGCAATGCTCGCCGGACTCGTCCAGGCGCCATCGCGCCTCGCCCCGACCAATCATTTGAAGGCGGCGCAGCGGCGCAGCCGGCTGGTTCTCCGGACAATGGCCGAGACGGGCGCAATCAGCGAGGCGAGGGCGCGAAGGACGAAGCTGGCGAGACCGGCGGCGCAGGACAAGAGCCTGCCCTCGGGCACCTATTTCACCGATTGGGTCGCTCCCGACGCGCAGGACTCCTTCGACTCCGAATTCGGCCATGTCCGGGTCGACACCACGCTGGACGCCGATCTCCAGCGGATCGCCGTCCGCGCGGTCAATCGCGCCGCGATCGGGGATGCGCAGGCGGCCTTGGTCGCAATGCGGCCCGACGGCCGCGTCGTCGCGATGGTCGGCGGCAAGAGTTATGCCGACACTCCCTATAACCGCGCGACCCAGGCCCTCCGGCAGCCGGGATCGGCGTTCAAGCTGTTCGTCTATCTTGCCGCGATGCGGGCAGGGTGGACGCCCGACAGCACCATCGACGACTCGCCCGTCACGATCGGCGACTGGACTCCATCGAACAGCGACGGCGTGTATCGGGGAAAGATCACCCTTCGCGAGGCCTTCGCCCGCTCCAGCAATGCAGCGACGGTCCGGCTGTCCGAAACGATCGGCCGTGCCAATGTGCTTCGAGCCGCGCGCGACCTCGGGATCAGCTCGCCGCTTCCCGACGAGCCCAGCCTTCCCCTCGGAACCGGTGGCGTGAGCCTCCTCGAGCTTACGTCGGCTTATGCAGCAATTCTATTGGGCAGCTATCCCGTCGAAGCCCGGGGCCTGCCGGTCGACGCGGACTCGACCAATCTCGCCAGCTTTTTCTCACCCCGCGGAAGCCTCGACGAGCGGCGCGATCGTGCGCCAATGCTGGACCTGCTGTGGGCGGCGGCGAACACGGGGACCGGAAAGCGGGCGGCGATCTGGATACCGACGTTTGGCAAGACCGGCACGACTCAGGACAATCGCGATGCGGTGTTCGTCGGCTTTGCCGGCGACCTCGTTGTCGGCGTGTGGGTCGGGCGCGACGACGACACCTCGCTTGGGAAGATCAGCGGAGGAACGGTGCCGGCCCGGATCTGGCGGGATTTCATGAGCTCAGCAATCTCGATCGACGGCCGCCGGGGCCCACCGCTTCCTGCCGGCTACCGCAACCGTCACCAGCCGGACCGGCCCGCCAGGCACCGAAGCCCGCTCCCCGACGACTGGAGCGATCGCGCCATTCGCGAGATCGGCAATGCGGTCGAGAAGTTGTTCGGCGAGAAATAGCTAGGGCGCGGGACTTCGCGGGACCCAGACTTCGGTTTCCGCGGTGCCGGCTGCGCGCCGATATCCCGCCATTGACCGGGCGATTGCTGGTTCGCCCATCAGCCAGCGCTTCGCCGGGATGCTCACGAGAATGACGTCAGGATGAGACTTGCCGACGTCGGCGACGAAGGAATCGATGTCGTCCCGATAGACCTGGCGAAGATAGTCGTCCTTGAGACCGACGTAGCGGGCGCCCGAGGCGGTGAACAAGCCCGCACTCGATCCAACCCAGTGGCCGCCGACATTGCGCGTGACGGGGTGGCCGGTCGTCAGCTGCGGGCTGAGAGCGATCATCGTCGGGCTTGGCGGGGCGACGGCCTCGATCGCCTTCGCGACGGCCGGGTCCGGGCGGATCGTCCACTCGTACATCTCGAAAAAGCCGACCAGTCCGAGCGCTGCGGCTACCGCCCGGCGCCGCTGTATCTCGACTCCCATCGAGGCCGCAACCGATGCTGCGGCGACAAGGGCCAGCGCGGCCTGCGGCAGCCAGTGGTTGGGATAATTCTTCGCCTGGAGGATCGCTGCGAGAAGGAAGCCTGCCGCTCCAAGCCCGAACGCGCAGCTCAGCGGAGGGACCCGGCGAGGGCGCAGAATAGCGGCAAGGGCGATACTGATGGCCGGAAAGAGGGCTGGCCCGATGAGCAGCTTCCACAGCAGCTCGTGCATCGGCGCATAAGTTCGGGCGATGATCGGGATCCAATGGAAGTAGGCCGGCGCAAGCAGGAGAACCGCTGCGGCGTAGAGCAGAACCACAGCGACGGCAGCCGCGACCGCGGGCGCGAAGGGACGCAGCGACCGACGTTTCCACGCAGCCCAGATCGACGGAAGGAGCATTGCCGGAAGGAAATAGGGCTTGATGATAATGACTAGCCCGGCGGCGACGCCGGTTGCTGCGAGTACCTTCCGCCCCAGGACCTTGCCTTCCGCGATGCACGCGACCGCGGCCAGCGATGGCAAAGCGAGAAGGAGGGCCGCATGCTCACGCTGCGCGAAGAGGGCCATCGGCAGGACGAGCGTCGCGAAGGCAAGCGCTGCCGCGAGCAGACCTGGCCGCTCGATGCCGTCGAACCGTGCCGTGAGCCGCAAGGTCGCGATGACGCTCGCGATCCCTCCCGCCACGAATGCGCCTGCGACCGCCGCTTCGGCCTTTATGCCCGCGATCTTCGCCAGCCAGACGAGCGGAAGATAGAGCCACACCGACGCCGGCGGGTTCACCTCGAGAATATCGACATAGAGGCGATCGCCGGACAGTACGCGCTCGCAGACGGTGATCAGCCACGAAACGTCGGCATCGATCGGGACTAGCAGGGATTGGATGGCGATCGCGACCAGTGCGGCGAGACCGACTGTCCACGGATAGATGCCGGGCCCCGCGCGCAGGTCGGCGACAAGCTCCGCGGGCGCCGGCGCGCGTCCGTGTATGGCGGACAGTTTCATGGGAACCCACTGCTAGCGGGGAAAAGTGCGGAAAAAGTTAAGTTCTGGAAACCTGTCGCCTTAAGGGTTTCTCAACCCCTCAAGCCCTAATCCTCTCTGCAACCTACGCGAAGTTCATGGCGCAGGTGGGGGAGCTTGTCTCCCGATAGTGGAGCCTAAGGAGACCGGACATGGCCAAGTTTCTGAAGCTGATTAAAAACGAGAACGGTGCGACCGCCATCGAGTATGGCCTCATTGCAGCCCTCATCGCCGTTGCGGCGATCGGTGCGATGAGCAGCGTTGGTAACTCGCTGAGCAGCACCTTCAGCAACGTCGCGAGCGCGCTCTAAACAACGCGTTCGGACTGAGGGGCGGCGGTGCCGAAAGGCGCCGCCGCTTTTCTTTTGCCCGGGTCGAAAGTGAGCCACGCAAGCGAAAATCCAGCAGCGACCGGTGTCAGGTTCGGACCCGGGTAAAAGCCGAAATAGGCCAGGAACGGCCCCAGCAGGCATAGCCAGACAATTGCCGCCCGCCACGGCCGCGTCCGATCTTCCAGAAAGACCGCAAGCGGCCAGATCAGAAGCATCGAATCGTAGGTCAGCATGTAGGGCGACATGAGCATCGTTGCCGATGCGAGGATCGCGCCACGCTCCTCGTCTCCGCCCGCCCAGGCGCGCCAGGTCAGGATCGCGGCCGCGAGACCCGCCATTGCCTGAATCGCAAGCGCGACGGGTTGCGGAATCCCGAAGAAGCGCAGGAACGAGAAGAGGCTGGCGAGCTCCGACCAGTTCCAGCGGCTGAGATCCATGAAACCGGCATATTGGCCGGTAATCGCGAGGAATGCTCGATAGGACTCAGTCCCAAAAACCAGCCAGGCCGCCACAAGCAGCAGTATCGACGAAAGAGCCGCGCCCGCCACCGAATCCCAGCGCCGTGCGGCGACGAGAGCGACCGGCACCAGGATTGCGAGCTGCGGCTTGAGGATCAGGATGCCGAGCACGACTCCGGCGAGAAAGGGCCACCTTGCGACCATCGAGACGCCGAGGATGAAAACCCCGGACGTCAGAAGTCCGTTCTGGCCGATGATCGCATTCACGATCGCCGATGGATGGGCGAATGCATAGCGCGCGGTCGCGAAGTTGCGGGTCGCAGCGAAATAAAGCGCAGAGGTTGCAAGGATCCACAGCAGGTAGGCCAGCCAGAACGGGTGGAAGGCAATGGTCGCGACGATGAACAGGAACGGGGGCGGGTACGGGAAGGGCATCAGCCCGCCCATGTGCGCCACGGTCATCTCGACCGCCCGGTGCGCCGCGATGTCATAGGCGAGCGCAGGAGTGCCCATCAGCGCCAGCCGTCCCGCTGCCCAGAAGCTTGCGAAGTCGACCGCTGGCGCGAGCGAATGGTAGACCCAGGTGGCGACGACGATTGTAATTGCGAAGCTCGTCGAGAAGGCGAGCGCGACGAGCGCATAGAGCCGAAATATTCGAGGCTGATCCGCCGGACCGTGAGCCATTCCCACCCCCCGGGGCCCGTTTGAGCGGAATCGTGAGTGCCGCTCAAGGCCCCCAATGATTTAGCGAATCCGCGCCGGTTCCGCGCCGGCTGATCACTCAGGCGTGAAGCGGGGCCATGTCGGTGTCGCCGAACGTCCTCACCTTGCGATCACCGCACCAGAGCTGGAGCGGCCGATGATCCGACTGGCCGGCGATGTGGATTGCGTCGACGTCGTCAGAGGCTTCGATCATGCGCTCGCGATCGACCTGCTTTGTATGTGGGTTGATGAAGCAGAGGCGGTATCGCAGCATCCTGTCGTCCTGTCGGTCGGTCGCGGCACATAAACGCGCCGCAATCGCGGCGTTTCCAATAGCGGTACGGGCTTGCCGCGGCAAACGCGGACAGGTAGGCGCGGCGCCGATCCCAACCCGATATCTCAGGAGACCGCTCGGCCATGGCCGTCACGCGCACCTTTTCGATCATCAAGCCCGACGCAACACGCCGCAATCTCACCGGCGCGATTACCAAGATGCTCGAGGAAGCCGGCCTTCGCGTCGTCGCGTCCAAGCGCATTCACATGACTCGCGACCAGGCCGAGGGCTTCTACGCTGTCCACAAGGAACGGCCCTTTTACAACGACCTGTGCACCTTCATGACCTCCGGCCCGGTCGTGGTTCAGGTCCTCGAGGGCGAAGACGCGGTGAAGCGCAATCGAGACGTCATGGGCGCGACGAACCCCGCCGACGCAGCCGAGGGCACGATCCGCAAATGCTATGCCGAATCGATCGAGGCCAATTCGGTCCACGGGTCCGACAGCGATGAGAATGCGAAGATCGAGATCGACTTCTTCTTCGAGCCCGGTGAAATCGTCGGCTAGACCGTCCGGGGCCGGCGATCGCAGGCTAGCGGCTGATTCCGACTAGGTGGAGCGAGCGGCTTCCGAACAGGCCGCCGCCCTTCCACATGTAGCGCAACGTATAAGTGCCGCCGCTTCGACGGTCCTGGCCCATCTCGACGTAGCGGGCATCGATCCGGACGCGCACCGAAAGAGTGCGGTTCTTCGGCTCCTTCTCGCGGTCGCCAAGGGCCGATCGGACATCATCCGAATCGAGCTCGCCGTCGCTTCCCACCAGGATTGGCGATGCGCCGGGAATCGTGACGGTAAGGGACTGGAGCGCGTGGCTCGGCTCGACCGGGCTGATCTCCAGCCTCTCTCCGTCGTCTTCGCGTTTGCCGCGCAGCGACAGGGGTATCGGCTGGCGTTGTTCGACGATCCTGGTAGGCCCGTCGTCATCGGCGCTGTTCTTCCAGCTGATCCATACTCCGAACGCCGAGACAAGAAGAGCGGCGAGGGCGATCAGCTCTCCTATGGTTATCCAGCGGCGGCGCGTGCGTTCCTGTTCGCTCTCACTCATCGTCCGCCCATTTCCAGCAGCCGTCGCGGAGCCGCGAGCTCCCAGCTTCGCGCGATCCGGCTGTCGACGAGCTCCCAGTCCACCGAAACCCCCGCAAGATTGATTCCCACCCAGCCGGATGGGCCGAGATAGGCCGGCTTAGAATAGGTCTCGGGATCCGCTTCAATCAGCATTTCCTGTTCGTCCGGACCGCTCGTGCGAACGCACACCACAGTCCGGCCGTCGCCGTGATGATTGTCGCGAAACTGCGCGAACTGCTTGCCCGCGACGAAGAAGGTCGGCTGACCGTGCGAAAGCCGCTCCTCGGTCTCCGGCAATTCGAGCGCCGAAGCGCGGATTTTCGACAGAAGATCGGTCATCGCGTGACGAACTCCGCCAGCGCCTTCGGGTAAAGCCGATGTTCCGCTTCAAGGACCCTCGCGTCCAGCGAGCTTTCCTTATCCCCCGGCAAGATCGGGACTTCGGCCTGCGCGAGTACGTCGCCCGAATCCAGCTCCTCGGTGACGAGATGGACGCTGCAGCCGCTGACGGCATCGCCTGCTTCGATCGCCCGGCGGTGCGTATCGAGGCCGCGATACCTGGGAAGCAAGGACGGGTGGATATTGAGGATTCGGCCCTCCCAGTTGCGCGTGAACTCCGCGGACAGGATGCGCATGAATCCTGCGAGCGCAATCGTTCCGACGCGATGGTCCGCCAGCGACTGGTCGAGCGCCGCCTCCCAAGCGGCCTTGTCGACCCCGCGGCTGTCCCAGGTCCAGGTCGGTATCGCGCGGTCGCGCGCCCAGGCGAGGCCTGGCGCCAACGGCTTGTTGGAAGCAACCAGCACGACCTCGTAGCCGCTCGCCTGTTCGACGATTGCTTTCATATTGCTCCCGCGGCCGGAAATCAGGACCGCGACCCGGGTCGGCTCACGCATCGTGCGATGCGGTCCACTCGCGGCTGGAGCCGAAGGTGCCGGCTGCTCCGGCGACCGTGCAGCCGCGCGAGCCGCTTTCCACAGATCCAATGATGCGCGCGCTTTCACTGCTCTGCTCCAGCCGCGAGATGACCGCGCCAGAATTCTCGGAAGCGACGACCGCGACCATCCCGATTCCGCAGTTGAAGGTGCGGGCCATTTCCTCGGCAACAATGGAACCGCCCTCCTGGAGGAGCGCAAACACTGGCGGGAATTCCCACAGGCCGGCATCGATCGTCGCTCGGCACCCTTCGGGCAGCACCCGCGGCACGTTTTCGAGCAATCCGCCGCCTGTGATGTGTGCGAGCCCGTGAATCAGCCCGTCCCGAACGAGCGGCAGGAGCGGCTTCACATAGATTCGCGTCGGCTCGAGGAGCGCCTCGCCGAGGCTGACTCCCGGCAGGAATGGCGCTTCGGCCGCAAGGTCCCAATCATTCTCGGCAATGATCCGCCGCACCAGCGAGAAGCCGTTGCTGTGCACGCCCGAGCTAGCGATCCCTACGATCACGTCGCCGGGCGCGACCCGGCTGCCGTCGATGAGCTCGCCGCGCTCGACCGCGCCGACGCAGAAGCCGGCGACATCGTAATCCCCGGGCGCGTACATGCCCGGCATCTCCGCAGTCTCGCCGCCGATGAGCGCGCATCCGGCCTGCCGGCATCCCTCGGCGATCGATTCGACCACGGCTTCGGCAATTTCGATGTCGAGCTTGGCGCTTGCGAAATAATCGAGGAAAAATAATGGTTCGGCGCCCTGGACGATGAGATCGTTCGCGCACATCGCAACGAGGTCGATCCCGACGCCGGAGTGCCGGTTCAACTCGATGGCCAGCTTGAGCTTCGTACCGACGCCGTCGTTGGCCGCGACGAGCAGGGGGTCGCGATAACCCGCGGCCTTCAGGTCGAAGAGCCCGCCGAATCCGCCCAGCTGCGCATCGGAGCCCGGACGGGAGGTCGATCGGGCCAGCGGCCCGATGGCTTTGACAAGCGCATTGCCGGCGTCGATCGACACTCCGGCATCGGCATAAGTGAGCGGCTTTTGCGGCATTCGGGTGCCGCCTAGCCACAACCCGCTTGGATTTCCACGCCGTTATCGCCAAAAGCGCCCCTTCATGGTTCGCCATTCCTGGTTCATCGCTGCTTTCGTTGCGCTTCTCGGCCTCGCCATCGGCGGGGTTCTTTTTGCGCAAATGGAATCCACCGAGCGAGGAATCCTACCGCTCGATAGCTCCGGCACGCTCGAGATCGGCGGGATCCATGTCGACGTCGGCGGCAAGGATGCCCAGTCCGCGCGCTTCGCCGGATGGCGCATCGCCCAGCGCGAAGGCTTCAAGAGGCTTTGGGCGAAGAGCCACAGGCTGCCGCCTTCCAAGGCTCCATCGCTTTCGGATGCCACGTTGGACGACATCGTCAGCTCGATCATCGTCCAGCGCGAACAGATCGGGCCGAACCGCTATATTGCCGACCTCGGAGTCCTGTTCGACCGCGCTCGTGCCGGACAATTGCTCGGCATAGCCGGAGTCAGCGAGCGCTCGCAGCCGATGCTTCTGTTTCCCGTGACCGTCACGGCAGGAACGGAAACCAGCGTCGAGCTTCGCAACCCGTGGCAGCGCGCCTGGGCGGAGTTCCGCACGTCGCAAAGTCCCATCGATTACGTCCGGGTGAGCGGCATGGGTGTCGATCCATTGCTCATCAATGCCGCCAAGACGTCACGTCCGGGCCGCGGCTGGTGGCGGGACATCCTCGATCTCTACGGCGCAGCCGACATCCTCGTGGCCGAAGTGATGGTCCACCGTCTCTATCCCGGCGGGCCGGCGCGGGCGAGGTTTATCGGACGCCATGGACCGGACGGCGAAATCATCGGTGGATTCGACCTAACCGCGCCCAACAGCGCTGGGATTGCGGACATGATGCAGGAAGGCGTCCGGCGGATGGATGAGTTGTTCATCGCCGCCTATCACGACGGTCGGCTGCAGCGCGATTCCTCGTTGAACCTGCCCGAGCCGCCTCCGCCGCCGCCCGAGGACGTGCAGATCCAGCATGCGCCGGCCCAGTACCAGGTGGGAGTCGTCGCTCCCAATGCGGCAACTTACAATTCGGCGCTAGCGCACCTGCGCGCAGTTCCGGGCGTCGAACGAGTCGAGCAGGTCAATATCGCGCTCGGCGACACCAGCTACTTCTTCATCACCTATCGCGGCGAGCTCAGCACCTTGCGTTCGATCCTCATGTCGCGTGGATGGGGAGCCGACATTTCGGGCAGGCAATTGCGCATGTATGTGCGCGCGGCGCCGAGCACTCCGGCGCCCCAGCCGCAGCCTCAGCAGCCCGCGCCGGCGACGAACACGACCACTCCCGCAGTTCAGAACAAGACGACGGCCAGTGCCGACGCCCCGCCGCAGGGCGGATCGCAATGAGCATTGGAAGGGAGCAGATCGCGCTCCCGCTGGACTGGCCGCAAAGCCAGGGCGAATCGCGACTGATCGTTACCGACGGCAACCGCGAGGCGTTCGAGCATTTCCGCAAGTGGAGCCTGTGGCCGGTCAAG
>JBKPOU010000087.1:0-6945 GCA_046733255.1 Pseudomonadota bacterium
GCGCACGCGGCAAAGCTACTTTGCTCCCGAGGAGTATGCGATGGGCTGGATGATCGGTCGTGCGGCGGTCCTTTCCGACCCCGAAGGTGCGAAGCGCAAGGCGCTCGAGAAACTTCAGGCGCTGGTCGATGTCGACGACCCCGAGGGCCTTGTCGTTCCGATCCTGATCGATGCGATCCTGATGGTCGAGGCCTATCGCGGCGCCCGGCACCAGATCACGCAGCTGCCCGAGCTCACGAACAGCGTCGACGCGCTCATCCGCGAGCTCGATATCATCGAGAAATCCGCGCAGTGGGCGGCCGAGTAGCTTAACCCTAGCTCTTCTTCAGAACATCCAGCGCGGCCAGCGTCATTGCCTCGGTCGCAGTCGAGATCACCGCCTCGGCGTCGGGCGCCCAGAACGGGCTGTGCAGCGACGGCAGCTTCTCGACGTCCCCACCGACCGCGTCCCATTTCGCCTTCGGGACTCCGCCGACCCAGAAGATCGTGCTCTGCTTGGATTTGTCGGCTAGCCAGTAGCGGCTGAAATCCTCGCCGCCCATCACGGCCTTGCTGGCCACGGCCCGGTCGTTGCCGAAATGCTGCTGGAACAGGCCGAGCAGGTGGGTCGACAGCGTATCCGTGTTGAACGTCGAGGGCGTATACATCTCCTCGCTGACCGTCACGACGGGCATCTTGTCCTCGGGCATTCCGGCGGCAATTGCTTCGCCGCGAGCGATCCGCTTGATTCCGTCGAGCAGCAGCTGCCGGGTCTCCGGCGTGTAGCTGCGCACCGTCAGCTCCAGCTTCGCATCGTCGGGAATGATGTTCTGCTTGGTTCCCGCGTGGAACATTCCGACCGTGACAACTGCAGGCTGCGACGGATCGTTCTCGCGGCTCACCAAGGTCTGCAAGGCGGTCACGATCCGCGACGCGAGGACGATTGGGTCCTTCGTATTCTGCGGATAGGCGCCGTGCCCGCCCACTCCCTTCACGTCGATCTTGACGCTGTCCACGTTCGCCAGGGCATAGCCGTTCGTCACGCCGATGACGCCGGCGGGAAGCGACGCTGAATCATGAAAGGCGATCATCGTGTCGGGCTTGGGGAAGCGCGTGAACAGGCCGTCGTCGAGCATGGCCTTTGCCCCCATGCCGACCTCTTCGCCAGGCTGCAGGATCATCACCAGGGTCCCCGACCACTGCTCCTTCAAGGCCGCCATCCGCCGAGCCGTGCCGATCCAGGTCGCCATGTGCGTATCGTGGCCGCAGGCGTGCATGACCGGAGTCACGGTTCCGTCCGGAAGCTTGCCGGTGGCGGTCGAGGCGAAGGGAAGGCCCGTCTGCTCTTTGACCGGAAGAGCGTCCATGTCGGCGCGGATGAGGAGCACCGGGCCGGGACCGTTCTTCATGACCGCAACGACGCCGGTCTTCCCCACATGCTCCGTGACCTGGAAGCCGAGCTTGCGCGCTTCGGCCGCGAGCTTGGCCGGCGACCGGGACTCCTGCATCGAAAGCTCGGGATTGGAATGGAGGTCGCGGTACAGCGTCATCAGCTGCGGCATGTCGGCCTCGACGCCTTCGTGGATAGTGGCGGCGGGAGCGCTGGTCGAAAGCAACGCAACGGCGATTCCTGCGGCAACGGCAAATTTCATTCTGGTTCCCCCATTTCCCTCAAGCTTCGGGCACGAATTCCATCACGTCGACTTTGGATTCGAACGCCGGGAACGGCATCACCAGCCGCCAGCGCTCCGGCCCGATCCGCTCGACGAACCCGGCGATGTCGCGGTTCGGGTCGACCCCATATTGCATGGCACGGCCTTCGTCGCTGAGCATCAATGTCCCGAGAAAAACCTGACGGAGCTGGTCGCCGGGGAAGATCTTGCCGACCGGGCGCTGCGATCCGTCCAGCTTCGCAAATTGTTGAAGCCGGCCTTCCTGCCGGATGCTGCACCGGAAATAGGGATAAGCGACAAAGCTGAGCATCCCGGGCGATTTCGACCCAAGCTTGATCACCCGGCACCGGTAGAGACCTGGCATGATCGCTCCGCCAAGCGCGGCGTCGGGATCGAGAAGGGCGCCCTCGCGCGCGATCTCCGCAGAATGTCCGGCGGCCCGAGCTTCGTCCAGCGCAGCCGTGAACGCGTTGCGCCAGCCCCGAAGCCGCTCGCGGTCTCGATCGGTCGCGATCGCATGCCAGTCGGCCGTCGGAGTCCGGACGATCTCGGTCGGCGGATTCACCATCGAGCAGCCCGCTAGGGCGAGGAGCGAGACGGGAAGAGCGAGCCGCATCGGCAGCAGCCTAGGCAGCGGTCCAGCCGCCGTCCATGCTGATGTTCGCGCCGGTGATGGACGACGCGTCGTCGCGGCACAGGAACAGCGCCAGCGCAGCGACCTGTTCGGGAGTGACGAACTGCTTGGTCGGCTGCGCGGCCAGCAGCACGTCGTTCATCACCTGCTCGCGGGTCATGTGCCGCGCCTTCATCGTGTCCGGGATCTGGTTCTCGACAAGCGGCGTCCAGACATAGCCGGGCGAGATGCAGTTGACGGTCACGCCGTCTTTCGCCGCCTCGAGCGCCACCGTCTTGGTGAACCCGGCGACCCCGTGCTTGGCCGCGACATAGGCCGACTTGTTCGGGCTCGCGACGAGGCTGTGCGCCGAGGCCGTGTTGATGATGCGCCCCCAGCCTTTTGCCTTCATGGCCGGAAGCGCGTGGCGGGTCGTGTGGAACACCGCCGACAGGTTGATGGCGAGGATCGCGTCCCATTTGTCGGGCGGAAAGCCCTCGACGGGTGAGACGTGCTGGATCCCCGCATTGTTCACTAGCACGTCGACCGGCCCGAGCCCGTCGGCGCAGCGCTCCATCATTTGCTCGATCGCCGCCGGGTCCGACATGTCCGCGCCGTCGTGGATCGCGCCAAGCTCATCGGTCAGCCGGGCGATGTCGGCAGGATCCCCGAAACCGTTGATCATCAGCTTCGCGCCTTCCTCCGCCAGCGCGCGCGCGATCGCCAGCCCGATGCCCGACGTCGATCCGGTGACAAGCGCGACTTTGCCTTCGAGAATCATGGCAACTCCTTTGCCTCGCTACTCGCCTCGCGCGAACCTGTTTGCAACTGCTGTCCCTTCTCGCGCATTGGGGCGGGGATGGAGGACCTGGCATGAGGCTTGGCGGCGAACCCGAAAGCAGCAACTTCGAAGACCGTACAGGCCAAGGCGGCGGCTTCGGCTTCGGCGGCGGCGGCAGCCCGCTCGGATGCCTGATCCCGCTCATCGCCAGCCGCTTCGGGATCGGCGGAGTCATCGTCCTCGTCATCGGTTATTTTCTCCTGTCCTCGCTCGGAGGCGGCGGGGGCGGAATCCTTCCGGGCGGAGGTTCCCAGCAGCAGGCGTCTCCCTCCGGCCAGTCGACTCTCGACCCGACCATGCAAAGCTTCCTCAAGCATGTGCTCGGATCGACCGAGCAAACCTGGGGCGAGATTTTCGCGAAGAGCGGCGCCCAATATTCGCCGACGACGATGGTCGCTTATACCAGCGGCACGCAGACCAGCTGCGGCTTCGGGCAGGCAGCGGCCGGCCCGTTCTACTGCCCGACCGACGGGAAAATCTACATCGACCCAGATTTCTTCAACGAGCTTTCGCGGCGCTTCGGAGCGCCCGGCGACGCGGCGATGGCCTATGTGATCGCGCACGAGGTCGGCCACCACGTCCAGGATCTCCAGGGCACGCTCGACCATGCGGCAAACGCCCAGGCGCGATCGAGCGACGCGGAAGGCAATGCGATCCAGGTGGGGATCGAGCTCCAGGCCGATTGCTACGCCGGCGTGTGGGCAGCCAACGCCCGCGACGAGCGCGGCTCGATCATCGAGCCGGGCGACATTGAGGAAGCGATGCGCGCAGCGGAAGCCGTCGGCGACGACACGCTCCAGAAGCAGACCCAAGGGGTCGTCGTCCCCGAGAGCTTCACTCACGGCACGTCGGCGCAGCGGATGGCGGCTCTTCGAAAGGGCCTGCAGTCGGGCAACCCGGCCGTCTGCGCGTCCTAGACCCGGACCAGCATCTTTCCGGTATTAGCGCCGCTGAACAGGCCCAGGAACGCGTCCGCGGTCTTGTCGACGCCCTCGAACACCGTCTCTTGCGATTTCACTTTGCCGCTCGCGATCAGTGCGCCCATCTCCCGATAGAATTCGTCGAGGCGCGGGACGTAATCGCCGTAGAGGAAGCCCTTCATCGTCACCCGCATCGCGATCATCCGGATGATGTAGCGGAATTGCTGCGGCTCGCGGCTGTTGTAGCCGGCGATCATCCCGCACAAGGCGAAGCGGGCGTGGAGCCGCGCGCGGGCGAATGCTGCGTCTAGGTGGTCCCCGCCGACATTGTCGAAATAGACGTCGATTCCATCCGGCGCAGCGTCGCGCAGGCCGGACTGGATCGGTCCCGCCTTGTAATCGATCGCGGCGTCGGCTCCGAGCGAGCGGACGAAGTCGCATTTGTCCGCGCCGCCTGCCGACCCGATCACGGTCAAGCCCTTCGCCTTGGCGATCTGGATGACCGCCGATCCGACCGCGCCCGCGGCGGCCGAAACGAAGACGATGTCGCCTTCCTTTGCCTGGGCGACGTCGAGCAGGCCGAAATATGCCGTAGCACCAGGGACGCCCAGGTTGCCGAGGAAATCCTGCGGCTCGACGCCCAGGTCGGGAAGCCGGGTCAGCGCTTTGGCGGGCAGGACCGCCTCGTCCCGCCACCCGGCGAAATGCGCCACCAGGTCGCCCGGGGCGAAGCCGTCGGCTTTCGATTTCACGACTTCCCCAACCGCTCCGCCGTCCATCGGAGCGTCGATCTGGAAAGGCGGGATGTAGGACCTGGACTCGTTCATCCGGCCGCGCATGTAGGGGTCGACCGAAAGCCATTGGTTGCGGACGTGGACCATGCCGTCCTCGACGGCCGGAAGCTCGAAGTCCTTCAGCGCGAAATTGTCGCTGGTTGGAAGCCCGTCGGGGCGGCTCACCAGGTGCCAGGCTCGGGGCATCGCTCCCTCCTTATCGAGCTACTGCGATAGTCGCGTGAAAGGCCGTGCGAAAGGCCCGGCGACTTTCGCCGCCGGGCCTCTCTTTTCGCTTGCGAGTAACTCGAGCTTAGCTCTCGTATGTGCCCGCGAAGCTGCGGTTGAGGTTCGTCTCCTCATCGTCGCGTCCGAAGAAGCCGCGCCCGCCGGCATCTTCCCAGCGGCTCTTCGCTTCCTCCGCTGGGACCTCGAGACGGACCTGGTCGCCTTCGACCGACTGGACCAGCGAGCAGTCGAGCAGGTGGTGCCGGTTGTCGGGGGAGTCCTCCTTGGTGAGGATGATCCGGTCGCCCTTCACGCAGTCGACCTTGCCGACGGTCTCGCCGTCGCTTCCGACGACATCCATATGCTCGCGGATGCCGCTCAGGCTTTGCCGCTTGCTCATGCGATTCTGGCGCCAGGTCCCGAAGTCGCTCTCGAACCGGTCCTGCCGCTCGCGGCAATATTGGTCATAGTCGCGATCGAGATCGTCGAGCTGCCGCTGCCGCCAGCTATGATAATGGCGGTCACTGTCGCGGCTTTCCGAGCGCTCGGAACGACCGTAGTCGCCCGTCATCGGCCGATAATCGCGATCGCGGTCGCGGTCGCGGTCGGAGGACCCGTAGCTGCTTCCATAGCCGCCGCTTCCGTAGCCGCTGCTGCTTCCGGCTCCGAAGCTGCCGCCATAGCCGAAGCTCGGCCCGGTCGGGGACATGTAATCGGGGTTCGAAGACCCGCCGAAACCGCCCCGGGCGCTCAGGTCACGGTCGTAGCCGCCATAGCCCATGCGCTCATAGTCGCGTCCGGACCGCTGCCCCGACGAGCGGGAACCGCGGTCGCCGAAGGTGTTGCGCTCCCGGTCGGACTCGCGGCTGAGGGCCCACCCACCAGGGGTGAAGCGGTCGCGGTCCGAATCGCGGCCAGAGCGATCGTCGTCGCGGCCCCAGCTGCGGTTCATGCGGTCGTCCTCGCGGCGGCGCCGGTCCGGATCATCGTCTCCGAACCAGGACGCGATCTCATCGCCGGCGCGCTCGAAGAAGCCGCGGTCCTCGCGGTCGTCCCGCCGTCCTCGGTTGTAGTCGTACCCGCGTTCGCGGCGCGTGTCGTAGCGGTCATATGCCATTTCGCTCGTCTCCTCCTTGGATGAATCGAGCACAGGGCCGTCCGCCCTGTGCATTCGCCTGAAAAACGAACGGAGGAGTTTGGCCGTTCCGGTGCGAGCCGTTGAAATACGGTTGTTTTCGGCAGGGCGCTCGAAGGGTGCGGCGAGCGATTGCTTGTACGGAAAAGCGCCGCTAAGGGAGCGGCTCTCCAGGCCCGGAAGACCCGGGTTTTCCTGCCAGGCTGGCGGCGCGGGGCTGTAGCTCAGATGGGAGAGCGCTGCAATCGCACTGCAGAGGTCAGGGGTTCGATTCCCCTCAGCTCCACCAGCCTAATAGCAGATTTCTGCGATTTTCCGAATTAGACATATTCTTCGTACGGAACGAGTACGGAAAAGGTAGGTGGGCGCAACTGTTGGCAGCACCGACAGCCGCGCGCCATTCATCGGGCGAATTGCGACTGCCCGTTTTCGACCCAAAGCTGACATTCCGTTGCCGTCTGAACTGAAGTCCGGGTGGGCAATCGGCCTATGCCCGACAAGCAGCAGCAGTAAGCGACGATGGGTTAGCCTGCAGCTGCCGGCGCATCGCTGTTGAAGATGTCGGCAGCCGCTTTCCATTCGTTGCCGATCTTCCGCCAGACCACCACGTACTTGCCTGTGTCGTTTTGCGCGCGACCTGATCGCGCAATCGTTAGCTGGTAAATCCCGCGATCGAGCGCCATGTCACCAGAAGATGACAGCACGATCTGCTCTGGATTGAAGGTTAAGTTGAACCCGGGCGTGTTCATCATGGATGCCCAGGCTTGCTGTATCGCGGCGCGT
>JBKPOU010000088.1:0-21356 GCA_046733255.1 Pseudomonadota bacterium
ATCACGATCCTGACGCTCCTCGTGGTGGCGGGGGCATTCGCGATCTTCCAGTTCGGAGGTGTCGTCCTCCTGCGGGAGTTCACGCCGCAGGGCCATTACGCCGCGCCTGAGCCTGATAGCGGACCCGACTATTCAAAGGCGGATGCATGGATCGCGAGGCCGGAAATCCCGCACAATGCTTCCGAATGGCTCCCGCAGAGCGTCGCTCGAGCCGAGACGGGAGCGGCTGCGATCTTCTACATCCACCCTACCACTTACCTTCGTGGAGACAGGTGGAACGCGCCGCTTTACGAAACCCACAGCGGTTGGCGAGACCAGATCTTCACGCAAAGCCAGGCCAGCGCGTTCAATGGTGCCGGCGAGGTGTGGGCGCCCCGTTACCGGCAGGCGGCCTACGGCGCCTTCCTGCTCAAGAGTGAGGACGCGACTAAGGCGCTCGACCTCGCCTATTCGGACGTGTCGGCGGCCTTTGATGAATTCCTGAAACATGCTTCGGCATCGCAACCGATCATTCTCGCGGGCCACAGCCAAGGCGCTCTCCACCTGATGCGCCTGCTCGCCAATCGACAAGCGCAGCTCAACGGTCGGCTGGTCGCCGCCTATGTGGTCGGCTGGCCGATAAGCACGGTCGCGGACTTACCGTCGCTCGGCTTTCCGGCGTGCAATTTTCCGAACCAATCGGCGTGCATCCTTTCCTGGATGACATTCGGCGACCCGCCCAACCCCAAGCTCATCCTGGAAGACTGGCAGGACACCAGGGGCCAAACGGGCAAGGCGCGGCAAAGGAAGGACATCCTCTGCGTCAATCCAATCAGCGGAACCCAGGGCGCTGCCGCCCCGCCGTCCGCCAACCCGGGAACCCTGATCCCAAGCTCCGATTTTTCGAGCGCAACGATCATTGCCGGCGCGGTCGGTGCGCACTGCGACAACGGCATGCTGATCATCGACGGCAGCGTCCCGCCTCTTGGCCCGTACGTGCTGCCGGGTAACAATTACCACGTCTACGATTATGCGCTGTTCTGGGGCGCGATCCGGCGGGATGCAGAGCGGAGGCTGGCGGCATGGCGGCGGTGATGACCACCGATACCGGCGAATTCGCCGCCGCGCTCCCCAATGGCGGAAAGCTCGCCGGACTCGACGTCGGCACGAAGACCATCGGCCTGGCGATCTGCGACTCGGGATGGCATTTCGCCGGGCCCGTCGAAACCGTCCGGCGCACCAAGTTCACGAAAGACCTCGACGTCCTCCGCGCGTTCGTCGGCCGCGAGCATGTCGCGGGGCTCGTCGTCGGGCTTCCGCTAAGCATGGACGGAACGGACAGCCCGCAAACCCAGTCGGTGCGTGCCTTCGCCCGAAATCTTGCGCCGCTAGGCCTGCCGATCCTCCTGTGGGACGAGCGCTGGTCGACCCAGGCGGTCGAGCGGGCGATGATCGAGGCGGACGTCAGCAGGGCAAGGCGCGCGGAGAAGGTCGACGCCCTCGCCGCAGCGCATATCCTCCAGGGCGCGATCGACGCTCTGGCAAATCTTGCAGCCCCGGAATAAGCGGGGCGCTCGTGGACCTTCTCTCGATCGACAACCTAAGCGACGAACAGATCCGGTCGATCCTTGATCGCGCGGACACGCATTTCGCCGCCAATCGCTTGGGCAAGTCCAGCGAGACGCTCGCGGGCAAGATTCTCTTCAACCTCTTCTACGAAAATTCGACGCGGACCCTGATGTCCTTCTCGACCGCAGGCCATCGCCTCGGCTTGGGCGTCGTCACCCTTCCGGTCGGGCAATCGTCGGTGAAGAAAGGCGAGAGCCTCGACGATACCGCGCGCACGCTGAACGCGATGCGGCCGGATGCGCTCGTGATCCGGCACGGTGACAATGGAGCGCCGGCGGCTATCGCCCGGATCATGGAGTGCCCGGTCATCAACGCGGGCGACGGGACCAACGAGCACCCGACGCAAGCGCTTCTCGACGCAGCGACGATCCGCTCGCACTTCGGCGGGATCGAGGGGCTGACCGTCGCCATTTGCGGCGACATCCGCCACAGCCGCGTCGCCCACTCCAATGCTTTGCTATTGCCGCGCCTCGGAGCCAGGGTCCGACTCGCGGGCCCGCCCATGCTGCTGCCCGACGACCTGCTGGCCCCTTACACGATCGACGAGGCGATTGAGGGAGCCGATGTCGTGATGATGCTTCGGGTCCAGCGAGAGAGACTTGAAGAAGAGCTCGGCGATGGTCCGGGCGAGTATCTCGAGCGCTACGGGCTGACCGCCGAACGGCTGACAAGGGCAGCTCCGAATGCCGCGGTCATGCATCCCGGACCGATGAACCGTGGCGTCGAGATCGATGGTGCGATCGCGGACGATCCGCAGCGCTCGCTGATCACGCTCCAGGTCGGATATGGCGTGGCAGTGCGAATGGCCTGCCTCGAGATGGCGCTGGCTTAGCGCGAGGCCATCTGGACGGGAGCGTCTCCGGCGACTCGCCGGACGAAGCACTGGCCGCCCTTGCTCTGAAGCGAGTCGCACTTCGACATCGCCTCATCCTGGCTCGCGAAGCCCCTGATCGACAGCCGCCACACGGTCCCGTTCGGACCGTCGAAGCGGGCTCGCATCGGGGTATATTTCGCAAGCGCCGGATAGCGCTTGGCGAGGATGTTCCAGGCGGCGGCCACGCGCTCAGGCGAGCTGTAGGCTCCGAGCTGGACCACCGAGTTGGAGCGGCCGGTGGCGCCATGCGCTTCCTCGGCGGCACCGCGAACGGCGTCGCTGATGCTGACATATTTAGCGGGCTCGACCGGCGCATCGAAATGCGTTGGCAGCTCTGCGACAACCACGGGGGCCGGGGCTTCCGCGGAGACCGCCGGCTGTGATGTCACCGCCGGTTCGATCAACGAGTGAGCGGCCGCGGCCATCACGGGCGCGGCGGCCTCGGATGCTTGCGCGGTTGGAGCCGTCACGGGCAGCGCGGGCGGCGGAGTCGCCGGCACTTCCGCAGTTGCGGGCACAGGCACCTTGGGCGCGGCCTGCGGCACCACGAGCTGAGCATAACGCTCCCGGTCCGGGACATTCTTCAGCGCCAGTTGCATCGGCTGGCCCGGGTCGGCGCTCGGACGAACACCGGTCAGGGCCGCGACCTGGTCGGAAGCCTGCGTCGGCGTGGCCATCGCCATCCACTGCTGGATCCGCGTATCGAGCTGATCGGCCGGAACGTCCTGGGCAGCGACTGCGCGCGCCATCTCCCAGTCCCCGGACAAGCCGTAAGCGAGGGCGAGATTCTGGCGGACTCGTGAGTCGGCACCGGTCATCCGAGCCGCATCGTCCAGGACCGCGACCGCGTCGCCGGAGCGACCTGCAAGAGCGACCGCAAGGCCGTAGTCGGCAGCGTCCAGCATGCCGCGGGCAGAGTCCAAAGTTGCGAGCGCCTGGTCGTTCTTCCCCTGCGCGATCTGGACCAGCGCCAGCTTCAGCGTGAGGTCGGCCTGCGCCGGGATAAGGGCGAGCGAATCGCTGAAGGCCTGCTCGGCGGAAGCGAAACGGCCCGATGCGAAATAGCAATTGCCGAGAAGCGCTCGGAAGCCGGCGTCGTTCGGCGTATTGGCGACCGCGCGTTCGGCGAGGTCGATCGCGGTCCCGTATTGCTCGCTGGCGAGCGCCGCCTGGGCGCGCGTCGCAAGGCCGATATTTTCATGGTCGACCTTGGAGCCGAAGATCGACTCCCGGTGCTGCTGTCCAGCTGCGCACCCCGATAGAACAGCGGCGAACGCAACCGTCGAAAGTGCTGTTGCAATGCAGCGTTGCCGGTCCATGTCCCCTACCCCTTCCGTTTGGCCTTTTCAGCCATCTTCCCCAGCTCGGGCATTCCCGCGAGCAAATCGTCCAGTGCCTGCGTGACGAGCATCTGCGCCGAGCGGCCGTCGAGCGCGCAGGCAAGCCGAAGCTTGACGTGGCGTTCCGGATCGAGCCGCAGCGTGAAGGCCGCTTTCGACTTGGTTCCGGGAGCCGCTCGAACCTTGCGATCGCGGCGGCGCACAGGCGCGGCATGAACCGCCGGCACGACAGCCGGAGCGGCTTCGAAAACGGGCTCGTCGATCAGGTCGGTCACTACAGGCGCGTCGGCCTCAGCCTCCGGATCGTAGAGTTCTGCCGTCTCGTCGATCTCTTCGTCCTCGTCCACATCCTCGGGCGAATAAGCGGAGAGACGGCCGGCAATCTCGGCCTGCTGATCGTGTACGGGTGAGTCCACCGGAGTGAGCCCCGCCAGGTTGTGCGGATGCGCCGGGATGACTTCGCCGAAAGCGTCATGGTCCGCGTCCGGGACCGGCGAGTGTGCCGGCTTCGGAGGCTCGAAACCCATGTCGTTCCAGCCAAGGTCCTCGAGGCCGGCGCCCGTCTGGCCGAAGCCCTGCGGACGCATGGCCGGGCGGGCCGCGCCCTTTCGAGCGAGGAGACCGGAAGACAATGAAGCGAAAGGCTTAGGCTCGGTTTTCACGCCTTCCCCCGTTACTGGCCCACCACGCGGCGGCCGAAGCCACCAACGGGACGCGGACTTGCCTGGGCGATGCCGGGCGCTGCGTTCGGAGCCGCGAACACGGTCCTGCGGAAATTCTTCTCAAGGCGGTCGGAGATATACTCCCACAGCTCGACGACTTCAGCCGCCGATCGCCCGTTTGGATCCACCTCCATCACCGTTCGGCCATCGATCATCGAGGCCGCGAAGTCGGTGCGGTGATGGACAGTGACCGGGGCGACCGTGCCGTGCTGCGAGAGCGCGACCGCCGCTTCGTAAGTGATCTTGGCTTTCGGGGTCGCCGCATTGACGACAAAGAGGAGCGGTTTGCCCGCCCGGTCGCAAAGGTCGACCGTGGCGCCGACCGCGCGAAGGTCGTGCGGACTCGGCCGGGTCGGGATGACGATGAGCTCGGCGACCGCGATGACGCTCTGGATCGCCATGGTGATGGCCGGCGGCGTGTCGATGACGGCGAGCCGGAAACCCTGCTGGCGAAGGACTTCGAGGTCCGAAGCGAGCCTGGCGACCGTGGTCTGCGCAAATGCCGGCATTTCGGCTTCGCGCTCGTTCCACCAGTCGGCAAGGCTGCCCTGCGGGTCGATGTCGATCAGGCACACGGGCCCAGCGCCCGCGAGCTGAGCCTGCACCGCGAGATGACCGGAAAGAGTCGTCTTTCCCGATCCGCCCTTCTGCGATGCCATAGCGAGAACGCGCATGTTTTCCCCTGCCCCTTTTGCGATCGATCGAGGCGGGAGTGACACCCAATGCTCTAAAATCTGGTTAATATTCACGCCGCTGTTGCTCGCGTGCGCAACTCGCGTAGGATATCGGCAGGTGATGGAGGGGCGATGAAGTACCGTCTATTCAGCTTGTTAGCTGCCGTAGCCGTGAGCCTCCCACTGGCTTCCCACGCCGCTCCCGCAAAAAGCGTCCGCGACGGCATCGCCGCCTGGCAACGTTCGGATTATGCGACCGCGGTGGCCATCTGGCGGCCTCTTGCCCAGGCAGGCGATGCCGACGCCGCCTTCAACCTCGGCCAGGCCTATCGGCTGGGGCGAGGCGTACCCGTCGATCTCGCCCAGGCTCAGTCCTGGCTCGAGAAATCCGCCAACGCCGGACATCTCGATGCGCAAACCACGCTGGGTTTGCTTCTATTCGATAGCGGCAACAGGCCGACTGCCTTGCGCTGGCTGAAGCAGGCGGCGCAGCGCGGCGAACCAAGGGCGATGCTGGTTTACGGAACCGCTTTGTTCAACGGCGACGGAGTACAGGCCGACCCGGTGACGGCCTATGCCTATGTCAGCAGGTCCGCAGCGCAGGGATTGGAGCCGGCGAAGACGACGCTTCAGGAGATGGATAACATCCTGCCGGTCGAGCTGCGGCAGAAAGCGGTGAAGATTGCGCTGCAGGGCGCCTCGGAGCAGCCGGCGCCCGGTTCCAAGCCGGTCGAGGCGGAAAAGCCCAAAGCAAAAACTGTCGCGAGCAAGCCGGCCGAGACGAAGGCGAAGCCACCTGCGAACAAGCCGGCGCCACAGGCTGCGGAAAAGGCAGCGCCTGCAAAACCCGCGGCGACCAAGGCCGAAGGCGGCTCCTGGCGGATCCAGTTGGGCGCGTTTTCAAAGCGCGCTTCGGCGGAGGCTCTCTATGCCGAAGTCTCTTCGCAGAAGGCGGTGACCGGCCACTCGCCAGTCTATGTAACGGCAGGAGCCGTTACGCGGCTCCAGATCGGCGGTTTCGCCAGTCGCGACACGGCTCAAGCGGCCTGCGCGGCCCTTTCCGCAAAGGGTCATGCCTGCTTCCCCGTGGCAGGAAAGTAGCGGCTCAGCCCTTCACCCATTCCTTCTTGCGGATTCCCTGAGCCCAAAGAAGGGCGTCGAGGCCGTGATGCTGGAGTCGCGCGTCCGCCACTTCGAGAAGCGCAGGCTTGGCGCGATAGGCGACCCCGAGGCCCGCCTCCTTCACCATGAGCCTGTCGTTTGCGCCGTCGCCGATCGCCAGCACCAAGGCGCTGGGGAGTCCGAGCTCCTCGCGGGCCTCGACCAGCGCCGCGCGCTTCGCTTCCGCGTCAACGATCGGATCCTCAACTCCGCCAGTCAGCTGCGTGCCGTCGAAAAGGAGTCGGTTCGCTCGAACCCGGTCGAATCCGACCATCTTCGCTACCGGCTCGGCAAAGGACAGGAATCCTCCGGAGACCAACAGCGCGCTCGCTCCCCCCACGCGCATAGTCCGAACCAGAGTCGCAGCGCCGGGGTTAGGCACCACTCGCTCCGCCAGGCACCGGCTGATCGCATCCTCTTCGAGGCCCGAAAGCAATGCAACCCGCTCGCGAAGCGCCGCCCTGAAATCGAGCTTCCCCTGCATCGCCCGCTCGGTGATTTCGGCGACCTCCCGCTTAAGGCCCGCGAAATCGGCGAGCTCGTCGATGCATTCCTGCCCGATGACGGTCGAATCCATGTCGGCGACGAGAAGCTTGCGGAACCGCGGCTCGGCCGGCTGAACGACGACATCCACCTCTGGCAGACTCTCGAGCGCCCACCGGATTGCGGAAACCTCGCCGGAGACCATCAGGTCGACGGCATCGCCCTCGTCGATCCACCCCCCGAATCGCGCATTGGGGTCAAGCTCGCGCAGAAGGCCGAGCGCTCGGTCCACCAGCCTGTCATCGAGCCGTCCCGCTGCTATCACCGTCGCGATGAGCATTCGTTCGTCTTCAAAGCCTCCTGTGGCCTTAATTGCCGGGCCGACGGCCAGCGGCAAGTCGGCACTTGCGCTGGAGCTCGGCAAACGGACGAACGGAGTGCTCATCAACGCCGATAGCGCGCAGGTGTATCGCGACCTCCCGGTGCTGAGCGCTGCGCCTGGCGATGAAGACCGTGAGCGGGCCGAGCATCGGCTCTACGGGTTGCGGGATGGAGCCGAACCCTGTTCCGCGGCGGAATGGGCGGAGCTGGCGAGGTCGGAAATAGCGGACGTCGAGGCGTCCGGCCGGCTTCCGATCCTGGTAGGCGGCACTGGCCTGTATTTACGGACCCTGATCGAGGGGATTGCCCCCGTACCGCCCATCGATCCGGACGTTCGTCGCCGAATCCGCGCTCAAGCGGCGGAGGACAGTCGAGCCGAGCTCGAAACGCTCGATCCGGACGCGGCGAAGCGGCTCAACCCTGCGGACACCACACGAATCGCTCGCGCGCTCGAGGTCGTCTCGTCGACCGGCCGGACCCTGGCCGAGTGGCAAAATAAGCGCGAAGGCGGAATTGGCGCCTCAATCTCGCTTCGCCCTCTCGTACTGCTGCCTCCGCGGTCTTGGCTGTACGAACGCTGTGATGCCCGCTTCCTAGCGATGCTCGGCGCGGGCGCCGCGGAGGAAGTCGCCGCGCTGCTTGCCCGCAACCTCGATCCTTCCTTGCCTGTGATGCGGGCGATCGGGGTGCGCGAGATCGCTGCATTCCTCGCGGGTGACGTCGATCGCGACGAGATGATCCGGCGCGGCAGCCAGGCAACGCGAAACTACGCCAAGCGCCAATATACCTGGTTCGCTCATCAGCCCCCGAAGGACTGGCCGAGGTTCCCAGAGCCGATCGATGATGACACCAGGGCGGATGCTCTCGCTTTGCTGACCGCGATTCACTAGGCGGTCGCGATGGAGCTCATTCGCGAGCAGGAGATCGACCCTGCGCCTCTTGCGGGCAAGCGCGTCGCGGTCCTCGGCTACGGTAACCAGGGACGGGCGCAGGCGCTGAACCTGAAAGACAGCGGCATCGACGTCGTCGTCGGCCTTCGCGGCGGCTCCGGCAGCAGGAACGAAGCCGAAGCCTCTGGCCTCACCGTTGAGCTGGTCGAGCACGCAACTGCGTCGGCGAACGTCGTAATGCTGCTCGCACCCGACGAAATCCTCGGCGAGCTTTATCACGAGATCGAGCCGAATCTCGGCCACGGCGCGGCGCTCGGCTTCAGCCACGGCCTCGCGGTGCATTTCGGACTGCTGGAGCCGCGCGCCGACCTTGACGTCTATCTCGTCGCTCCAAAGGGGCCCGGGACAGCGCTGCGATCACTCTACCGGGCCGGCAAGGGCATGATTGCGCTGTGGGCGGTGGCGCAAAACTCAACCGGACAAGCCCGCGAAATCGCCCTCGCCTATGGCCGGGCCATAGGGTGTGCGCGCGCGGGCCTGATCGCCTCGAGCTTCGAGGAAGAAGCCGTCGCTGACCTGTTCAACGAGAACGCGGTCGTCTGGGGCGGGGTGCCCGAACTTTTGCGCGCGGGGTTCGAAACGCTGGTCGAAGCGGGAATCACGCCGGAAGTCGCATATCTGGAATGCGTCGGCGAGCTGAAGCTCATTGCCGAGCTGATCGACGCGCGCGGGATCGCAGGAATGCGCGAGGCCATCTCGAACACTGCCGAGCTTGGCGCAGTGCTTGGAGGGCCCGCGGTCATCGGCCCTGGAATCCGCCAGCGCTTGGCGGGCGTGCTGGCATCGGTCCGCTCAGGTGAATTTGCGCGGCAACTGCGAGATGAGGCGCGAAACGGCTATCCCAAGCTGGAAGCCGCGCGAATAGCCGCGCGCTCCAACCGGCTCGAGGCCGTGTTCCAAAGCCTGAGCAAGCTCACCGAAAGCTAGCCGATGATCTCGGCCGATCGGCCCGTATCGCGCTCCCCAATGGAAGCACGCTCCAAATAGGCCCGCTGGAGCTTGCGGTGGGCCGCGGCTGCGTCGGCATCGACAGCCGACTGTGCCAGCTCCAGCTCTTCAGCGGCTCGCTGCGCATAATAGGCCTTGTCGCGGATGCTGTTTTGGTCCTGCATCGCCCTCGCTCCTTCGATGCCTTGGTAACACAGATTCAGCGGATCAGCGCCCTTTCCATCGCAAAATTGATTCGGCACGGCTGATTTTCAGAAGCGAAAAGAAAAGCCCAGGGCGACCTTTTTCGACTTCTTCCCCAGCTCCAGCGGTCCGTCCAGCGGCTCGCTCTTTCTCGGACCCGAGGAAAAGAGCCCAAGCCCGATGACCGTGTTCGGTGTGATGTTGCGGCCGACGATAATCCCATGGCTGCGTTTCAGAGTGCCGTCGGGGGCCGCATAGTCGATGATCGGGAGTGCGAAGCCGTTCCCCTGCAGGTCGAGTTGAGGCTCGATCGCCGGTTTCGAGAGAAGGGACAGCGGTTGCGATTCGTTGGTCTGGGCAATGACGGGCACCGCCCACATGATCAGCGCTGCCAGTGCGGCACTACGCACGTCCGTCCCCTGTTCGTTTCCCAAAGCGAGAACCCGAGGCCGCGCGCCAAAGTTCCCATCGTTCCCGAAACGAAACAGCGGCTATTTGCGCCCAAAAAGCTTCTCGATGTCGGAGTGTGCCAGCTTCACCCATGTCGGGCGGCCGTGATTGCACTGCCCCGACCGGGGCGTGACCTCCATCTCGCGAAGGAGCGCGTTCATTTCCGCGACCGAAAGAACCCGCCGGGCCCGCACCGAGCCGTGGCAGGCGATGGTCGCTTCGACATGGTCGAGCCGCTCCTTGAGCGACAGCGCCGAACCCAGCTCGGCGATCTCTCCCGCGAGGTCGCCGAGGAGCCTGGCGACATCCGGGCCGCGAAGCGCAGCCGGCACCGATCGCACAAGCATCGACGTCGGCCCGAACCGCTCGAGCTCCAACCCCAGGTCCGAAAGCTGAGCCATCGCGCCTTCGAGCCGGTCGCAATCCGGCTCGTCCAGTTCGACCACCTCGGGGATAAGCAGGGCCTGGCGGGGGACCGTTCCTCCGGCCCGTGCGGCGCGCAGTTTCTCCAAAACCAGCCGCTCATGCGCGGCATGTTGATCGACGATGACGAGCCCGTCCTCGGCTTCCGCGACGATATAGGTGTTGGCGACCTGCCCGCGAGCCACTCCGAGGGGATAGGATTGGAGAGGTTCGACCGCGGGCTCCGCCCGGGCTGCGGGCTCGACCCGGATCCCGGTGAAGAGGGCCCTTTCCTCACGGACGCCATAATGCGACGCCCCGACGAAGGCCGGGGCCTCAGGCAGAAAAGGGTTCGGCGATTCGATCTCGCCGGGATGACCCACGTCCTGGCTCGTCGTCCACACAACCGGCGCCGCCAACTGCTCCCGAGCTGCACTGCGGTGCGATTCGGCGTCGAGCGCCGCCCGCAGGCCGCCAACGATCAACCCCCTCACCGCCGCCGGATCCTGGAACCGCACTTCCGTCTTTGCGGGATGCACGTTCACGTCGACTTCCTCGAGCGGCACCTCGAGGAACAGGGCCGCGATCGGGTGCCGGTCGCGTGCGATCAGGTCACGATAGGCGGCCCTCAGTGCCCCGACCAGGAGGCGGTCCTTCACCGGGCGGGAATTGACGAACAGGTATTGCTGGTCGGCGACGCCCCGGTTGAATGTCGGCAGGCTGACGACCCCTGTCAGGCCAAGCCCGTCGCGGACGCAATCGATCCCGACGCCATGTTTCTCCAGCTCGGCCGCAAGGAGTGCCGCGACCCGCGCCGGTGGACTGCCCGGCTGGAGAGAGAGGATCTTCCGCCCGTCATGCTCAAGGCTGAATGCGACGTCCGCCCTCGCCATCGCCAGCCGCCTCACAGCGTCGAGGCTGGCCGCATATTCCGCGCGCGGGCTGCGCAGGAACTTGCGCCTTGCCGGCACCTTCTCGAACAATTGCTCGACCCGGATTCGAGTCCCGGGTGGAAGCGCCGCCGGCCCATCGCCAACCCGCCGGCCGTGGTCCACCTCGACTTGCCAGCCGTCGGCGCCCGCTGTGCGGCTCTCGAGAGTCAGTCTCGAAACGCTCGCGATCGACGGAAGCGCTTCTCCACGAAAGCCGAAGCTGGTGACCCGGTCGATGCTGTCGTCCGGAAGCTTCGACGTCGCATGCCGTTCCAGCGCCAGCCGCATTTCGTCAGGGCTCATGCCGTAGCCGTCGTCCACGACTTCGATGAGGCCTGCGCCCCCGCCGGACAGCCGGATCGCAACGTTGCGAGCACCCGCATCGAGCGCGTTTTCGACCAGTTCCTTGAGCGCGCTCGCGGGCCTCTCGACGACCTCTCCCGCGGCGATTCGATCAACAAGTTCGGGCGGCAGTCTTCTTATTGACATGTTAATAGGTCTAGCCCAATCCGAGCTGTCCCGCGAAGCTCTGATTTACGCGAGGAAATTCAGTTTGCATTCAATGGGAAGCGTTTAATTTTCAATGACGTGGCCGGGGGGAGTGTCCGGCCGCCGGACAGGCGGAGAATTAACTAGGAATGTTCTGGACACGGTGGTTCAAATGGATGTCCCACGACATGGCGATCGACCTGGGGACGGCCAACACGCTCGTTTACGTGCGCGGACGGGGCATCGTTCTCAACGAGCCGTCAGTCGTCGCGATCGAAACGATTAACGGGGTCAAGCGCGTCAAGGCGGTCGGTGACGACGCCAAGCTGATGATGGGCAAGACTCCCGACCAGATCGAGGCCATCCGCCCGCTTCGCGACGGTGTCATTGCCGACATCGACGTCGCAGAGCAGATGATCAAGCACTTCATCCACAAGGTGCACGGCGGCAAGATGCGCGCCTGGCGCTTCCCTGAAATCGTGATTTGCGTGCCGAGCGGATCGACCTCGGTCGAGCGCCGTGCAATCCGCGACGCAGCTTCCAATGCCGGCGCCAGCGCGGTCTACCTGATCGAGGAGCCGATGGCTGCCGCAATCGGCGCCGACATGCCGGTCACCGAACCGATCGGATCGATGGTCGTCGACATCGGCGGTGGCACGACCGAAGTCGCGGTGCTGTCGCTTCGCGGCCTCGCCTACACCACCTCGGTGCGCGTTGGCGGCGACAAGATGGACGAAGCGATTTCGTCCTATGTCCGCCGCAACCATAATCTGCTGATCGGCGAAGCCACCGCCGAGCGGATCAAGAAGGAAGTCGGAATCGCCAAGCCGCCGACCGACGGCATTGGCAAGACGGTTCACATCAAGGGCCGCGACCTCGTCAACGGCGTCCCCAAGGAAATCTCGATCAACCAGGGCCAGATCGCCGAGGCGCTTTCGGAGCCGGTCGGCACCATCGTAGAAGGCGTCCGGATCGCGCTCGAGAATACGGCGCCGGAACTTGCCGCCGACATCTGCGATCAGGGAATTGTCCTCACCGGAGGCGGAGCCCTCCTGCAGGGCCTCGACGAAGTGCTCCGCGACGAGACCGGCCTTCCAGTCACGGTCGCCGAGGATCCGCTGACCTGCGTCGCGCTGGGAACCGGCCGGGCGCTCGAGGAAGAGCAGTTCCGCGGCGTTCTGCAAACAGCCTGAGGGCGGGCTGAGCGGTGGCTCCGCCGCGTACCGGCTGGTCGAGACGCGCGCAGTACGGGCTGTTCTTCAGCTTCATTGCCGCCATAGCGGGCCTCGCGATCGGTCTAATCCTGCTCGCTCTGTCCATCGCTTCGCCGGAGCGGTTCAAGGACCTGAAGGGCATGGCGCTCGATGTGACTGCGCCGGTCACTGGCGCCCTGCGGCAGATCAACACCACGGCGAGCGGCCTCGCTTCCGGCGCGGGAAGCTATTGGGACGCCGCCAACCAGAATGCCGAGCTTCGTCGTCAGCGAGACCAGATGCGCGAGCAACTGGTGACAGCCCGCGCGATCCTCCAGGAGAACCGGCAGCTCAAGGCAGCGCTCCAGTTGCGCGAGCAGACGTCGGACGTCGTCGCGACCGGGAGGCTGGTCGGAAGCTCTTTCGAAAGCCCGCGCCGTTTCGCAATCCTGTCTGCAGGCGCTCGTGACGGAGTGAAGGTCGGAATGCCGATCCGCGCCGCCCGCGGCCTGATCGGCCGCACCATCGACGTCGGAACGCTCGCGTCGCGAGTCCTCCTGGTGTCGGACCGCGCGAACATCGTGCCCTCACGTCTGCTTCGCACCGGCCAGGCCGTCATCTGCCAGGGCCGCGGCGACGGCACGGTCGAGCTCAAGCCACTCGAGGTCGGCCGGAACCCCTTCCATCGCGGCGACATCGTAATCACGTCGGGAACTGGCGGCCTCTATCCGCCGCTCGTACCCATCGCCCGAGTCATCCGCCTCGACGGCGACAATGCGATCGCCGTGCCGCTTGCCGATCCGGGCGGCGTGAGCTTCGCGATCGTCGAGCAGCCTTACGAGCCAGAGGCGACGGCGCCGCTGACCGAAAATGACGAGGGCCTGCCCTGATGGTCCGCGCCGCACTCGCCTCAAAGAAGATCGGCCAGGGACCCGTCCCCGGCGCGGTCTATGTTCCGGCTGCATCGGTCGTCGCCGCAAGCCTGTTCGCCGTCTTGCCGATCGTCGCCGAGAATGGCTGGTTTCCCGATTGCGGTTTCCTGATGCTCATCGGCTGGCGGCTTCGGCGCACCGACGCCTGGCCAAGCTGGTGGGCCGCGCCGCTCGGCCTTCTGAACGACCTGTTCGCCGGGAATCCGCTCGGCCTTTCCGTCACCGTCTGGACTTTCTCGATGCTTGTCCTCGATCTGCTGGACCGGCGGACGATCTGGCGCGACTATTGGATTGAATGGGCGCTCGCGACGCTGTTCGTCCTGCTGTACGAATCCGCGCAGTGGCTAGTCGCAGCCTGGATGGGAGCGCGAGTGCCATTCCTGTTCATGCTTCCGCCGATATTCATCTCGGTGGCTGCATTTCCCGTCGCTGCCTGGTTCGTGGGGCGTATCGACAGCTGGAGACTGGGGAGACGGTGAAGCACCAGCGGTTTACATCGATCCACCAGTCGTTGTCCTTTTCGCGGCGGATGGTGGTGTTCGGGGGCGCGCAGGCGGCCGTTGGAGCGGCCTTGGTCGGCCGGCTCGGCTGGCTCGCCGTCGCGGAGAACGAAAAATACCAGCTGATGAGCGAGAACAATCGCGTCCAGCTGATCGTCGTGCCGCCTCGCCGGGGATGGCTCGTCGACCGCAACGGAAAGCCGATCGCGATCAACCGCAGCGACTTCCGCGTCGACATTATTCCGCAGCAACTCGAGAATCCCGAGCAGACGTTGAAGACGCTTTCGCAACTGCTTCACCTCGACAGCGACGAGATGGACAGGATCCTCAAGGATCTGAAGCAGGGCCACGGATTCCAGCCCGTGCAGGTCGCGGAGAGCGTCCCGTACGAGGATTATGCCGCAATCACCGTTCGACTGCCGGAACTGCCCGGAGTGCAGGCGACACGCGGATTCTCGCGCTACTATCCCGCCGGCCCGGCAGTCGCTCATCTGGTCGGCTATGTGGGTACGCCCTCCCCCAAGGATTACGAGAAGAGCAAGGACCCGCTCTTGCTGACGCCGGGATTCAAGATCGGCAAGCAAGGTCTTGAAAAAACACTCGAACCTTACCTCAGGGGAACACCCGGCGGTCAGCGTATCGAAATCACCGCGGGCGGCAAGCTGGTCAAGGAGCTCGACCCGAAGCCGGACCGCAGCGGCCAGACCGTGCAGCTCACCATCGATAGCGGGCTTCAGGAGTATGCCGCGCGGCGGATGGGCGACCAGTCGGGCGCGCTCGTGGCAATGGATGTCGAGAGCGGCGACATTCTCGCCTTCGTTTCGATGCCGGCTTACGATCCGAACAGCTTCAGCCGAGGGATCGGCCGCACCGAATGGAAGATGTTGTCGGAAGACGACCACATCCCGCTTCTCAACAAGGTTGCACAGGGCCTGTATCCCTCCGGATCGACGATCAAGCCGGCGATGGCGCTGGCATTCCTGAAGCAGGGCGTGGACCCCAAGAGACGCGTCTACTGTCCGGGCGGCTATCAGATCGGCAACCGCTACTTCCGCTGCGATGACGCCCACGGATCGATGGACATGCACTCGGCGATCGAACGCAGCTGCAACACCTATTTCTGGGCGACGGGCCTGATTACCGACCCCGAGCCGACGACCGAGATGGTCAAATATCTCGGCTACGGCGAGGAATTCGACCTACCCATCCCGACCCAGCGCTACGGCACAATGCCGAGCCCGGATTGGCTGGAAAAGAAATATCACCGCAAATGGCAGGGGTACGATTCGGCGAACACGTCGATCGGCCAGGGCTATGTTCTGGTCAATCCGCTGCAACTGGCGGTCATGCCGGCACGGCTGGGCTCCGGAAAGCTGCTTCAGCCGCGCCTTCTGATGGGCAAGCCCCGGAAGCCGATTCCCGCGCTCGACGTCGACCCCAGGCATTTGGAGTTCGTGCGCGCGGCGATGGCGTCGGTCGTCAACGATCGCGGCACTGCCGTGGCATCGAAGCTGCCGCTGGACGGAATCCTGATGGCCGGGAAAACCGGTACCGCCCAGGTGTTTCGCCTCGTCGAACGCGGCGTGAAGAATTCCAATTGGGCGTTGCGCGATCATGCCCTCTTCATCGCCTTCGCGCCGGCAGACAAACCGCGTTACGCGATCGGCTGCATCATCGAGCATGGCGGATTCGGCGCCTCAGCGGCCGCGCCGGTGGTCCGCGATTCGATGACCTATCTCTTCGACCAGAAGAAGGCGTGGGAGGCGCTGGCGCCTCTGGAGGAGCAATGGGGCGGCACTCTCGCCGAGCGTAACAACCGCCAGATCGCCCGATTCAAGGCCGCAGCGAAGGCGAACGCCGCATGATCTCGTCGGCAATCCTTCCCCAGCCTCTGGCTCGCCTCCCGTGGCGGCTTCTGTTCCTCATTGGAAGCATCGCGACCATCGGCCTTCTGACGCTCTATTCGGCGGCCGGAGCCTCGCTGACTCCCTGGGCGCTGAAGCAGGCGGCGATCTTCGGCGTGTTCCTGACGGTGGCGATCGGCATGTCGTGGATCCGCGAATCGACGATCAAGCAGGTCTCGTTCCCGCTCTATGCCGCGGTGCTGCTTATGCTCGTGCTGGTCGAGTTGCTCGGCTTCGTCGGCAAGGGAGCGCAGCGCTGGCTCGACATCGGGCCGATCCGGCTCCAGCCGAGCGAGTTCATGAAGCCCGCGATCGTCCTGGTCCTTGCGAGATTTTACGACCTCCTACCCCCCGCCGACATCCGCCGGTGGCGCGCCATCTGGCCGGCGGCGCTCCTGCTGGGTGTTCCCGTCCTTCTCATTCTGGTCCAGCCGGACATGGGCACCGCGATCATGGTGGCCCTGATTGGTATTGCGGTCATGTTTATCGCCGGACTGCCCTGGTGGCTCTTCGCCGGCGGAGTGGCGGCTGTGGCGGTTGCGGCTCCGGTCGCTTATTCACTGATGCACGAATATCAGCGCGAACGCGTCCTGATCTTCCTCAACCCGGAGAACGATCCGCTCGGCGCGGGCTACCACATCACCCAATCCAAGATTGCGATCGGCTCCGGCGGCCTCTTCGGCAAAGGCTATCTCCAGGGGAGCCAAAGCCATCTCGACTATCTCCCCGAAGGCCATACCGACTTCGTCTTTTCGACCATGGTCGAGGAATGGGGTTTCGCCGGCGGGCTTGTCCTCATGATTGCCTTCGCGCTCGTGATCCGCTGGGGAATGCGGGTCAGCACCCGGGCGAAGACCCGCTTCGGGCAGCTGACCGCAGCCGGGCTAACCGCGGCGATCTTCTTCTACGTGTCGATCAACCTGATGATGGTCATGGGCCTGGCGCCGGTTGTCGGAGTCCCGCTCCCGCTCGTCAGCTACGGCGGATCGGCGGTGATGACGGTGATGCTGTGCATCGGCCTGCTGATGTCGATCGAGCGGCAGCAGCGCACGTCGACGGGGCTTTCGACGCTTCGCATTCCGGCTTGAACACGCGGCGGTTGCGCCCCATCTGGCGGCATGCTACCGGCGCGCCGCGCACGGCGGAATTCCGCCACCGGCGCCTTTCGCAATCAGTGTGGACGCATAGCTCAGTTGGTAGAGCAGCTGACTCTTAATCAGCGGGTCCTAGGTTCGAGCCCTAGTGCGTCCACCATTGCTTCCAAGCATTTTTGACCGGCCCTAGTGCCCCCGCTCTGCCGATTGGGCGGTGGCGGACGGCGGCGGCACGTCCATGCCGGGATTGCGGTCGAAGAAGTTGAAAGGGCGCAGTTTGAAGGAATGCCACATGCCCGGCATCACCGGCCAATCCTCCGCCCGCGGCTGGTGCCGGAACCCGACGGTGTACCAGAGCACCAAGTCCTGGTTGTCGATGGATTCGTGGTTCTCGACGAAGACCGGAAGACCCTCCACCTTGCGGTTCTGGTTCGGATAGACGCCTGCGGCATAGATTTCGTCGGGATGGTAGCGGGTCACCCAGAATGACGCGCCCGAGAAGGCGGCGCGCTGCTGCTGGGGCTCGTCTTCGGTCAGGATCGAGATGTCGGAATGGCCGGCGGCCAGCTGGAAGCTGGTGGGATTGCCCAACGCATTCTTCTTGTCGTCGCTTTCGAACCGGAACCACGCGGATTCGTGCATCGGCTCGAACGCGCGCTCCGTCTCCACCGTCGTGCGCTCTACCTGCCAGATGCTCCGGCGCAGCGGGTTGTCGGACAGCGTCTTGGGTACGAACCTGTCTACGACCATGCGGTTGTTCTGGCCGTCGACGTCAAGGTCGACGCGGAAGCTCATGAAATGGTCGTGGTTCACGCCAACGAGGTTCGGAGCGATCAGGGTACCGTAAGAGGTGTCATCTTTCGCAGTCGCGTCGGCCATGGTCTTCGCGGCGACCGCCTTGGTCGCGTCGATCCCGTAGGCCCCGACCCGCACTTCGATCTCGCCGCGGCGGTTGAAGGCCCAGTCCAGCAAATAATCGTAATTGCCGACTTCCGGTGCCATCCGGACGACCAGCTCGACGTTCGGGCGGCTCTCGTGCGACTCGGTGAACACTTCATAGTGACGCCACAGCGGCTCGCCCGTGTCGCGCTCGAACACGCAGACCACATTCTTCAGGGTCAGGGGCTTGCCGTGATCGTCTGACACGACCGCGTCGAGGAATTTGGCATTCACCGGACAGTCCGAACCAGGCTTCAGCGGCGACGACAGCGCGCCGAAGCCATATTCGCCGATGTCCATGTAGGCGCGATAGGCCCAGGTCTTGCTCGGCTCCATGTAGGGAACGAACATCTCGGAGGTGTTCATCTGATACGCGACCTGGCGGATTCGATCAGCGTCGCGGTAGGTGACCCGCGAGATGACCGGCCCGGCGCGCTTGTCGACGCGAAGGTGGAAGCTCCACTTGTCCCAGTTGATCGTCGATCCGCTCAGCGTGAAATTGTCGCCCGACGGAGAGATTATCTGGACGGGCTTGATGCCGGAGCGAGTGCTGGTCGCCGGATCGTAGCCGCTCGACGGGACTTCGGAGGGCACAGGCACGATGCCGAGGTCAATAACGTCGAGGACCTTGCGATTGCGCACGTCGACCACGGCGAGGACATTCTCGATCGGGCGGCCGTAGATGTGATTGACCGCCCCCGCCGTATCGAAGCACGGCACGTTCAGCAGCCGGAGCCCGCGATAGCGCTCGTCGACGACAGGTCCGACCGTCAACGGCGCGCAGATTATCTTGTCGTAGCTCGTGTAGCCGCGCTTGCGCATCGCTGCCTGCCAACGAGGGTCGGACTTCACCATCTCGCTCGCGCCGAGGAATTCCTCGAACAGGATCAGCGACTGATGATCCTTCACCTCCTGGTCCGAGGCGATTTTGCCGGAGGTGAGGTCGACCACCGCTTCGTGGATCGCACCGCTGCGAAGATAGGTGGCGCGAGCGAGCCGCTCGAAGGGCTGGCCGGGGGTCCAGGCAAGCACGGACTGTTTCGAGTTCTCGACGAGAGTGATGCTCGGGTAGCGCGTCTCGGAGTCGACTCGCTTTTTCGCTGTCAGGATCTCCACGGTGCGGTTGATTTCGGGGGCCGTGAGCGCGTCGAGCGGGTGCGTGGGCGCACCTTGACCGACCGCACGACCAGCAGCCGCGATCGCGAGCACAATCGCCGAAGATATCCACCAAATCCTCATCGAGCCCTCCTTGCCCGCGCTCCCGCCAGCAAATTGCTTAACAGGTTAACTTGATGAGCGGCAAGCAGCGAAGTAGTGTGCAGCAAGCATGAGCCTCTACGCTTTGCAGAAGCTGCTTTACGAGCTGAATCGAGACCCGGCCGTTCAGGAGGCTTTTGCCACGGACCGGGAGACGGTGCTTGGCCGGTATCGGCTCACGGACGAAGAAGCGGATGCGATGCGCCGCGACGATGTCGGCAAGCTCTACATTCTCGGCGTCAACGGGCAGATATTGATGCACTTCGCCGCATGGCGCGGGCTGAGTTGGGACGAATATATCGCGACGATGAAGGATGCGCTCGCCGAGCATGGACAAGTGCGCGGCGGGATCTACGCCGCCGTCGACGGCGGCGCCGGGGGCGCGCTATGAGCCTGGTCTTCGCCGGCATCATGAGCCACGGCCCCGGGATGACCGCACGAGCCGATCGCGCTGATCCGGCCGTGCGCGATCCCTTTTTCGCAGCTCTCGATCGATTGCGCTCCGAACTCGAGGACAGCCGGCCCGACGCGATCATCGTGATCGCCGCCGAACATTTCGCCAACTTCTTCATGAACAACATGCCTGCCTACAGCATTGGCATGGCGGAGGATTATGAGGGGCCCATCGAGGACCCGGACTGGCTGCGGATCGAGCGGCGCAGGATTCCCGGCAATCCCGACCTGTCGCGGCGCATCATCTCCGGGGTGATGAAGCAGGTCGACGTTGCCTATGCCGAAGAATGGAAGTTCGATCACGGGATCATGGTGCCACTGAGCTTCCTTACGCCGCGGTTCGACCTTCCCGTGATTCCGGCGAACATCAACTGCCAGGGGCCGCCGCTGACGCCGCTCTCGCGCGCCTATGAATTCGGTCGCGCCATTCGTGCGGCCTGCGACGCGGTGCCCGAACGGATCGCGCTGATGGGCACCGGCGGCATCTCGCATTGGCCGGCGACGCCCAATTCGGGGAAGATCAACGAGGAATGGGACCGCGAATTCTTGTCCCGCTGGTCGCGCAACGACCGTTCCGCCCTCACCTCCTACAGTGACGAGGAAACGCTTCGCGATGCAGGCCAGGGCGGGTTCGAGATCCGAACGCTGATCGCGGTCGCGGGCGCTTGTGAGGGGCACGGCGGCGAGATTTGGTTCTGCGAGCCGATCCCCATCTTCGCTACCAGCGGCTTCGCAGGGGTGATGGACGTCAGCGAAGCGGCCGCGGCGAAGGCTGCCTGACCGCCGCTTCTACGCGCCAAGCTTCGGAATCTTGTGCTGGCCGAGCCCGATCGCGATGTTCTTCGTCTCCATGTAGAAGTCGAAGCTGTAGTCGCCACCGTCGCGCCCGATGCCGCTCGACTTCATTCCGCCGAACGGCGTCGGCAGGTGCCGCACGTTCTCCGAGTTCACCCAGACCATTCCCGCCTCGATCGCCTGCGCTACTCGGTGCGCGCGGCCGGAGTCTCCGGTCCAGACATAGCCGGCAAGACCGTAGTCGACGTCATTGGCCTTCGCGATCGCATCCTCTTCATCGGTAAACGGAATGACCGTGAGAACCGGACCGAAAATTTCCTCCCGGGCAATGCGCATCTGTGCATGCGCGCCGGTGAACAGGGCCGGCTGGACGAAATAGCCGTTCGGATTGCAGTCGTGGCGCGCGCCGCCGCATCGGATCTGCGCTCCTTCGCCTCGAGCAACGTCCATGTAGCCCATGACCTTGTCGAGATGACGCGGGTGGATGAGGGGGCCCACCTCCGTCTGCGGATCGAGCGGGTCGCCGACGCGGAGTCGCTCGACCCTTTCGGCAACGCGGTCGACGAATTCGTCGTGAATCGATTGCTGGACGAGCAGCCTGCTGGACGACGTGCAGCGCTGGCCGTTCAGGCTGTAGATCATGAATACGACGGCATCCAGCGCGCGATCGAGGTCGGCATCGTCGAACACCA
>JBKPOU010000089.1:0-4116 GCA_046733255.1 Pseudomonadota bacterium
GCGCGCACGGCATCAACCGCATCTTCGGCAAGGTCGGCGCCCTTGGATTTCGCGCCCTCCCAGGCATTTCGAGTCAAAGCCCTCGGGCTGAGCCGGTCCTGGAGCTCGTGGGCGGTGCCCATCAGTCGGGCTCGGCGGCGCTCGGCCTCGATTCGCATTGCGGCGATTTCGGGCGTCTCCTTCATAGATCGCGCTTCAACCGCTGAACGCCGTACCAGCCGAGCCCGGCCGCGGTCGCCGCGAAGATCAGCAACCCGGCTGCGCCCGCGCCGAGCGGGCCAAGAAATCGCGCAAGCGCCGCGACAACTCCCACCGCGAGCGCCGTGACCGCCGCAAGCGCGAAGACGAACGCCGCCGCGAAAAGTCCCGCGGGGATCGCGAGCGCGCGTGCCTTCTCGGTCGCGATCGCCTGCGCGATTGCGATTTCCGATTTCGCATAAGCTTTCCCGTCTTCGATGAGCTGCTGAACCAGCTCACCGACCGGGCGCTCATTCTCGGCTTCCGGGGGCGAGTCCTTGGGCTTGAGCATCAATCCTCGTCGTCGTCCTCATCATCCCGGCCGAGGGCAGTCTTCGCCAGCCGCGCGACGACGAAGCCGACGATGGCGGCGCCGGCAAGCGCGAGGCCGGGACTGTTGCGGACGAACTCCCGTGTGTCCTCGATCAGCTCGTCCGGATTCTTGGAAGCGAGTGCGTTCGCGGTGTTCTCGATCGCGGATGCCGCGCGGCGCGCATAATCGCCATATTCGGGCCCCAGCCGTTCCTCGATCCCGGGCGCGGTTTCCCCGACCATCTTGGCCACATTTCCGAGGGCTTCGGCCGACCTCTCGAGGCCCTGGCTGACGAGACCGCGGGCACGCTCTCCGGCCTGGCGAGAAATATCGTCGCGTCCCTGCCTGAAACGATCGGTGAGACCGCCCTGCGGACTGCCGCTTCCAGTTACCGACCGTTCCGAATTGCCCTCCGGTGCAGCCACTTCGCGCTCCTCCACCAATGTCGTGTCCGCAGTTACCGTGCCGCCGGACGCGCCCTCGATCACCTTGTCCGTACCCTCGGGCAAAGCGGCGGTTTCGTTATCGGCCATAGCGAGTTCCTCCTTTGCCGCTTCAACCATGTCCGAGCGCCGTTCGTTCCTGCATCCCGGTCCGAAAGTTGCACGTCCGGACGCTGGTCCTATAGGGCCTCGGTTACGCCTACATTGTTACGCCTCCGCAAAAAGGAAAGCCATGACCGCGATCGTCGACGTCCACGCCCGCCAGATCCTCGACAGCAGGGGCAATCCGACCGTGGAAGTCGACGTGACTCTGGAAGACGGAAGCATGGGCCGTGCGGCGGTTCCGTCGGGAGCCTCCACTGGTGCTCATGAGGCGGTTGAACTTCGCGACGGGGACAAGGGCCGCTGGGGCGGGAAGGGCGTCACCAAGGCCGTCCAGGCCGTCAACGGCGAGATCGCGGAGGCCGTCGTTGGCCGGGACGCCGAAGACCAGGCCGAGCTCGACTCGGAGATGATCGCGCTCGACGGCACCGAGAACAAAGGCCGGCTCGGCGCCAATGCCATCCTCGGGGTCAGCCTGGCGACCGCGAAGGCCGCTGCCGATGCGCTGGGGTTGCCGCTCTACCGGTACGTCGGTGGCGTTGAGGCAAACCTCCTGCCGGTGCCGATGATGAACATCGTCAACGGCGGCGCGCACGCCGACAATCCGATCGACTTCCAGGAATTCATGATCATGCCCGTGGGAGCGCCGACCTTCGCGGAAGCGCTTCGCTGCGGCACGGAGATATTCCATGCGCTGAAGGGCGCGTTGCACGAGGCGGGCCTTGCGACCGGCGTGGGCGACGAAGGTGGTTTCGCGCCCAATATATCCTCGGCGCGCGAGGCGCTCGACTTCATCCTGCGCTCGATCGAGACGGCAGGCTACAAGCCCGGCGAGGACGTGTTGCTGGCACTGGACTGTGCGTCGACCGAATTCTTCAAGGACGGCGCCTATGCGATGGAAGGCGAGGGACGCACGCTTTCTCCGGCCGAAATGGCCGATTACCTCGCCGAGCTCGCCGCCGCCTATCCGATCGCTTCGATCGAGGACGGCATGGCCGAGGACGACATGGAAGGCTGGAAGCTCCTGACCCAGAAGATCGGCTCCCGGGTCCAGCTCGTCGGCGACGACCTGTTCGTCACGAACGTGAAGCGGCTCGAGAAAGGGATTGCCGGCGGGATTGCCAATTCGATCCTCATCAAGGTCAACCAGATCGGCACGCTCACCGAGACGATAAGCGCCGTGCGACTGGCCCAGACGTCCGGTTACACGGCGGTGATGTCGCACCGCTCGGGAGAGACGGAAGATTCGACGATTGCCGATCTCGCGGTCGCGCTGAGCTGCGGGCAGATCAAGACCGGCAGCCTTGCGCGGTCGGACCGTACGGCCAAGTACAACCAGCTGCTGCGGATCGAGGAAGAGCTCGGCGAAATGGCGCGCTACCCGGGGCGTGCGGCGATCAAGGCGTATCGACCGGCTTAGTCCACAATTTTATCCACGAGATATCCACCAAATCATTCTTTTCGCTTGCCTTCATGACTCCTTCGTGATTCTTCTTGAATCGTGAAGGGCGGCAAGACGATTTTCGAGCTCATTCGGCGCGCGGCAATTCCCGCGCTGGCCTTGATCGTCGTCGGAACCTTCGCAGGCCATGCGGTTGCCGGGCCGAACGGCCTTCTGGCCTGGGGCGGCTACCATCGTGCGCTCAACGAGCGCAAAGCCGAGCTGGCGCAGCTGGAGCAGCAGAAGTCGCAGCTTCGGCATCGTTCGAAGCTGCTCGATCCCAACAAGGCCGATCCCGACATGGCCGACGAATTGGTGCGCAAGGATCTTGGGCTCGTCCGCCCGGATGAGGTTGTCATCCCGCTGGACTAGTTGCCGCTCGCAATAGCCGCTCCTATAGGACGCCACGCTTCACCTAGTCAGAGAGAATGCCGTGGCGCGAACCGCCAAGAAAGCTGCCCCGTCGCCCGCCAAGCAGCAGGCCCAGATCGAACGGCCGCCTGAGCCCAAGCGCTACAAGGCATCGAAGGACGAGCTTCTCGCTCTCTATCGCGAGATGCTCCTCATCCGGCGCTTCGAGGAGCGTGCGGGTCAGCTTTACGGCCTCGGCCTGATCGGCGGCTTCTGCCACCTCTACATCGGGCAGGAAGCGGTCGCCGTCGGCCTGCAGTCGGCGATGACCGTCGGCAAGGACAGCGTCATCACCGGCTATCGCGACCACGGCCACATGCTCGCCTACGGCATCGACCCCAAGGTAATCATGGCCGAGCTGACCGGTCGCGCCGCCGGCATATCCAAGGGCAAGGGCGGCTCGATGCACATGTTCAGCGTCCAGCACGGCTTCTACGGCGGTCACGGCATCGTCGGAGCGCAGGTCCCGCTCGGCACCGGCCTCGCGTTCAAGCACAAATATTCCGAGGATGGCGGCGTGTGCCTCGCCTATCTTGGCGACGGCGCGATCAACCAGGGCCAGGTCTACGAGGCCTTCAACATGGCCAAGCTGTGGAACCTGCCGGTCATCTACGCCGTCGAGAACAACAAATATGCGATGGGGACGAGCGTCCAGCGTTCGCATTCCGAGCCGTTGCTCTACCGCCGCGGCGAAAGCTTTCGCATCCCCGGCCTTCAGGTCGACGGAATGGACGTTCTGGCGGTGCGCGGAGCGGCCCAGGTCGCGCTCGAATGGACTCGCGGCGGCAAGGGACCGATCATCATCGAGTTCAACACCTACCGTTACCGCGGCCACTCCATGTCGGACCCGGCACGCTACCGGACCCGCGAGGAAGTGCAGGAGGTGCGTGAGACCCGCGACCCGATCGACCACATCTCGCGCGATCTCGAGGCGGCCGGCATCAAGGAGGAGGAGCTGAAAGCGATCGACAAGGAAATCAAGGAGATCGTCGTCGAAGCTGCGAAGTTTGCTGAGGAAGCGCCGGAGCCGGACGCGTCCGAGCTCTTCACCGACGTCCTGGTGGAGTCCTACTGATGCCCACCGAGCTCAAGATGCCCGCGCTTTCCCCGACGATGGAGGAAGGCACCCTCGCCAAGTGGCTCGTCAAGGAGGGCGACGACGTCAAATC
>JBKPOU010000090.1:0-4381 GCA_046733255.1 Pseudomonadota bacterium
CATCAGCGGAGTGTCCGCGTGCGCCTGAACTTAAGCGAGCTTGATTGAGCCGACCTCCGGAATGACCGGCTTCAGAATGGAGCGAATGCATACGCGTCGTTTACCGACAGCCGGGCATGGCGATTCGGGGGAGGATTGCCATGCTGGCCGTTGCCACGATTCAACCAGTGAAGAAACGCAACCGCCGCGCCGCGAGCCGCCGGACCTTGCACCTCGACATCAGCCTCGGCGCGACCGGCGAGACGGTGACCATCCATGACCTCTCCCCCACCGGGGTCCTCGTCGAAACGTCGGCGGGGCTCGCCCGGTTCGACGAGCTCGCCATGGAATTGCCGGAGGTCGGCACGCCGAGGGCGACGGTCGTCTGGAGCAGCGGCCGCTTCTTCGGCTGCCAGTTCCACGATGTGCTTCCGAAATCGGCGGTCAGCGCCGCGCTTCTGCGCGGCTCGTTCGAGCCCACGCCGGCGTTGCACCGCCCTGCCCCGCAACAGCTGAAGGAAGGTGATGAGACGCCTGGTCATACCGATGACGACAGGCTGCCCTTTGCAGTCCGGCTGCGCGTGATCCTCGGAACCTCGATTGCGCTGTGGGCGCTCATCCTTTGGGGTCTCGGCGTCATTTGACGCCGGCGGCGTCTTTGCGCCCTCGGATCAAGAACTACCGTGACGCCGATGGGGGCCTTTCCGAATTGCCTGCGGAAATCCCGTCCCAGCGGTGCACCTTTCGGTGCTCCGACCAAAGCTCCATCGGATTGACCCGCCGGAAACCTTCCGCCCGAGCGATTGCTTCGACATCGTCGCTTGCTGCGAATTCCTCGAAGCCCTCGACCTCGTTCTGAGCCCCGTGAAGCTGATACAGTCGATAATACGCCATCGGTCACGCTCCCTTAATGCCTATGGCCCCACGCATCCCTTACATAGAATCAGGAATATACTTAATAAATCAGTACATTAACTGACGGCGCACAACGGACGAACCTAGTTACGGATAAGCTGATGTCCGGTTTCCGCCCATTGCGGATGCCGATCCGCGCCGCTTAGGGCCCGGTCCATGCCAGGCCCCCGCTCGTTCGACGCAATCATCATCGGTGCCGGAGCTGCCGGAATGTTCTGTGCAGCACTTGCCGGCCAGCGCGGTCGGCGGATCCTGCTCATCGATCACTCGTCCGAGCCGGGGAGGAAAATCCTGATCTCCGGCGGCGGTCGCTGCAATTTCACCAACGTCGGCGCGACCGCCAGCAACTATCTCTCGGCCAATCCCCATTTTGCCAAGTCCGCGCTAAGCCGCTTCACCGCCGCGGATTTCATCGGGCTGGTCGATAGGCACGGCATCGCCTGGCATGAAAAGACGCTTGGACAGTTATTCTGCGACGGATCTTCGAAGCAGATCGTCGCGATGCTGCTCCAAGAGTGCGCTGCGGGAGGTGTGGAGACCGCTTTCGGCCACGCGGCGACCGTGGAGCATTGCGATGGAGCCTTTCGCGTCAGTTTCGGCGAGAGGACTGCTCGAGCGCCCGCGCTCGTGCTCGCCAGCGGCGGCCTTTCAATTCCGAAGCTGGGGGCAAGCAGTTTCGCCTACGATGTCGCGCGCAGCTTCGGTCTGAAGATCGTGGAGCCCCGGCCGGCGCTCGTTCCATTGACTCTCTCCGGCGACCAGGCCCTGTTCAAAACTCTTTCGGGGGTTTCGGCAGATGTGGTTGCTCGCGCGGGCGCCGGCGCCTTTCGCGAGGCGGCGCTCTTCACTCATCGCGGCCTGTCGGGTCCAGCCGTTCTTCAGATCTCTTCCTACTGGCGACACGGAGAGGATGTGGCGGTGAACTTCCTGCCCGACTTGCCCGCCGGGTGGCTTCGCCAGGCAAAGCGCGACGATCCGCGCGTCACGCTTCGACGGTTGCTCGGGCGCACGCTCCCCGATCGGCTGGCGGAAACGCTCTCCGACCAGATCGGGCTGGTGTCCGATCTGGGCAGCATGTCCGACCGGTCCCTCGACGCCGCCGAGCGCCGCCTCGCCAATTGGCAATTCACGCCCAACGGGAGTGAGGGGTTCGCCAAGGCCGAGGTTACGATCGGCGGCATCAGCACTGCCGAGCTGTCGTCGCAGACGATGGAATCGAAGCGCGTACCCGGCCTTTTCGCCATCGGTGAGGCGGTCGATGTCACCGGCTGGCTGGGCGGCTATAATTTTCAGTGGGCCTGGGCCAGCGCGAACGCCGCTGCGCAGTCACTCTAATCCCTACCGCTCCGGCGCGATTCCGCGTAGGCGCTGGCACCATGCAACATTCCAGGATCCACTCCGCGCTTGCGGAGGCTTTGGCTGCGCGCGGCTATGACACGCTGACCTCGGTACAATCCGCAGTCATCGAAGAAGAGGCGCACGGACGCGACCTGATCGTTTCCGCGAAGACGGGTTCCGGCAAGACCGTGGCGTTCGGCCTAGCGATCGCGGACCAGTTGATCGAGGGCGATAAGGCGCCATGGAGCCGCGAGCCCCTCGGGCTCGTGATCGCGCCGACGCGCGAGCTCGCCATCCAAGTCAGCAAGGAATTGCAGTGGCTCTATGCGTCGGCGGGAGCCCGCGTCGTCACCTGCGTCGGCGGAATGGACCCGATGAAGGAACGCCGGGCGCTGCAGGGCGGAGCGCATATCGTCGTCGGAACGCCCGGCCGCCTTCGTGACCACCTCGAGCGCGGAGCGCTAGACCTGTCCGCCTTGCGCGCGGTGGTCCTCGATGAAGCGGACGAGATGCTCGACATGGGCTTCAGGGAGGAGTTGGAGGAAATCCTCGACGCCACGCCTGAAGGACGGCGGACCTTGCTGTTCTCAGCGACGATGCCACGCCCCATCGTGGCGATGGCGCGCCGCTACCAGAAGGATGCGCTGCGCATCGAGACCATCGGCGAGCGCGAGGCTCATGCGGACATAGCCTATCAGGCCGTCGCTGTGTCCCCGACCGACATCGAGCACGCCGTGGTCAATCTGCTTCGACTGCATGAAGCCGAAACGGCCATCCTGTTCTGCGCCACGCGCGAAGCTGTCCGCCGTCTTCATGCGAGCCTGACCGAGCGCGGCTTTCACGCCGTCGCCTTGTCGGGTGAGCACAGCCAGAACGAGCGCAACAATGCGCTCCAGAGCCTTCGGGACAAGAAGGCTCGCGTGTGTGTCGCCACCGACGTTGCGGCCCGCGGCATTGACTTGCCATCTGTTTCGCTGGTCATTCACGTCGAGCTGCCACGGGACGCCGAAGCGCTTCAGCACCGCTCGGGCCGAACCGGCCGGGCTGGGCGGAAGGGCATCGCCGTGCTGATGGTCCCCTTCCGCCGCCGCCGCGCGGTGGACGCAATGCTGAAGCGGGCCCGCATCGACGCCGAATGGATCGAAGCGCCGACCCCCGAGGAAATTCGCACGAAGGATCGAGACCGCCTCCTCGAAGCGCTGTCCGCGCCTGTCGAGCTCGATGAGGAGGACCAGCAGCTCGCCACGCAGTTGATGGAGAAGCTGACCCCGGAGGCAATCGCTGGCGCCCTCGTTCGATCGTTGCGGACCGATCTCCCGGCGCCCGAGGACATACTCGGATCAGGGGGACGGGAAGAGCGCGAGCCGGGTCCGCGGCCAGGATTCGAGGGATCGACCTGGTTCGTCATCAACGCAGGCCATCGGCACAATGCCGATCCGCGCTGGCTGCTGCCGGTCATCTGCCGCTACGGCCATATCGGCCGCAACGACATTGGCGCGATCAGGGTGGCGGCGAACGAAAGCTATTTCGAAGTGACGCAGCGGGCTACCCCGAGCTTCATCAAGGCGCTTCGCCGGGCAACGATCGCGCCCGAAGATGAAGGCCTCGTGATAGAGCAGGCGCCGCCTCGCTCGGCAGCCGTGACCTCGCACAATCGTTCGGCGAAAAACCACCAGCGCCCTAAGCCGAAAAGAGGAGCGATGTCGAAAAGGCCCCAACGCTAGTGTCCACGTTTGCGGACATGATCACGAAAATCCTGTCCTAGACGACCCCTGCCGTGCTCGTGTGGGTCGATGCGTCTCCCGCGGCGCTCAGATTGCGATGTCACCTTCGAAATTGACGAAGGTCACAGTTCGCCGCTCGGTGCTGCGGATGGCGACAGAGGCGGCGGCGTTTCCGCCGCGCGCCGCATCGTCAACTTCGTGACCTTCGCGCCGTGCCGCAGTGAGACATTTTCCCGCGTTCGGCAGCCTTGTGGTATCATTGTCATTAAGGTGCGAACGCCTATCTTGAGTGCTGATCCGGCCTGAAGGGCCTTCGGAAGAGACGAGATGAACGAGAAGAAGCCGACGAATCCCTGGGCGAAGAGCCTGCTCATCTGGGTGGGCATCCTCTTCGGGCTCGTTGTGTTCGTGCAGATGATCGGCGG
>JBKPOU010000091.1:0-14250 GCA_046733255.1 Pseudomonadota bacterium
CTTCTTTTTCAACGGACGATTGGCGAGGCGGCGATTACAGGGCGGATGACATAGAACGAGGTTCTCCAGCCTGTCCGATCCGCCGTGCTGCTTGGCCAGCAGATGCTCGACGCTCCACGCGTTCGCGGAATTCGGTTCTGCAGAGAAATCCACGGGCTTTCCACACAGCCAACAATTACCGCCGTCCCGCGCGCGCAGGCGTTCGATCTTGCTGAGGTTATCCGGCCCAGACACATGCTCCTACTATTCGAAATGCCGTTTCAGAATGGTTTAACCACTTCCGAGAGGCTGACCGCAAAGAAAAAGCTGTCCTACAGCCCGCTGCGTCTCCCAGGGTGACTGCGGCTCTTTGGAATCGTTGACGATCCCGTGCACATCGCTGCCTTCGAGGTCGGACGCCCGAACTTCGCGAAGGGCACAAAGTTGGCGAAGTTTGTGACCCCCCGAATCGACCCCCCCGAGGCGTCAACTTTCAGCTGAAATTGTGCAGCGCCGGCGGCCGCTCGCCCGCTTACGCCGCGCGGACGCCATCCCCGGCTTCGCCCAGCACCCGCTTCGAGCTTCGCTTCTTGCGCGCCTTGCTGAACAGCTCGGCTTCCCGTTGCGGGCGAAGCCGCTCCCTCACCTCGCCGGTGTCGTCGCCCGCCTTCGCGTTGCAGCGGCCGTGAGTGAGGCAGAGGTTGGCGAGCTCGACAGTCCCTGCCCTCGCCGGGACGAGCTGCACGATCCTGACTCCCAGGTCGTGGCCCGCTGGAAGGTCGAAGCGGATCGGCCGGCGGCATCGGCGGCAATGGTCGCCGTCGCGCTCACGAAGGGCAAGGAGCCGCTGCGCTTCCTGCTCGCGTCGGAAGCCCCAGGGGTTCAGGTATCTGGCGATCGGTCCTTGCATCCCGCGCCGCATAGCGCGCCGGCGGTTAGCGTCCGGTTAGCGCACGACCCGTCCCCCCGATTAGGGCGATCGCTCCCTCTATGGTACAGCCTTGCATCGCACGGACGTCTCTTCGGTAAGCCCGTGCGGCCGAGAGACCATCGCGCTCCCGCTTACCCGTAGGAGCAGCGGTTTGGACCTCGATTATCTCCTTCAGCAGCAGCTGGTCTCGCGTTTCCTGTCGCGCAATGCGCCGACCGATGAAGGGCGCAAAAGGCACCGCGCGCTTGCACGCAACTACGGTGCCCGAATCGCGAGGGCGAAGCGCGCTCAGGCAGGTCGTGCGGGACGAGAATGACCCGCCGCGTATTGCTGAATCTCGCTCGACGACGGCGAGGTCGTGTCCGACCGGAACTTATCGCCGGCGCCGTCGCTCGCCACCTCTATCGCCCCGGGATGCCCCCGCTCTAGGCCGCGCCTCAGTTCCAGTACGCGCTGATCGCCATGACAATGATGTCGATGGCGACTGCGAAGGCGATGATCCCGATGACGGCGAAATATATATCTCGCTCACCCGTATCCCACTGCAGCTTCTTGTCGATGAGCGACGGCTTGTCCGCCGGCACGGGGTCTCGGCGGATGCGTGACGGGCGCATCTCGACGGTCTTCTTGTCGGGCTTCCACGGCTTGGCCATGCGCCCGTCCTACACGGCGCGAGTTATCGTTCGGTTAGCGCGGCGACCGATTTCGCGGCCGCCGGTACAGCAGCCACCCGATTGCGGCGATGACGACCAGGTTCAGGATTCCCGTCACGGGGGTGAAGGCGAAGTCCGGCATGTTCGGCACAGCCTCCTCGATCAGTGGCCCCGATCCGGGATCGAGGAAGACGGCGGCGGACGAGATCCCGGCGAACAGCGCCGCGCCGGCCGAGAGCAGGATTGTTAACCCAAGCTCGCGCCATCGCTCGCCGGGGCTGAGCGCGGTCGCGATCGCCAGTGGAACCGCAGCCATGCCCAGCGTGATCAGGAACACCCACGGCTGGGCCGACCGGGCCTCGGGACCCAAATCGAGGAAGGCGATGACCGGCTCGACCATCAATAGCCAGCCGCCGAGCACGAAGAACAGGACGCTGAAGACGCGCCGCATCAGCCGCGGCCCCTGCTCACCCTTGCTCGCGGCTCAGCGCAAAGCCGCGCGCCGCGAACCATCCGTTGGCCTTGTCCCCGAACAGGAAGGCCGAGATCACGATGAGGAAGATGAGGCTGAGGCCGAGCACGAGCGGCATCGGCGAGATGAAATAGCCGACGACCAGCCCCAGGATCCCCCAGGTCACGTAGAGCACTCGCGACCAGGGCTGCCCCCGGTAGATGCCGTAAGCGACGATCAGCGACACGACGGTGCCCAGGATGCCCCAGATCTGCTGGTACATGATCGGAACGCCCATCTTCTCGATCATCTTCATCGCGACCTCGTTCGATCGAATGGTGAGCACGCTATAGAGCCCAAACAGCGACGTAACGATCAGGAACCACATGATGATCGTCAAAGACAGCGGACGCTTTTCCATCATTCCCCCCAACTTCCGATAAGAGGCAAGAACCTATCGGCGCCGGGAAGTTTTGCAACATGGATCGAGTCCGGAATGCGCGGTTCGCCTAGACGTCCGGCCGTTCGCCGTGGTGAGCCCCACTCCAGGTCTCCGGCTCGTCCCTGGCGATGACGTCGCTCGGGCCCCAGACCTGGTAGACGGCGATCGCCGCACCGACGCAGGCTGCAGCAATCAGCAGAAGCCCAACTTTCGCCCCTTCGGGCATCGGGCCGCGGGCGTGTTCGGCGCAATAACCCTGGATGCGCGCCCACTCGCGCCGCGCCCTGGAGGGCCGCAGCGGACGAACGTCCGGTTCGGGTCGCCAATGCTTGCTCATCGCCCTTCGAGCCTAACCCAAACAGCTTATCGCCCGGTTAGCGGCCTGGCGTTTCTCTCCTTGTCCTGGTCCAGAAGTGCGACACGAGTGGAGCCTCTTTTGCGCTTCAAGCAGGCCAGCAGGGCTCGTCCCTTGCACCTGTCGGGAACGGCATTGGCCCTTGAGTCCAGTGCATCCGCCCGACGGTTTGCGGGTCGTCGATATCGACCGACATCTGCAAGACCCGGGATCCGCGGCGCGCTTCGACGATGCACCAATGTATCGGCTTTGGCGGGATGTCGGGCGAGCTGGAGTCGAAGCGGCCGACCCGGACCGCCCAGCCGGCGCGCTTCAGCGCATTCTGATACCGCTCGGTGACCAGCCGCGCCGGAGGCTTGCCGGAAATGTCGCCAAAGCCGCTGGCGCTGAACCCTGGAGCAGCTTCGAAATTGGCGCGGACGTGCAGCTTGGCGCCTTCGGGGATCGGCGCCCAGCCCGGCCAGCCGGCTTTCGGTCCGAGCGTTGCCCGCTGGGTGACTTGCCCGCTCGGTGTCTTGTGGACGTAGCCGATCCTCTCCGCGCCCCATTCCATCCGGACGAGGCTCCAGAAAAAGGGGCTGGCGAGGACGACCGGGCAGGCAAAGGCCAGGAAGATGAGGAATCCGCGCATTCGTCACCTTCGCCGAAGCTTACTCCCGCTGTCGCTAACAAGCGATGAAAGCCGCTACGGCTTGAGGTCCACCGCCGCCTTGAGCTCCGGACCGGGATGGAACGGGACCGAGCTGTGGGCATGGACGATCTTCCACCCGTCGGCCTCGCGGCGGAAGCACAGGGTGGAGCGAAGCCACAGGTCCATCGCGGTCCCGTCGATGCGGACGCCGGTCAAATGATGAAGGCCATGTGCGAAGCCGATCCGCTCGTCCGCCTCGATGGCGAGGTCGCGAATCTCGACCGCGATCCGCTCATACCCGGCGAGCCAGGCGGCGAACCCGGCCTCGTCGCGGGCCTCTCCCGGCGGAAGGCGGAGCGGCGGCACCAGCTCGAAAGCGACGACGTCCTCGGAAATCGCCCGCATAGCCCGCGCCGCGCCCTTCTCGCCGATCGCAGCAACGCGGTCGTCGATGATCGCCCGAATTTCACCTTCTGCGGTACCCACTTGGTGCCCTCCTCGATCGACTTCGAAGCCAGTACATCCCCCGATGCACATTCGCGCCCTGCAAACGTTAATAGCTCACTCGGTGGGAACGAAAGGAGGAAGCGCCATGCGAACCCTTTTGCTCGGCCTTGCGGCAGTCTCCGCGATTATCGCCACACCGGCTCTTGCCCAATCCCAGTGGAACGGAGGTGGTGGATCCTCATCGGGCCATCGGCACCACGATCGCAACGACGGCCACGACAGCTTTCCGGATTTCAGAAGCGGGACCCCCAGGCTCAGCGGCGACACGGTCGCGGTCACCGAATATTACGGCGGCCAGTGGGCGGCCTACAACAACCAGAGCTGGCGTTCCGACAGCTACAACGACTGGTGGCACGACCGTCCGGACCGGGCTTTTCCGCGCTGGGTCCAGCACAACCAGAATTGCACGGTCGACCGGATGTGGTGGTCGGGCAGCGGCTGGCACTGCTAGGCAAGCTAGCGGAACTGCTTCTTCGCTTCCTCGAACCAGCCGGGCGCCGCGGTCCCCAGTTCCTTCTTCGACTTCGCAGGCTCGAACTTGGGCTGCGAAGGCGGGAAGGCGGCGACCGCGAAGGCGACGATCAGCAGGCCAAGCACGGCGATCAGCACCGCGAATGGCAAAGTGCTCAGAATCGCTCGCGGAGCTTCGGGCTCGGTCCGCGCCGAAATTCGATGTGGGCGCCGTGCGATACGCCTTTGGATAAGCCCGTCGAGATAGGCGTCGATCCGGACCCAGCGTTCGGTCGGGCCGGCGAGATCGGGCTTGATGTCCACGAGTTGTTCATGCGCTTCGTGTCTTCGCGGCGCAATCGAGTTCGGCGCATCGGTGGAGGCGTTCACCGCTTTGCAAGGCTCCATTGTTATTGGTCCGGATGAGCCTATTTTAGTGCAAAGGGCGTTTTGTCCTTACGGACTCATCAGGCTCAAACGGCCGGAAACGGGACAGGAATGAACGAGAAAAAGCCGACCAACCCCTGGGTGAAGAGCCTGCTCATCTGGGTCGGAATCCTTTTCGGCCTGGTTCTCTTCGTCCAGATGATCGGCGGCGGTTCGCGGGCGTCGGCCGGCAACCCCATCGCTTATTCCGATTTCGTCCGGCAGGCCGACGAGGGCAATGTCCGGTCGGTCACCATGTCGACCACAAGCACCGGCAACAGCCTGATCAGCGGCCGGCTTGCCGACGGCAGCACGTTCCGCACGACGGCCCCCGCCGACGCTTCCATCTCCTCGAGGCTCGTCGAGCGCGGAGTCGACGTCCAGGTGAAGGCCGAGGAAGGCTCGAGCATCTGGCTTCTCATGCTCTACAACTCACTCCCGCTGCTGCTGATCATCGGAATCAGCTTCTTCGTAATGCGGCAGATGCAGAAGAATGCCGGCTCCGGGGCCATGGGCTTCGGCAAGAGCCGGGCGCGCATGCTGACCGAAAAGCACGGCAAGGTGACCTTCGCCGACGTCGCGGGCATCGACGAGGCCCGCGAGGAGCTCCAGGAGATCGTTGAATACCTCAAGGACCCGGGCAAGTTCGCTCGCCTTGGCGGCAAGATCCCGAAGGGCGCGCTGCTTGTCGGCTCGCCCGGCACCGGCAAGACGCTTCTGGCACGCGCGATCGCGGGTGAAGCAGGCGTTCCGTTCTTCACCATTTCAGGCTCCGACTTCGTCGAGATGTTCGTAGGCGTCGGCGCGAGCCGAGTCCGCGACATGTTCGACCAGGCCAAGAAGAGCGCGCCCTGCATCGTCTTCATCGACGAAATCGACGCCGTCGGCCGCCATCGCGGCGCCGGCCTCGGCAACGGCAATGACGAGCGCGAGCAGACGCTCAACCAGTTGCTCGTCGAGATGGACGGCTTCGAGGCCAATGAAGGCATCATCATCATTGCCGCCACGAACCGTCCTGACGTTCTCGACCCGGCGCTGCTGCGACCGGGCCGCTTCGACCGCCAGGTTGTCGTCCCCCGCCCCGATATCGACGGCCGCGAGAAGATCCTCGGCGTCCACATGAAGAAGGTGCCGCTCGCGCCCGACGTCGATCCGCGGGTGATCGCTCGCGGGACTCCCGGCTTCTCCGGTGCCGACCTCGCCAACCTCGTCAACGAGGCGGCGCTGCTCGCGGCGCGCAAGGGCAAGCGGCTCGTCGCCGCGCAGGAGTTCGAGGAGGCCAAGGACAAGGTGCTGATGGGCACCGAGCGCAAGTCGATGGTGATGACCGAGGACGAGAAGCGGATGACCGCCTATCATGAGGCCGGCCATGCCGTCGTCGCCCTGCACGAGCCCGCTTCCGACCCGATCCACAAGGCCACGATCATCCCGCGCGGCCGCGCTCTGGGAATGGTGATGCGCCTGCCCGAGCGGGACAACTACAGCTATCACCGCGACAAGATGTACGCGAACCTCGCCGTCTCCATGGGCGGGCGCGTCGCCGAGGAGCTGATCTTCGGCTACGACAAGGTATCGTCGGGCGCCGCGTCGGACATCCAGTATGCGACCGGCCTTGCCCGCGACATGGTCACCCGCTGGGGTCTTTCCGACTTGCTCGGCCCGCTTCAGTATGCGGAACCCGACGAGGAGGTATTTCTCGGCTATTCGGTCAACCGGACCCGCCAGATGTCGGACGAGACGGCCCGTGCGATCGACAAGGAAATCCGCCGAATCGTCGACGAATCCTACGAGCGCGCGAAGAGCCTGTTGTCCGAGAACAGCGACCAGCTCGAAACGCTCGCCCAGGCGCTTCTCGAATATGAGACCCTAAGCGGCGAGGAGATCAAGGCGCTGATGGACGGCGGCTCGATCGACCGCGGTGGCCCCACCGGAGCGACGATCCCGACAGCCGGTTCATCGATTCCGAAGGCCGGCCGCAACAAGAAGCCGCGCCCGCTCGGCGGTCCCGCGGCAGCCGGCGCCTGAGCGCAGTCCTCCTGTTCAATCGGCATTCATTGCCTGAACGCTCTCGTGCCGCCTCCTGATTAGAGGTGACGCGAATGCATTTCCGTTGGCCGCTAGCCGTAGCGATTCTCGCCCTGCCGGCCCTTGCACAAGCACAGACGATGAATGCCGAGCAATTTCACCAAAGCGCCACCGCACTGCAGAAAAAAGGGGCGATGGCGGTTTTTTCGATGGGCAAGGTCAAGGCTCTGATGGCCGAAGGCAAGGCCGCCGGCGAGAAGGCCCGCGAAGCTCGCTTCGCCGCAATCGCTGCCGGCAGGAAGCCGCGCTATTGCCCGCCGGACGGCCCCCAGGCGATGAGCTCGGCCGAGTTCATGAACCGCCTTTCCCAGATTCCGCAAAACGAGCGGTCGAAGATCGACATGACCGAGGCCATGAATCGAATTCTCGAGCGGAAGTTTCCCTGCAAGACGAGCTAAGCGCTACGCCACGCCTAGTGCGGCGACCACGACGAAGAACAACGAGCCGGCAATAAAGGCGAAGGTCGTCAGAAGCATGGTGCGGACCAGGGCGCTGAAGCGGCCGAGCTGATAGGCGCCCCTCAATTGCCGGTACATGTGGAACGGCGGGACGAAGAACAGCAAGCCCGCCACCGACGACAGTTTCACCTCGACAAGGGCGCCGCCGAGGATGACCAGCATCATCATGAACGACAGCGAGTAGGTCACGAAGACCGTGTGGTCGTAGAGGCGGTACTTCCGGCTGAACGGAAACAGCATCCACATGAACGGCAGCGACAGCGGGATCAGAAGCCAGCTGTACTTCGAAGCCGCGTCCTGCATGTTGGTGACGACGAGCTCCGGGTTCTTCTCGATCTTCTGGACGACGCCCCGGAGCCATTTCGGAGTCTCTCCGTCGTCGACATCGGCCGAGATTGGTATGTCACCCGCCCTCACCTTCTCTATCTGGACGAGGTCGTCCTTCTCCGAGGCGATCCTGCGATCGATGCCGGCGACCGGTTTCTTCGCCGCCACCGCCTCCGTCCGCTGCTTCTCGAGCTTGGCGATTTCGGCCTTCTGCTCGCTTATGGCCTTGTCGAAGCTGACGTCGATCCCCTTGCCGGGGCCGGATCCCAACGCGCCGGTGAAGTTGAGGACGGCGAACATCAGGAAGACGGTGAAAAGGTAAAGCGCGATCGGGGAAATGAAGCGGGCGCGCTCGCCGGCGATGTAGCGGCGCGTGAGGTCCCCTGGGCACCAGGCGAGCATCGGCAATGTGCGCCAGAACTTGCCTTCGAAATTGAGTACGCCCGCGACGAAGTCACCCATGAACGCGCGCAGCGAGCGGTGGACGTGGGCCTTCTGACCGCAGACGTGGCAATAGGCGCCGGACAGGCGCGCCCCGCAATTGAGGCAGTTCTTTTCGTGAGTGTGACCGTCGGCGGCCTCGCCGGCTTCGGGCTCGACCGCGCGCGCAAGCATCGCGCCCGTTACAGCGTCGCCGATTCCCTCGAGATCGCCCATTCCAAATTCCCCGCCCTTTTGTGGCGCAGGCACACCGCGGATGCTAGCGGCTTGTTCCATGAAGCGCATCGGGCTTCTCGGCGGCTCATTCAACCCGGCTCATGAGGGGCATCGGCAGCTGAGCCTCGCGGCCATCGACGCGCTCGGGCTCGACGAATTGTGGTGGCTGGTGTCCCCCGGCAACCCGCTGAAAGAGGGTTCCGGGGACATGGCGCCCTACGAAGCGAGGCTCGCGTCGGCCGAGGAAATGGCCGCCGGCAGCGCGATCAGGGCCAGCGATTTCGAGCGGCGTTCGGAAACCCGTTACACTATCGATACGTTACGCGCCTTGATGCGCGAGTTTCCGGATGACCGCTTCATTTGGCTGATGGGATCGGACACTGTTGCCGAATTCCATCGGTGGAAGGATTGGCGAAAGCTCGCCGGCCTGGTGCCGATTGCGGTGCTTCCGCGCCCCGGTTATGATGAGCCGGCCCTCGCGGCGCGCGCGATGGGCTGGCTTTCCCGGTTCGTCCGCCCGGCAGGCCATGCGAAAGACTGGACGGAGTGGAGTCCACCGGCGATCTTGTTTCTTCGCCTGCCGACCAACCCCACTTCCGCGACGGCCTTACGCGCGCTTGACCCAAATTGGCACAGCCGAACGCGATCCGGAGCCTCCGGCTCGCGGACGACGCCTACTTAAGGAGACGCCTTGCCCGACCCTTCAACCGAGACCGCTGCCAAAGGCCGTCCGCAGATCGACGTCGAAGAGCTCCACAAGCTCGTGCTCAAGTCGCTGGATGACGACCAGGCGCTCGAAATCGTGTCGATCCCTCTGGAGGGGAAGTCCAGCATAGCCGATCACATGGTGGTCGCATCGGGCCGTTCGACCCGCCAGGTCGCTGCGATGGCGACCAAGCTGGCCGACAGAATCAAGCAGAAATTCGGGAAGAATGTGCGGATCGAGGGACTGCCCGCGGCCGACTGGGTGCTGATCGATGCGGACGACGTGATCGTCCATTTATTCCGGCCGGAGGTAAGAAGTTTTTACAATTTGGAGAGAATGTGGTCTTTTGGGGATGAAGCGGTGACCGCAACTGCTCATGGTGGGTGAGAAGATGCGACGTTGGGGAATATTATTTTTCGCGCTGGCGCTTTTCGCGCAGCCCGTTGCGGCTGCGCAAAGTCCGCTGGTTTCGAGCCTTCAGAACGAGCTGTCGTTGCTCGTCACGTCGAAGTCGTCGGACGTCGGCATCGCGGCGATCGACCTCAACACGGGTGAGACGGTCAGCGTTCGAGGCAACCGGCAATATCCGATGGCGAGCACCGTCAAGCTGGCCGTGGCCGCGACTTACCTGTCCTATGTCGAGAAGGGCGACCGCTCGCTCCACGATTCGATCGGCGGCGTGTCCGCAGCGACGCTGATGCGCAAGATGCTGGTCCATAGCGACAACCACGCAACGGACCTTCTCATCCGCAACCTCGGCGGGCCGGACACCGTCCAGACGTGGCTCGATTTCCACAAGGTCGATGGAATCCGCATCGACCGGACGATCGCCCAGCTGCTGCGCGCGAAGCGCGACCTCTATGACGAGCGCGATTCCGCGACGCCCCTCGCTTTCGCGACCTTCCTCAGGCGGCTCGACAATGGCGAGTTCCTGAGGCCGTGGAGCAAGGACTATATGCTCGACCTGATGGCCCAGTGCATGACCGGGCGGAACCGGATGAAGTCTCTCCTGCCCGACGGAACGCGGGTCGAGCACAAGACTGGCACTCTCACCGGGCTAACGGACGACGTCGGATTCATCACCTTGCCAAACGGGCACCGGGTCGCAATCGCCATCTTCGCCCGCGGCGGCGACAATCGCCCGAAAGCGATCGCCGAGGCGGCGAGGGCTGTTTACGACGGGTTCCTAGCGGTGGTCGGCTGGCCCTATACCGCAGCTTCGGCCATCACCGGGCGCTAAGCCGCTCGGCTCGGTGCTTCTCCACATCGTCGCTCGCGGAAAGATCGGCCGCTCTCCCGAAGCCGAGCTGGTCGAGCGCTACTTGAAGCGGATCGCGTGGCCGACCAAGCTGACCGAGCTGACGGACGACAAGCGTCCGTTGCCGCCGTTGCCGGACAACGGCATTTCCATCATCCTCGACGAGCGCGGCAAGGCGCTCACTTCAACCGAGCTCGCCCGGAAGCTGGAGGAGTGGCGCGACGGCGGCAAGCGCGAAGCGCGCTTCTCGATCGGTGGCGCCGATGGGCACGGAGAAGCCGACCGCTCCTCGGCCGACATGCTGCTCTCGTTCGGGCCCGCGACCTGGCCGCATCTCCTCGTCCGGGCGATGCTGGCGGAGCAATTGTTCCGGGCGACGTCAATCCTTGCCAACCACCCCTATCATCGCGCAGGCTGACAGCGTGCTGCGGCGCATCACCTTTCTGCTTGTGCTCTCCGGATCGGCGGCGATTGGCGCGAGCGCTCCGGTCGAGCTGCAACAACCCACCCTGGAGGCGCAGCTGCAGCAAGCACGGGACGAATTCAAAGCCGCCCGGGCCGAACAGCAGCGGCTCGAGAAGGCGGCGTCCGAAGCGCGCGACGAGGTCACCCGGATCCGGGCGCAGCAGCTCGCGGCGGCGCAGGCGATTGACGCGGCGGAGGCGCAGATCACGGCAGCCGACGCGCATTCGCGGCTCGTGGCGGCGCAGATGGAACTGCAGCGGCGGCGGCTGGCGCGAGAGCAGGCGCCGGTGAGCGCTCTTCTCGGCGGGCTTGTCATCACTGCCCGGAGGCCGCCGATCCTGCTCCTCGCGGATTCGCATTCTGCGGATGATCTGGTGAAGTTGAACGTCCTGGTCGCTGCGACGGCGCCGGTCATCCGGGCGAGAACTGCGGCACTGTCGCGCGAGCTGGAACGCGGCAGCCGCCTGCAGGATGCCGCCGTCGCGGCTCGAGACGACCTTGCCCGGAGCCGGGACGAGCTCGACAAGCGGCGCACCGCCTTCGCGGAGCTGGAAAAACGCGCTGTCGACATTGCCAGGCGTCGCGGAACCGAGGCGCTCGGAGCAGGCGACGTCACACTCGCGACCGGCGAGCGGCTCGCGGACGTCCGCGGCGGCGTTTCGAGCCGCCGGTCCTCGCTTCAACTGGCGCATGAGCTGGCCGAGCTCGGGCCGGCGCCGTTCCGCCGCTCCGGCAAGGCGCCGACGCCGCCGCTCGCCTACCGAATGCCCGCGACTGCCGATGTCGTCGACGGGCTCGGCGCGGTCAGCGGCAATGGCGTACGCTCGCGCGGGGTTACGCTGGCGACCCGGCGCGGAACCGCACTCGTCGCCCCGGCGTCGGGAACCATCCTCTTCGCGGGGCCTTTTCGCGACTATGACGGGGTCGTCATCATCGACCACGGCAATGGCTGGAAATCGGTGCTCGTCAACGCCGGATCGAAATTCCACCGGGGCGACAAGGTGAGCATTGGCGAGCCGCTCGGAATCGCGCTCGGGCCGGTGGAAGTCCAGCTCCGGCGCAAGGGGGAAGCCGTTTCCCCTGCCCTCATCGCAGGTTCATCTGCGATGCTGTCAAATGGCTCCAAAGGCGGCTAAAGTCATTCGCGACGCGACTTAAGGCATTACCCATGAAGACGATTCACAAACTCCTTCCCCCTCTGGCGCTTGTCGGAGCCCTCGCCCTGGTGCCGGTGACGACGAGCTCGCTCGCCGCCGCCGATGTCGCCAATTACGAAGAGCTCGAGAAGTTCATGAGCGTCTACGAGCGGGTGAAGGCGAACTATGTCGAGCCGGTCGACGACCACACCCTGATCAAGGGCGCGATCGACGGGATGCTCGCCGCCCTCGACCCCCACTCTTCCTATCTCGAGGATAGCGACTTCGACTCGCTCAAGACGACCACCGACGGCAATTACGGCGGCCTCGGCCTGACCGTCACCGTCGAGGACGGCGCGGTGAAGGTGATCGCTCCGACAGAGGACACGCCTGCCTGGCGGGCGGGGATCAAGGCGGGCGACTACATCACCCACATCGACGGGCAGCTGCTCTACGGCGCTTCGCTCGACGAAGCGGTCGACAAGATGCGCGGCCAGCCCGGCTCGCCGATCAAGATCACCATCGTTCGCCCCGGCCGCGACAAGCCCTTCGACGTGTCGCTGGTCCGTGAGCGCATCGTGCTTCGCCCGGTCAAGTGGCAGATCAAGGATGGCATCGCGGTCATCGACATCAACACCTTCTCCGGCAATTCGGCGGAGGAAACGAAGGCGGCGCTGACCGCGGTCGACAAGGCGACCGGCGGGCACCCGCTTGGCTACATCCTCGACCTTCGCTCCAACCCCGGCGGGCTTCTCGACCAGGCGGTGGAGATCAGCGACGCCTTTCTCAGCCGCGGCGAGATCGTCTCGCAGCGAGGCCGCGAGAAGACCGATATCGAGCGTTACTATGCGAAGCCCGGCGACATGGCGCACGGCCTTCCCGTCATCGTGCTGACCGATGCCGGCACGGCTTCGGCGGCCGAGATCGTCGCCGGAGCGCTCCAGGACCAGCGCCGGGCGCTGGTGATGGGCGAGCAGAGCTTCGGCAAGGGCAGCGTCCAGACTGTCGTCCAGACCGGCCCCAGGACTGCGCTTCGCCTGACGACCGCCCGTTACTACACGCCGTCGGGGCGTTCGGTTCAGGCCGGTGGGATCGACCCCGACATCGCCGTCCCGCAGCTTTCCGATCCCGACTACAAGAACCGGCCGCAGGTCCGCGAAGCCGACCTTCGCCACCATTTGCTTGCCCAGGCGAAGGCCGACGACAAGCTGCTGGAGCAGGACGACACCGCCCAGGATCCGCGCTTCTCGGCGACCTCGGAGGAGTTGGAGAAGAAGGGCATCAAGGACTTCCAGCTCTTTTACGCGCTGAATACGCTGAAGCGCCTCGGCCCGGGCGGGACCGCGGTGGCTTCCAGCGGCGGCCAGCCGAAGTCACGCCGCTAGGTCATGGCTGAAGCGGCGCTCGGCGGCGAGCGCGGAGCATCGTTCATGTCGCGGAGCGAGGCGGGCCGCCTGATCGCCCTGCTGCTTCCACTTGCGCTGCTGGGCGGAGCGCTCGGCTCGCAATATCTCGGCGGCCTCTACCCTTGCGAGATGTGCTACTGGCAACGCTGGCCGCACGGGGCCGCCGCCGTGCTTGCAGCGCTTGCGCTGTCGGCCTCGGCGCAATCCCAGCGGTCGCGGGTGCTCGTCCTCCTCGCGGCGCTCGCAATCGCGGTCTCAGGCGCGATCGCGATCTATCACGCAGGCGTAGAGCTGGGCATTTTCGAAGGCTTCACGACCTGCACCACGACCGCCAAGGCGGCGTCGACCGAGGAACTCCTCAAGAAGCTGATGAAGGTGCCGCTGATTCGCTGCGACCAGGTGCAATGGGCGTTCCTCGGAATCTCTCTGGCCGGGTGGAACGCCATCCTGTCGCTGTCCGGAGCGGTCGCGATCGGCTGGCTGACTTTGTCCGGGAGGCAATCGCGTTGAGCCGCAGGGCGGGCCCCTGGCGGCCGGGCAGGACCCGCGCCGATACGGCCTCGATGATCCGCGTCGATCAGGCCGGCGAATATGGCGCGACCAGGATCTACGCGGGCCAGCTCGCCGTGCTCGATCCCAGCTCGCCCGCGGCCAAGCTCGTGTCGCGAATGGCGATGCAGGAGCAAAGGCACCTTAAGCGCTTCGACGAACTTGTCGCCGCGCGCAGGGTCCGTCCGACCGCGCTCCAGCCGCTGTGGAACGCAGCCGGTTTTGCGCTCGGAGCCGGAACCGCGCTGATCGGCGAAGACGCGGCAATGGCCTGCACGGACGCGATCGAGACCGAAATCGGGCGCCACTACCAGCGCCAGCTCGACGAGCTCGGCGAGGACGATGCCGAACTGTCCGGGGACATTGCGCAGTTCCGGG
>JBKPOU010000092.1:0-4144 GCA_046733255.1 Pseudomonadota bacterium
GGACGGGATCGTAACGCCCGCCGAGATGAAGGCTGGCGGTATCGGCCGCTAACCGCCGTTCTCTCCGCAATGGTGCTCAGCAATCCAGCGGCATTGAAGCCGCGCGCAAATGCATCCGCTCTCGCGGTCGAGCAGGCGGGAGAGGCGCTGCGCTCCGGCGGTCCCGCCGAAGCCGAGCGCGTTCTGCGTGCGCATTTGCTCTCCAGCCCGGCAGACGGCTCGGCCCTGGCCAAGCTGGCCGAGTTGCTGCGCGACCAGGGGCGTACCCGCGAGGCGATCCTGCTTCACCGCCGGACGCTGCAAGCCGACCCGGCGAAGCATGGCGTGCGGCTGGGTCTCGCCCGCATGCTGCATGCCCAGGGCGAATTCGAGCAGGCACTCGACCAGCTCGGCCAGCTCCCTCCGGCAATCCGGACCAACGAGGACGTTCAAGCGCTGGAGGCCGCGATCCTCGGCCTGCTCGGGCGGCACGAGCCTGAGATTGCCATTTATGAGGCCCTCGTCCGGAGCCGGCCGGATTCCCCCAGGCTGTGGAACAGTTTGGGCAATGCTCTGAAATACGCTGGACAGACGCAAGAGGCGGTGAAAGCTCTCCGGCAATCGGTTGCAGCGCGGCCGGGCTATGGGGAAGGCTGGTGGAGCCTCGCCAATGTGAAGACCGTCCGCTTTACCACCTCGGAACTGTCCCTCATGCGCAAGGCGCTCTCGCGCAAGCCGTCGACCGAAGACGCGCTCCACTTTCATTTCGCGCTCGGCAAAGCGCTTGAGGACCGCAACGAATACGAAGCCTCGTTCCGTCACTACGCGGAAGGAAACCGGATCCGCGCCGCCAGCTTTACGCCCGAGCAGATGCGCGCGACCGCCTTCGTCGATAATGCCATCTCCGCGTTCGACGCGTCTCTGTTCAATCGGTTCGAAGGCGTGGGAGCCCCAACGCCCGGCCCCATCTTCATTGTCGGCCTGCAGCGATCCGGCTCAACCCTCGTCGAACAGATTCTTGCCAGCCATCCGCTCGTCGAGGGCACCGCCGAGCTGCTGGTCATGCAGCAGCTCTGGTCGGATCTCGCCCGGGAATGCGAAGCCGCCGGCAATTCCGTCTGGCATGCCCTGCGGAGCCTTCCAGCGGAGCGGCTTCGGCAGATCGGCGCCGACTACATCGAACGGACGCGCCAATTCCGCCGGACCGACCGGCCCTTTTTCATCGACAAGCTTCCGGCGAACTGGATGAACGTCGGCCTCATCCGGCTTGCGCTTCCCAATGCGACGATTGTCGATGCCCGTCGCCATCCGATGGCCTGTGGATTCTCCAACTTCAAACAGCATTACGCGACCGGCGTCGCCTTCGCTTACAGCCTCGACTGCATCGGTCATTTCTACGCGGACTACCTCCGCCTCATGGAGCATTTCGACCGGGTTCAGCCGGGCGCCGTTCACCACCTGTTGAACGAGCGGCTGATCGAGGACCCGGAGCGCGAGGTCCGCGCCTTGCTCGACTTCGCCGGCCTGCCATTCGATTCCTCTTGCCTCGACTTTCATCGCAACAGCCGCGCGGTGAACACGCCGAGCGCGGAGCAGGTGCGACGCCCCATCAACCGCGACGGCGTGGACTACTGGCGCAATTTCGAACCCTGGCTCGGCCCCTTGAAAGGCTCGCTTGGCCGCGCGCTCGACGCCTGGAACAAGGTTTCGGCTTGAGGCTCAAGTCGTTGTAATTCATCTTGGAGCAACCAGCGGCGGGCGACATGCGCGCCACGGAACCGCGGAGGCTTCACATGACCAGACTGATCCTTTTCTCGGCCGCGCTTGCGCTCGGAGCGCCGGTTGCAGCCCAGGCGCCGGCCGCGCAGCAGCAGGTGCCCACGAAGACGGAGCTTGCGAGCAAGCTCGACGCCCAGTTCGATCAGGCCGACAGCAACAACGACGGCTTCATCAGCCGCGACGAGATGCAGGCGATCGAGGCCAAGGCCGCGCAGAACGCCCAGACCCAACTCGACGCCAAGGCCGCCGAGCAGTTCTCGAAGCTCGACACCGACAAGAACGGTCAGCTCAGCCTTCAGGAGTTCAAGGCGCTGGTCAGCGTCAAGCCGAACCAGAGCCCCGAGCAGCTCGTCGCCAAATATGACGCGAACAAGGACGGCAAGGTCAGCGCCGCGGAGTTCAAGGGGCCGGTGCTTGCCGCGTTCGATCGCGCCGACACCAACAAGGACGGCAAGATTTCGCCCGAAGAGCAGGCGAAAGCGACCAAGGGCCAGTAAGGAACGGGTAGCGCGGTCCGGCAGGCGGGCCTAAGGACGACTCTTCCCTGGGGGAGCGGTGATCGCCGCTTGAGAGGCCAGCACGAGCTGGCGACCCATCGAACCTGATCCGGCTAACACCGGCGTAGGGAGAAGGAGAGTCCATATGGGCGACGCGCCCGCACGCACCGAGCTTAAAGTCACTACCGGCCCGATCCGCGGATCGCGCAAGGTTCACGTCGGCCCACTGGGCGTCGCCATGCGCGCCGTCGATCTCGAGCCCTCGTCCGGCGAGCCGCCGGTCGTCCTCTACGACACCAGCGGCCCGTACAGCGATCCCGCCGCCCGCATCGACATCATGGCCGGCCTGCCCGAGCTCCGCCGCGAGTGGATCCGCGGCCGCGGCGACGTCGAGGAAGTCGCCCAGCGCGAGGTCCGGCCGGAAGACAACGGCCAGCTCGGCCCCGATCGCAGCGGCGGCGTCCAGCCCTTCCCCAACGTCCGCAAGCGCGTCCTCCGCGCCAAGCCCGGCGCGAACGTCACTCAGATGCACTACGCCAGGCGCGGCATCGTCACGCCCGAGATGGAATATGTCGCGATCCGCGAGAACCTCGGCCGCGAACAGGCGCTGGACGCGAAGCGCGATGGCGAGGACTTCGGCGCCGCCATCCCCGACTTCGTCACCCCCGAGTTCGTCCGCGACGAGGTCGCCCGCGGCCGCGCCATCATCCCCAACAACATCAACCACCCGGAATCGGAGCCGATGGCGATCGGCCGCAACTTCCTGGTGAAGATCAACGCCAATATCGGCAACAGCGCCGTCGCCTCCGACGTCGCGTCCGAAGTCGACAAGATGGTGTGGGCGATCCGCTGGGGTGCCGACACGGTCATGGACCTATCGACCGGTCGCAACATCCACGACACGCGCGAATGGATTGTCCGCAACTCGCCCGTGCCGATCGGCACCGTCCCCATCTACCAGGCGCTGGAGAAGGTCGGCGGAATCGCCGAGGACCTGACATGGGAGATCTTCGCCGACACTCTGATCGAGCAAGCCGAGCAGGGCGTCGACTATTTCACCATCCACGCCGGCGTCCGGCTTCCCTACGTGCCGATGACCGCGAAGCGCGTCACCGGGATAGTCAGCCGCGGCGGCTCGATCATGGCGAAATGGTGCCTCGCCCACCACAAGGAGAGCTTCCTCTACGAGCGATTCGACGAGATCTGCGAGATCATGAAGGCCTATGACGTCGCGTTCTCATTGGGCGACGGCCTCCGCCCGGGCAGCATCGCCGACGCAAACGACGAGGCCCAGTTCGCCGAGCTCTACACGCTTGGCGAGCTGACGAAGAAAGCCTGGGCGCACGATTGCCAGGTGATGATCGAGGGCCCCGGCCACGTGCCGATGCACAAGATCAAGGAGAATATGGACAAGCAGCTGGCGAGCTGCGGCGAGGCGCCCTTCTACACTTTAGGCCCGCTCGTGACCGACGTCGCACCCGGCTACGACCATATCACCAGCGGCATCGGCGCGGCGATGATCGGCTGGTTCGGCACCGCGATGCTCTGCTACGTCACGCCCAAGGAGCACCTCGGCCTCCCCGACCGCGACGACGTCAAGGTCGGCGTCGTCACCTACAAGCTGGCAGCCCACGCGGCCGACCTTGCGAAGGGCCACCCCGCCGCGAGGCTCCATGACGACGCGCTATCCCGCGCGAGGTTCGAATTCCGCTGGCGCGACCAGTTCAACCTCTCGCTCGATCCCGAGACGGCCGAGCAATATCACGACCAGACGCTCCCGGCGGAAGGCGCCAAGACCGCCCACTTCTGCTCGATGTGCGGCCCCAAATTCTGCTCGATGAAGATCACGCAGGAAGTGAGAGATTTCGCCCGGATGCAGGAGGAACAGG
>JBKPOU010000093.1:0-3207 GCA_046733255.1 Pseudomonadota bacterium
GCGCTACTCGGTGCGCGCGGCCGGAGTCTCCGGTCCACACATAGCCGGCAAGACCGTAGTCGACGTCATTGGCCTTCGCGATCGCATCCTCTTCATCCGTAAACGGAATGACCGTGAGAACCGGACCGAAAATTTCCTCCCGGGCAATGCGCATCTGTCCATGCGCGCCGGTGAACAGGGCCGGCTGGACGAAATAGCCGTTCGGATTGCAGTCGTGGCGCGCGCCGCCGCGTCGGATCTGCGCTCCTTCGCCTCGAGCAATGTCCATATATTCCATGACCTTGTCGAGATGACGCGGGTGGATGAGGGGGCCCACCTCCGTCTGCGGATCGAGCGGGTCGCCGACGCGGAGTCGCTCGACCCTTTCGGCGACGCGGTCGACGAATTCGTCGTGAATCGATTGCTGGACGAGCAGCCTGCTGGACGACGTGCAGCGCTGGCCGTTCAGGCTGTAGATCATGAATACGACGGCATCCAGCGCGCGATCGAGGTCGGCATCGTCGAACACCACGACCGGATTCTTCCCGCCCAGCTCGAAGTGCACCCTTTTCAAGGTCGCCGCGCCTTGGCTCATGATCGCGCTGCCGGTGCTCGATTCCCCGACGAAGCCGATCGCCTTGATGTCGCGATGCTCGGTGAGGGCCTTCCCCGCGCCCTCCCCGAGACCATTGACGCTATTGAACACACCCGCTGGAAGTCCCGCTTCGTGCGCGATCTCGACCAGAAGCCGAGCGCTGTACGGGCTCCATTCGGCGGGCTTGTGGACGACGGTGCAGCCGGCCGCGAGCGCGGGCGCGATCTTCCACGTCGACAGCATGAAAGGCGTGTTCCACGGCGTGATCACGCCCACCGGACCGATCGGCTGGCGCATCGTGTAATTGAGGTGGTCGCTGGTCGGCAGAGCGAGCCCGTCCTGCGCGTCCGGTGCGCGGTCGGCGAAGAAGCGGAAATTCTCGGCGCCGCGAAGGGCAGCCTTGCTCATGAAGCGGAGCGGCTGCCCGGTATCGAGCGACTCCACCAATGCGATCTCGTCAGCCCGCTTTTCGATCGCATCGGCGATCGCGTGCAGGATCTTGCGGCGCTTGTCTCCGCTGGTGCGTGACCATTCCGGGAAAGCCTTCTTCGCCGCGGCCGCCGCCGAAGCGACGTCATCTGCAGTTCCCGCCAAAACCTGGCCGATGGTCTCTCCCGTGGACGGGTCGAGGACTTCGAAGCGCTCCCCGTTGGAGCCGGACGTCGGGTCGCCGCCGATGAAGTGGCCAAGGGGCTTCGCGACGAGGCGCTCGAGGTGGCCGAGCGCACGCTTGCGGTTCGCGTCGGCAACGGAGTCCTGCGCAATTGTCGCAGCTTCGCTCATTCGCCGGCTTCCTTCTTCAACAGGTCGTGCAAATTGTTCTTCCTCCAGGCCATGTCCGGCGGGATCTCATGAAGCTCGAACGACAGCGCCAGCGGGCGCTCGCGGTAGAGCTCGTCGGTGAAGTCGCAAAGCGCTTCGAAGATCCGTTCGCCTGCCGCGCGGCGCGTTTCGGCGTCCCGGCCCGACCCGATCCGCACGATCATGTGGATATAGCCCGCATCCGGGTTACCGTTGGCAATCCGATAATGGTTGCGCGGCTCTGCCCTGGTACGGACTCCGCCGAGCGGGAAAATGCCCGTTTCGAGCGCCGTTTCGTGGATTCGGTCGACCAACGCCTGTATGTCCAACGCCTCGCCGACGTTTGCAGAATATTCGATGTTCAGGTGCGGCATTGACCTCTCACAGCCCAGCTGATTAACATGTTAATTATCAACCGGGGCCTCGGCGTGCAAGGAACGATTGGATGGATATCAGCAGGCTCAAGGGATCGATTCCGCCCCTCATAACGCCGTTCACCGATGGGCGCGTCGATTATGACGCCTATGCCGCCATGGTCGATTTCCAGCTCCGCGAAGGTTCGCACGGAATTCTGGTCAACGGGACCACGTCCGAACCGGCGTCGCTCACGACCGAGGAACGCAACCGGATCGTCGATGTGGCCATCGAAGCGGCGGGCGGACGTATCCCTGTCATAGCCGCCACGGGTTCGCAGTCGCTCGCAGAAACCGAGGTGCTGACCGATCATGCGGTGAGCGCGGGCGCCGACGCCTTGCTGATCGTGACGCCTTATTATTCGAAGCCGCCGCAGCGCGGCCTCGTCGAATATTATATCCGCCTCGCCGAAAGGCACGACCGGCCCTGGATGGTCTATCACATCCCCGGACGTACGGCGGTATCGGTGACGCTCGATACGTTCAAGGAATTGAAGGACCGCTCGCCCAGCTTCGTCGGAATGAAGCATGCCGCGAACGACCTGGGCTTCGTCACTGAATGCCTATGCGAATTCGGTGACGACTTCCGGATCTTCGTGGGCCTGGAAGAGCTGTCGTTCCCGATGATGGCGATCGGCGCATGCGGATTGATGAATGCCGTCGGCAACTTGCGGCCCAAGCCGCTTGCCCAGCTTTGCGAGGCCGTGTGGCGCAGCGACATTCCGGCCGCACGCGAGCTCCACGACCGGCTGCTGGAAATCAACAAGGCCGTGTTCTTCGACACCAACCCGATCCCGATCAAGTATATGATGAAGCGCCTTGGACTGATCCCCGAAAACGAGCACCGGCTTCCGATGTCGCCGGCTACTCCGGTGCTCGAACACAGGCTCGACGGAGTGCTCGAGCGCGCCGGGCTGCTGACGGCCGCCGCCGCGTGAAGCTCGCAAGAGTCGAACATCGGCGCTCGGCGCGATGGGCCGCGATCACTGACGCAGGCGCAGTCGACCTCTCGCCTGTGATCGATGGACCGAAGGGAGTACATGCGCTCCTCACCGACGAAGGGCTGAATCGCGCCAACGAGTTTCTCGCCGGGAGTTCGCCCGATTCCGCCGTCAGCGACTTCAGTTTCGAACCGTTCCTTCCCGATCCCGAGAAGATCATCTGCGTCGGCGTCAATTATCATAACCGAAACGAGGAATATCGCGACGGATCGGAGCTACCGAAATTCCCGAGCCTGTTCATGCGAGCGCCGACCTCGTTCAGCGCGCATGACCGTCCGCTGGTCCGCCCGAGCGAAAGCGATCAGCTCGACTATGAAGGGGAGATCGCAATCATCGTCGGGCGCGGCGGACGACGCATTTCTCGCGAGGACGCGACGACTCACATTGCGGGTCTGACGCTGATGAACGAAGGCACGAT
>JBKPOU010000094.1:0-3269 GCA_046733255.1 Pseudomonadota bacterium
GCTTGGCCTTGCCGAGGCTTTGCGGCTAGTCGTTCCGCAGCGCCATGGACATCTACCTTCCGATCGCCGGGCTGTCGGTCAACATGCTCTTCATGGTGGGGCTCGGCTTCCTCGTCGGGATGCTGTCGGGCATGTTCGGCATCGGCGGCGGCTTCCTGACCACGCCTCTGCTCATCTTCTACGGCATTCCGCCGACCGTCGCGGTGGCATCGGCAACGACGCAGATCACGGGCGCGAGCGTGTCCGGGGTGATGGTCCACATGCGGCGCGGCGGAGTCGACCTGAAGATGGGCGGCGTGATGATCACCGGTGGCCTGTTTGGTTCGCTGGTCGGCGTGGTCCTGTTCAGGGTCCTCCAGTCGAGCGGGCAGATCGATCTTGTCATCGACTTCCTTTATGTCCTGATCCTCACCTGGATCGGCGGGCTGATGCTCAAGGACTCGCTCGTCGCGCTGGGCTACGTCCCGGGCCGTCCCGCGCCGCCGCAGCAGAAGGGCCACAACCGCGTCGTCGCATCGCTGCCATTCCGGTGGCGATTCTACAGCTCGGGCCTCTACATTTCGCCGCTTGCCCCGCTCGCTCTCGGCTTCATCGCCGGAATGCTCACGGTCCTTCTCGGCATTGGCGGCGGGTTCATCCTCGTTCCGGCAATGATCTACCTCTTGGGCATGGCGGCGCGCGTGGTTATCGGGACCAGCCTCGTCATGGTGCTGGCAGTTAGCGCCGCCACGACGATGGTCCATGCGCTGACGACGCGCTCGGTGGATATCGTCCTTGCCGGGCTTCTGCTTCTCGGGGGCGTCATCGGCGCGCAATATGGCGCGCTGCTCGCGACGCGGGTGAAGCCGGACCTGCTTCGACTGGCTCTTGCCGTCATCATCCTCCTTGTCGCGCTCCGCATGGCGCTTGGCCTCGCCTGGCGCCCGGACGAAATCTATTCGATCGAGTATCTGTGACGGGGCGGCTGACATCGCTGCTGCTCGCCGTCGCCGCGCCGATGCTCATTGCCGCGGACAAGCCGCTCCTGGTTCCAGACATTTCCGCGCGCAGGATCGAGATCCGCTACAGCTTCACGGGCGCCCAGCTGCTGCTGTTCGGGGCGATCGTCTATCCGGGGGGAAAGGCGCCGGCGCGCCCCGCCGACATCGTCGTCGTCCTTCGCGGGCCGGTCCAGCCGATCCTCGTCCGCGAGAAGCAGCGAATCCTGCACATCTGGATGAACGCCGATTCGAACCGCTTCCGCTCGGCGCCCTCCTATTATTCCGTCGCATCCTCGCGGCCGATTTCGCAGCTCGTGGATGAACGCACGGCCTCGATTTACGAAATGGGGCTCAACAATCTCCAGCTGTCGCCCGGCGGAGGCGCCCTTCCGGAGAAGGAGCGGCGCTTCGAAGCCGGACTCCTGGACCTCAGGCGCAGGCAAAACCTCTATTCCGAAAATCCGCATGGCGTCGAAATCAGCGACGGCGTCCTCTATCGCGCCAGCATCTTCATCCCGAGCCAAGTCCCGGTCGGCACCTATACGGCGGAAACTTTCCTCATTGATCGCGGGCGCGTTCTCGCCGCTGCGACGAGGGACATCAACATCGACAAGTCCGGATTTGAACGGTCGGTGGCTCTGGCCGCCCGCCGCCACGAGGGGCTGTACGGTCTGGCGGCAGTCTTGCTCTCACTGGGGCTGGGCTGGGCCGCGGCCGCCGTCTTCAGGCGCCGCTTCTAGGCCCTCGGAAGGGCCCTACAATGTCCTCAAGTTAATTTTAACCGCTCGCGCTTACACACAGGTCGGCCATTACCGAGGGTGAGTGAGCAGATGAACGATCAGCCGAACCTGCGTCAGTTTCTTGACGAAGTGCAGTCCTTTGGGGACGAACCTGCGGCAGCGCCGGCTCCGGCCGGCAAGCAGGAATCCCTGAAGCCGATCGGCAAGGTTCTCGAGATTGCGGGCTCCGGCTCGCAGGTCGCGCTGGACGCCGCTTCCCTGCTGGCCCTTCAGTCGCACGCGGATCCGGCGGTCGGCATGTCCGGCCAGGTCGGAAGCCAGGTCAAGATGGTGGTCGGCGACAACTGGCTGATCGCGAACGTCCGCACGATGCGCGCAGATGACAGCGGCGAAGTCGTCGCCAAGGTCGACTTCCTCGGCGAAGGCAGCCGCGATTCGAGCGGAAAGATGAGCAACTTCCGCCGCGGCGTCACCCGCTACCCGATCCCCGGCTGCGAAGTGCATCCGGTGACGACCAACGATCTTCGCTCGATCTTCGCGGCAAGCGATGAAGCGCACATCGAGATCGGCACCGTCTATCCGACGGACGACATTCGCGGCGCGCTCTACGTCGACCCCATGCTTTCGAAGCATTTCGCGGTCCTGGGATCGACCGGTACCGGTAAATCGACCTCGGTCGCGCTGATCCTGCACCGCATTTCGCAGCTTTCGCCCGAAGGTCACATCCTGATGATCGACCCGCACGGCGAATATTCGGCGGCCTTCAAGGGTTGCGGCGAGCTTTTCAACGTCGACAACCTGCAGCTTCCCTATTGGCTGATGAATTTCGACGAGCATTGCGAAGTCATGCTCACGACCCACGGTGCGGAGAGGCAGCGCGACGCGGATATTCTTGCCAAGTGCCTTCTGGCCGCCCGCACCAAGGGCAAGGACATGACCCAATATGGCAAGGTCACCGTCGACAGCCCGATTCCGTACCTTCTTGCCGATCTCAACACGATCCTCGTCAACGAGATGGGCAAGCTGGATCGGGCCGGCGACACGCTTCCGTTCCAGCGGCTGAAGACCAAGCTCGACGAGCTCCGCGCCGATCCGCGCTACACCTTCATGTTCTCGGGCATGCTGGTGTCGGATTCGATGGGAAGCCTGCTCGCCAAGCTCTTCCGCCTTCCAAGCCAAGGCCGTCCGATCTCGATCGTCGACGTGTCCGGCGTGCCTTCCGAGATCACCTCGGTGGTGGTTTCCGTGCTCGCCCGAATGGTGTTCGACTATGCGATCTGGTCGCGCACCGAGGCTCAGCGCCCGCTCCTGCTCGTTTGCGAAGAGGCGCACCGTTACGTGCCCAAGGACGAGAATTCCGAAAATGGCCAGGCCGTTCGCCGCATCCTCGAGCGTATTGCCAAGGAAGGCCGTAAATATGGCGTCAGCCTCGGCCTCATCACGCAGCGTCCGTCCGACCTTGCCGAGGGCGTGCTTTCGCAGTGCGGCACTATCGTATCGATGCGCTTGAACAACGACCGCGACCAGGCGTGCGTGCGTGCGGCGATGC
>JBKPOU010000095.1:0-7453 GCA_046733255.1 Pseudomonadota bacterium
CGGCAAGCCCTGCGCAATGTGCGCGAAGCCCATCGCCCCCGCCGACCTGGTGCGCCTCCGCGTCCAGAAGCCCGTCGGGCCGGTCAAGCAGCCCTTGTTCGACGAGCAGACCCTCCCTCTCCACGCCGAATGCCTGGCCCAAGTGAGCACGTCGAAGCTGTTCTGAGCCCGCGTCCGCCCCGCGACCTGAACCTAACCCCGCATCGCCGTTCACGCCCCCTACACGCGTGTTGGCGCGTTATGTCACTAACTCCCCCGGCGTTTCCCGGTGGAGACGAAGGAATTCCCTAATGAGAACCATCCATCTTCTCGCCGGCGGCGCGGCCACGATTGCCGTTGCCGTCCCGGCCAGCGCCCAGCAGGCCTATCCTTATCCCTATGCGCAGCCTTACGCTCAGCCTTATGCGCAGCCGGTCCCGCAACCCTATCCGGGCCAGCCCGGCTACGGCTACGGCTACCAGCAGCCCGGCTACGCCCAGCCCTACGCCAACCCGATCGATCAGATCGTCGGCCAGCTTCTCGGCAATCGCTACAACGTCAACGAGCGCACGCTGGTCAGCCGCTGCGCATCCGCCGCCGTCGCCCAGGCCCAGGCTCAGTACCGCCCGGGCAACAACGGTTACGGGTACCAATATGGCCAGGCCCGCGGTTACGGTCAGGAGTACGGGCAGCCCTATGCGAACAACGCCTATTCGCAGATGCGCGTCACTGCCATCTCGAACGTCGAGCGCCGCCGCAACAACGAACTTCGCGTTACCGGCCTGATCAGCTCGGGCGCCTACGCTGCCCCTTACGGCAACGCCTACGGCTATCAGGGCTATGGCTATCAGGGCCAACACTACGCCGACCCGCGCTATGCGCAGGCGGGCGACCTCTCGTTCCGCTGCAATGTCGATTATCGCGGCGGGGTGAGCGGCGTTCGGGTTAGCCGCTCGACGGTAGCCTATCGCCGCTAAGCCGAGGCGGCGAGCGCAGGCTTCGGCAGGCGCTCCCGCATCGCGCCAGTACGCGTAGCCGAGGGCGGCGCCGCTCCCTAACCGGAACGCCGCCCTCGGTCCGCCGTTGCCCGCTCCATGACCACCGACAGCCCGCGCGGGATCCTCACCGAGATCGGCACCTGGACTTCCCGGCCCACGGCCTTCCTCATCGTCGCCGTCTACGCAGCGGCAATGATCCTGTTCGCGCCGGAGGAGGTGAACTGGCACAGCATCGCGACGCTGGCGACCTGGCTGATGACGCTGTTCATCCAGCGCGCCGAGCATCGCGACACGCAGGCGATCCAGGCCAAGCTCGACGAATTGCTACGCACGCAATCGGGCGCTTCGAATGAGCTCGCCCATATCGACCGCGAGGAACCCGAGGAGATCGAGCGGCAGCGCGATGCCTGACGCCCTTTTCGCGACGCCTCAGTTCGGCGTCTTCGGCTCTTCGGGCGGCGGCACGAAGATCACGTTCGCGTTGGCAGGGACGTCCCGCACCTTGAGCACTTTCATCTCCTCGGGCTCGACCGACTTCGGAGCCGGCATGGCCGCCTCTTGCTCACGCGTTGCCGGCAGCGATTCCGGCGCCTGATGCTCGGCCTGCTCCGGCTTCTTCTGCGACGGAAGCGGATAGAAGGTGGTGATTTCCTGGCCCGCTGCCTGCGCGGCAAGCAGAAGGATGATGCTCATTTCTTGTCCCCTCGACTCCGCTCCCGAGCAACGAGCGCGTCGCCAGACTGGCTCAAGCCATCCTGTTTGGGAAGCGGAGCGCCCGCGGGGCAGCGCGGCTAGTTCTTGTTCAGATAAGCCCTCGCCGCCTCATCGGGGTCATTAAGCCAGGAGTATCGAACAAAGGCTCATCGCGGAGCCAATGCGGGGAAAACCGCTTAGCTGCTCTGCTGCTCCTGCTGATCGCCGGTCGCCTGGGCGCTGGCGGCTTCGCCTTCCCCAGCGAGCTGCGCATATTTCTCCGCCATTTCCACGTGAACGGCCCGGGCGTGGGGGTCTTTCGCGGCCATTGCGAGGCGCCGCGCCTCGATCGCGCGCGCCGCATAGTAAGTGGCATTATCGTTGAGCGGAGGGTGTTCGGACATGGGATGACTCCGTGTTACGCAGCCTGAGCTCTCCATTTATCTGTCGCGCGCCGGGGTGCTGGTTCCGATTCCCGCGATAAAGGCTTTCTACCAGATCAATGGAGCTTCACGATTCACACAGGTGAACGCCGCCGGGAGGTTATCGCTTCCCGGCTTTGTTCGTCCTATCTTCGCCCGCTGGCCCGGCGCTGCCGGGATGAGTGAGGAGCACATTCGATGCCCGTCCGCTCGATAATCGCAGTTGCCGCCGGCCTCGTCGCCATGGCCCTCCCGGCCGCGGCGCAGGTCCCCTATCCCGTATATCCGCAGCCGGTCCCGCAACCCTATCCGCCACCTTATGCTTATCAGCAGCCCGACTATGGGGTCGACGCGGTTCAGCAGGTAATCGATGACCTTCTCGGCGACCGCTACAACCCGGCCGACCGCGACGCGATCGGCCGCTGCGCCAGCGCCGCGCTCATGGAGGCAGAACGGCAGTTTCGCCCGTACGGCTACAACCGCTACGGCCGGGCCTATCCGCAGCCCTATAGCGAGCCGTACGTCAGCCAGGGATTCGTTCCGATGCGGATCGTCGCGATTACGGAAGTCGCGCCCTGGTCGAACGGCCTTCATGTCCGTGGCCTGATCGATTCCGGCAATGCCCACGGCGGTTACGGCAGTCCCTACGGCTACGGGGATCCGCGCTTTGCGCCCGTCGGCGACCTGCGCTTCGGCTGCGCCGTCGATGCCCGCGGTTATGTCAGCAACGTTCGGGTCGACCGCAACACCAATAACCGGCCTTACTGACTGCCGAGGACCGCGCACGCGATCCGAGCGCCGCTGTTGCCGCTGGGGTCGGTCCTGTAATCGTCCGGATCGGCGTGGATCACCAGCGCCGCGCCATTGGTATCGAGCATGGGACCGGCGGCTCCCGGCACAGCGATCTCGGCGTCAAGGCTGCCGTCCGGCGCGACGGTGACGTTCTGAAGATCGCCCACATGCGCGCCCTGGGGGTTCACAGCGCCGTGCTGCTTGTTGGTCGGATTCCAGTGGGGTCCGGCGCTCTTGAAGTCCGGCGGGTCGCAGACGCCGACGTCGTGGACATGGATGCCGTGCACTCCCGCCGGCAGGCTTCGAGCGGTGACCAGCAACGTCGCACCCGTACCGTTGTCCACGACCCTGACTTCGCCGATGGCCTGACCGCTTGCGTTGACCAGCGGAACCGCGCGCGCCCCCGCCGATGGTCCGCCGCTTTCCGGGCCCGGAATCCCGCTGCTGTTGCATGCCGCCAGCGCGGCTGCACCGGCAACCAGTGCAATCGTGAATGAGCGCCTCATGATCCTCCTCCTGCATTTCGACTAACCGAGGCAGCAGGAGATTGTTCAACGCACACAAAAAAACCGGCCCGGTGGCGAACCACCGGACCGGCTTTTTGCATTGCCAGCTTTCGCCGGCCGTCCGCTTAGCCGCGCTCTGGCGCCGGCGGCGGCGGCGGAGGCGGCGGCGGCGGAGCCGGGCACGTCTCGGTCGCCAGGATGACCGTCCCGTCCGGGCACGTCTGCGTCGCCGGAGGCGGCGGAGGCGGCGGAGGAGGCGGAGGCGGCGGAGGAGGCGGCGGCGGAGCCGCGAAGTTGTAGATCAGGCTCAGCAGAAGGCTGTGCGAACGCCAACGCCCTTCGATGTCGAAGGGGGTACCGACGGGATTATCGGCCGCATCGACGTGATACTTGAGGTTCGGAACGTTGAAGAACCGATACTTCAGGCCCAGGTCGAGGTTCGGGCTGATCGCATAACGCACGCCCGCAACGACCTGCCAGGCGATGCGTCCACGCTCTCCGTCGAAGTTCTTGTTGATCGTGTCGATGTCGAAGTCAGAGCTGACTCGCGCGGCGCCGATGCCCGGGCCGACATATCCGCTCCAGCTGTCGTCATCGCCAAAGTCGAGCAGCGCGTTGAACATCACCGACCACGCGGTCGTCTTGCCGTCGGCCGGGAAATGGGAGCCCGGACCGAAGACGTTGTTGGTGATCAGGTTGTTCACTTCGACTTCGTCAACCGAAGCGCGCTTGTAGCCGAGCTCGGCCTCGGCGCGGATCATTCCGAAATCGTAGCCTCCGACGAGATCGATGTCCCAGCCGGGCTTGCTGTCGATGGTGTAGGCGTTGTTGATCGTCCCGACATTGGCGTCGGTGTAATCGTATCCGTTGTCCTCAAGGAGCATTACCCCACCCTCGAGGCCAGCATAGAAGCTGCCGTCCCGAGCAATCGCTGGTGCGGCGATCCCCGTTGAAGCAAGTGCGAATGCCAAAACGAGCTTGCGCATTTCTTCGTCCCCTGTCGCGACTCCGCTAGTAGAGCCTCTCGCCCTACAATATTTTAGGTCTGATTTGGCTGCAATCTCATCGTTTAAATGAACGGTGTGGCTTTAAGGCCACAAGGCCCTGACAGCGGTCGAAAAAAAAGACCGGCTCGGTGGCCATCCACCGAGCCGGTCCTTTCGTTCCTGCCAGCTTTCGCCGGCCGTCCGCTTACCCGCGCTCTGGCGCCGGCGGCGGCGGCGGAGGCGGCGGCGGCGGTGCCGGGCACGCCTCGGTCGCCAAGATCACCGTTCCGTCCGGGCACGTCTGCGTCGCCGGAGGCGGCGGAGGAGGCGGCGGGGGAGGCGGCGGCGGAGGCGGCGGAGGCGGCGGAGGCGCGAAGTTGTAGATCAGGCTCAGCAGAAGGCTGTGCGAACGCCACCGGGTCTTCGCCGTCGTTCCATCGTCGAAGCCGTTCTTGATGTTCGGAACGTTGAAGAACCGGTACTTCAGGCCCAGGTCGAGGTTCGCGCTGATCGCCTTGCGAACACCGGCGACCACCTGCCAAGCAACGCGTGAATCGGAGAAGTCGTCGTCAAGTCCCGCGTCGGTCAGGTCGATGCCTTCGATGGAATCGATCTCATACTTGACGTGCGAGAGACCGATGCCGGGTCCGACATAGCCGCTCCAATCGTCTTCATCGCCGAAATCGAGAAGTCCGTTGATCATGAACGACAAGGACTTGGCGCTTCCGTTGGCTCCAACGTGCGCGCCGAAGCCGACGCCGGTCGGATCCGCCAGTTCAATTTCGTCGAGGCCTGCGTGCTTGTACCCAAGCTCGCCCTCCAGACGGATCATTCCGAAGTCGTAGCCGGCGACGAGATCGACGTCCCACCCCGGCTTGAAATCCAGGACCGCCAGGTTGTTGTCGGTCACGGCGCCGTTGGCGTCCTCGATGTCGATACCCGCGTCCTCGACGAGCATCACTCCACCTTCGATCCCAGCGTAAAAGCTGTGATCGCGGGCAAGAGCCGGTGTCGCCAACGCAGTCGTCGCGAGCGCCAATCCAATGGCAAGCTTGCGCATAGAAAAGTCCCCTTTCAAAGCGTCCAAATAACGGAACTGCCGTAGGCTATTATGAAAGGGGAGTTTGGGGCGCAACTGCTGTAGGAGCAGAGCTGTTGCTAAAAAGCCTCAGTTCGCTAGGCATTCGCCTGGCAAGTGACTGGCGCCGAACGATTTTTGTTTATGCCGAGATGAGACCATGTTGGCGCAAAGCGGCCAGCATTTCGGAGACAGTGGCGCGGACTTGCGCGTCGATTGTCGCCCCTCCGGCGGGATCTGCGATGGCCGCAGCCTGCGCTCCAACGACTTGCATTCCGTCCACCATGAGCCGCGAGGCCCGCACGGCGCCCATCTCCCACGCTCCCGCACGATAGGCTGCGATGAGCCCCGAAGGCGTCACCAGAACGGCCATTCCCTCGCGCGGCGCGATGAACCTCCAGCCGCCGCCCCCAAACGCGGCGATATGTCCGGGGAACTGCGACCATTCTCCCGTCGGCGCATCGCCTACAAGATAGCAGTCGCCCGCACTCGGTGACTGCGGCGGGTCGTTTGCCGGCAAATCCACCACGGCCGCCGCGATGAGCGTGTCCAGCACCTGCAGGCCGACCGGCCAGCCCTGCGCGTCAGTCTCGACCTTCACCCGCTCCGGCCGAAGCATGACCAGCTCCGCCGGCTTCTCGTCCGCGTCCGTGAGAAGCTGCGCGTAAGCATTGCCGTGAAGCAGGAGCGCCGCGCCCATGGCCTCGAGCAACTCACCCGAAACCACCCTCGCCGCGGCCTCGTCGCCCTCGGCGCAATAGACCGTCAAGGACCCGAGCAATCCCGACAGTAGCCGCACCGCGCGCTGCCCCACCGGATTGTTGCGGAAAACCTCGTCGAACTGGGCTTCGTACGAGCGCACGAAAGCCGTGCCGCCGCCCGCATTCAGCCACGCCGGCACGAACGGCCGCATGTCCGGAGCCGCTTTGCGACCGAACCACCACCCCATAGTTTCTCCTGTGAATCCGATAGATATGCCGGCCGCGAAGCCGTGCCGATATGGCACAGCCGCGCCGCGCGTCTGACCTTGGTTAAATTGACATTTACGCCGAAAACTGGCCAATTTCCCCTCGAAGGGAACTCTTCATGTCCATGTTGCTTCGAATGCTGCGCACGGAGAGCGGCGCATCGGCAGCCGAATATGCGCTGATCCTCGCCATCATCGGATCGGCGCTCGCAGCCGCTTCTTTCTACCTCGGCAACGTCGTCGCGGAGTCGATGAACGACACCGCGATGTGCATTTCCAGTGCCGGAGGCAATTGCCCCACGTAGGCGGCAAACCACCTCATCATCAAAGCCGCCGCACCCTCGGCAGCCCCGACCGCGTCTCACCAAGCTCGGTCATCGCCCAGACCATCGCGTCGGCGCGGTCCGGAGACCGTCCAGGCCCTTCATAGGCCCCGCCCGCGATCATGCCCGCCATCTGGTCCTCGAGCTTTGCGAACGACCCCGCCAGGAATGCCTTCCCCGCCTCGAACCGCAGCGCCACTGGCTCCGCCCGCGCCACCTTGCCCTTCGATGCGTGAACCAGTTTCACCCTGACAGGACAATCGGCGGCCTTGAGCACGCTCGCGACCATAGCCCCGCCATTGTTCGCCTCGGCCACGACGATCGAAGCGGCCCAGCGCGCCGCGGCGGCCGCGACGCGGTTCGCCCAGCCTTCCGGGCTCAGCCCCTCCACCGTCTCGTCCGCGATCACATGGAGGTCGTCGCCGCGCCGTCCGCAAACCACGATCCCGCACGCATCGCATCCCGGCCCCACCCCCGCCGGCGGGTCCACCCCGACGACGATCCTCTCGAAAATCCGTTCGTCCGCCAAGGTCCCGGACGCGATCCGGGGGAAATCGAGGGGCCTTCGCGCCTTCTCCATCAATTCCCTCGACCACAGCGCCCCCTCGCTCTCCTCGATCAATTCCCCATCCAGCTCCTGCCGTCCAACCCGCGTCCCGCCGTAAGTCGCGACCATCATCTCGACGAAGCCTTCGCTCAAATTGACATT
>JBKPOU010000096.1:0-3491 GCA_046733255.1 Pseudomonadota bacterium
ACCGATATCGGCTTGGTTACGTAGGATTCCGCTCCCGCGCCTCGGATGCGCTCTTCGTCGCCGACCGACGCATAGGCGGTCACCGCCATGATCGGCACTTCCTTCAGCTTCTCGTCGGCCCGGATGAGGCGGATCAGCTCGAGCCCGCTCACGTGCGGAAGCTGGATGTCGGTGATGACGAGGTCGGGCGAGAAGTTCTGGGCGGCCTCCAGCGCCAGCCGGCTGTCCGTCACCGCCTCCGGCTCATGGCCGTGGGCGGCAAGCAGGTCGCAGAACAGCTTGATGTTGAGGGCGTTGTCCTCGACAATCAGGATCTTGGCCAAGCAATCCACCCCCGAAATTCCATTCCGAACGATCTAAGGCATGCTGCCCCGCTCGACAAATGACGCCGAGGCGCTCGCCCTGTCCGCTTTGGCCGCCACGTTCACCGACGAACGGCGCGCCCAGCGGTTCCTCGACCTGTCCGGTATCGGCACAGATGAGTTGCGAGAGCGCGCCGGGGACCCCGATCTGCTTGCCGCCTTGCTCCGTTTCCTCGAAGGGCATGAGCCCGACCTGCTCGACGTCGCCGACGCGATCGGCGTCAAGCCGCAAGAGCTGGTAGCGGCACGAGAGGAACTCGAAGCTTGAAGCGTCCGCTGCTGATCACCGACTGCGACGAAGTGCTGCTGCACATGGTCAGCCACTTCGCCGAGTGGCTGGAAGCGGAACACAACGTCCGCTTCGATTACACGACCGGCCGTTTTTCGGACGCGATGGTCAAGCTCGACACGGGCGAGGTCCTTGCGCTGGACCAGACGTGGATCCTGCTGGATGCGTTCTTCCGGGGCGAGATGCATCGACAGACCCTGGTGCCGGGCGCCGTGGAAGCGCTCGGCCGGATCGGCGAGGTCGCCGACATCGTCATCCTCACCAATCTCGGCAACGAGGCGCATCCCTGGCGCGTCGACCAGCTTGCCAGCCACGGCATACGTCATGACGTCATCTGCAACTCGGGCGGGAAGGGCGTTCCGGTCCGGAAGCTCGTCCGCGAGCGCAAACCGTCGACTACGACCTTCGTAGACGATCTGCCGGTCCATCACACATCGGTCGCGAAGCACGCCCCGAAGGTCTGGCGCCTGCACATGATCGCGGAGCCTCGCGTCGCGCCGGCCGTTCCCGCTGCCGAGCACGCTCATGCCCGTATCGATGAATGGCCGGAGGCGTGCGAGTGGATCCTCGACCGATTCTCGGAGAAGCCATGACCAAGACCATCCTGATCACCGGCGCGACGTCGGGTTTCGGCCGGGCTGCAGCCCGCCGCTTCGCGAAAGAGGGATGGCGGGTGCTCGGCACCGGCCGGCGGGCCGAGCGCCTGCGCGAGCTTCAGGAAGAGCTCGGCGATGCCCTTCTGCCGCTCGAAATCGATATGCGCGACCTCGAAGCTGTCGAGAGCCTCGCCAAGCTGTCGGCACCGTGGAGCGAGATCGACCTGCTTCTCAACAATGCGGGCGGAGCGCCGCCGACCTCATCCCTGCCTGAAACGGACTGGGCGCGGCTTCAGGAGGTCATCGACACTAATGTTGTGGGCCTCGTGGCGCTGACCCGCGCGCTCCTGCCCAAGCTGATCGAGCGGAGGGGCCAGATCATCAACCTGTCCTCGGTCGCCGCGAACTATCCGTACAGAGGAGGCGCGGTCTATGCCGGCACCAAGGCGTTCGTGCGTCAGTTTTCGCTAGATCTTCGCTGCGACCTGGCCGGCACAGGGGTGCGGGTCACCTCGGTCGAGCCGGGAATGGCCGAGACTGAATTCACGGTCGTTCGCACAGGCGGCGACCAGGCGGCATCGGATGCTCTCTATGCGAATATGAACCCGATGACCGCCGAGGATCATGCGGATCTCTTCTGGTGGCTCGCGAACCTGCCGCCGCATCTCAACATCAACACGATCGAGCTGATGCCGGTGAACCAGAGCTGGGCCGGCTTCGCGGTAAACCGCGAGTCTTGACCCGGAGCGCTCGCGGGTGTTGAGGCGCGTTCCATGAGCATCGACCAGCGCCTCGAAGAACTCGGCATCACCCTTCCGCAGCCTGCAGCCCCCGTCGCGTCCTACGTTCCGGCCGTCGAGCAAGGCGGGCTCCTGCACATCTCCGGGCAGATCAGCTTCAACGAGGACGGCAACCTCATTCTCGGCCGTCTCGGCGAAGACATGAACCTGGAACGCGGCATTGCTGCCGCGCGCCGCTGCGGGGTCATGCTGCTGGCCCAGATGAAGGCAGCGCTCGGCTCGCTCGACCGCGTCGAACGGATCGTGAAACTTGGTGTGTTCGTGAACAGCGATCCCTCGTTCACCGACCAGCCGAAGGTCGCGAACGGCGCCTCCGAACTGATGCAGGAAGTGTTCGGCGAGGCGGGTCGGCATGCACGCAGCGCCGTCGGCGTTACCGTCCTGCCGCTCGGCGTCGCCGTTGAAGTGGATGCGATCGTCGCGGTCAGGGACTGACCCGCTCGATCCCGGGCCCAAGGGGTTCGCACACCGGGGCCTCCACTATGGCTCCGGCTTTCCAGAGAATAGCCTGATCGCCTTCGCCGCGGCCCTGGAGCTGGGCGCGGGGATTGAATGCGACCTGCGGCTGACCGCCGACAGTCGCGTGCTCGTGTTCCACGACCATGAGGCGTGGCGGATGTGCTCGAGCCCGCTCGTGATCGGCCAGTCGACGCACGCGGACCTCAGCCGGCTTCGGGTCGGCGAAGGGCCGATACCCACGCTCGAGAGCCTGCTGGCACTCGTAAAAGGCGAGGTGCCTCTGCTGCTAGAGATCAAGGTCGACGACGATATCTGGCGCTGGATGCCGGCGTTGAGGGCAGCCCTTGCGGACTACCACGGCCCCTTCGGAGTGATGAGCTTCGACCCGCGTATCTCGCGCCTGCTCAAGACCAACATGCCCGACATCCGAAGGGGTCTCGTCATTCGCGATAGTCTGCCCGCGCTGCGGCGCCGGATCGCCGTGTTCCTCGCCGATCCCGATTTCGTGGCGGTCGAGCGCACGGCGCTTGCAAAGGCCTGGGTGGCTCGCCTCCGTGAGCGCATGCCGGTCTACAGCTGGACGATCCGAACATCCGAAGACCGGGCGCAAGCGCAGGTTCATGCCGACGCCCTCATCTGGGAAGCCGATGGCCGACCGTGAAACCGAAGTCATTGCCAAGCTCGCGTCCGGCGTAGCGGGGCTCAACGGATCAGCATGGGACCGGCTCGCCGGCGACGACCCGTTCGTAAGCCACGCGTTCCTGTCGGCGCTCGAAGAATCGGGAAGCGTTGGGAAGGGCACCGGCTGGACGCCCGCGGCGATCCTGGTCGAGGACGATGCCGACCATCTTATCGCCGCGGCACCCGCCTATCTGAAGACGCATAGCCAAGGCGAATATGTATTTGACCACGGATGGGCCGATGCGTTCGAGCGGGCTGGTGGCGCCTACTACCCCAAGCTGCAGATCGCCGTGCCCTTTACGCC
>JBKPOU010000097.1:0-16364 GCA_046733255.1 Pseudomonadota bacterium
GTTCGCGAAGCTCGCGAGTCCGATCTGGGCGATGTTCTTGCCGGGCACGCCGTCCTGCATCAGGGCCCGGACGGGATTGCCGTTGCTCAAGCCGCCGTCGAGATCGCGCATGTCGAAATGGGCGTCGAGCGTGATGAGTCCTACTCTGTCGAGCGGAAGCTCAAGTGCCAGCATCGCCGGGCGAGTGACGGCGTTATTGCCGCCGACGACAAGCGTCAGCGCATGATCGCCGAGGCTCTGCGCAACCGAGCCCCTGATTGGATCGGTCGCCTCTTCGATCGTCAGGCCGTCCAGCTCTACGTCGCCGCGATCGCGAACCGGGGTAAAGATCGCCCTGCCGATCTCGACGTCGTAGCGGCCAATCCGCTTCAGCGTCTGGCGAAGCAGCGCCGGCGCTTCGTCACAGCGGCCCGGGGTGACCGATCCGGCGGCGAGCGGCGCTCCCACCAGGCCGATGGGCACGTCGGCCCCGTCGGTCATGAGGAGCTCTGAAAGATTGGGCCAGCTGTTCATCGCTTTGCCCTAACAGGGGCACTCGCCTAAGGGCAAACCCATGTGGGACCGACTGCTTGTCGACTGCCGTGTGGCGACGATGGAGGCCGCGCCGGGCAATCCGCTCGGGGTCATCGAAGACGGCGCGGTCGGAATCCAGGATGGCCGCATCGTTCGCGTGGGCGTTCGGACGGAGTTGGCGGGCAACAGAGCGCGGGATGTGTTCGCGCTTGGCGGCGCGTGGGTCACGCCGGGCCTCATCGACTGCCATACGCACCTGATCTTCGGCGGCAACCGCGCCGACGAGCATGCGATGCGCCGGGCGGGCGCAAGCTACGAGGAGATCGCGAAGGCGGGCGGTGGGATCGCGTCCACGGTCCGGCAAACCCGCGAAGCGTCGGAAGCCGGACTTCTCGCCTCGGCCGCAATGCGGCTCGATGCGCTGATGAAGGGCGGAGTCACGACGGTCGAGATCAAGTCAGGCTACGGTCTCGCCGTGGAGAGCGAACTTCGGCTACTTCGGTGCGCGAAGGCATTGGCGGCGAGCGAGGCGGTCCGGATCGTGCCTACCCTGCTCGCGCTCCACGCCTTGCCGGAAGACTGGAAGGAGCGCCGCATCGGCTATGTGTCGATGATCGTCGACGAACTCATTCCAGCGGCGGCGGAAGCCGGGCTGGCCGATGCGGTGGACGCATTCTGCGAAGGGATTGCCTTCACTCCGGAAGAGGTCGAACGCCTGTTCGAGGCCGCGGAGGATCACGGGCTTCGGGTGAAGCTCCACGCGGAGCAGCTTTCGAACCAGCACGGCGCGGCGCTCGCCGCAAAACATCGCGCGCTGTCCGCCGACCATCTCGAGCATCTCGACGAAGCCGGCGCGAAAGCGATGGCGGAAGCGGGAACGGTCGCGGTTCTCCTGCCAGGCGCCTTCTATGCGCTTCAGGAGGAGCGAAAGCCGCCCGTGCAGATGCTCCGCGACCATGGCGTTCGCATGGCGGTCGCGAGCGACTGCAATCCGGGCACCTCGCCCTTGCTGTCGCCGACGCTGGCAATGAACATGGCTTGCACTTTGTTCGGTCTGACCCCGGATGAAGCGCTCGCGGGAATGACTGTCAACGCCGCGAAAGCGCTCGGCCTGGAAGATGAGATCGGCACCATCGCTCCGGGCAAGGCGGCGGACCTGTGCGTATGGCGGCTCGAAAGCCTCGCCGAGCTCGGCTACTGGATCGGCCTTCCGGGGCCTGAGCGACGCATCTACGCCGGGGACGATACGTAAGCCAATGACCGACAGACGCGACAACAGCCGCCACATCCGCGCTCGCCGCGGGAGCGAGATCAAGGCGAAGCAATGGACCACCGAGGCCGCGGTCCGGATGCTCCAGAACAACCTCGACGACGAGGTTGCCGAGGATCCGCAGAGCCTGGTCGTTTATGGCGGGATCGGCCGCGCCGCCCGCAACTGGCAGTGCTTCGACACGATCGTCGAAACGCTCGAGCGGCTGGAGGAAGACCAGACGCTGCTCGTCCAGTCGGGCAAGCCGGTGGGAGTCTTCCGAACGCACAAGGATGCGCCGCGGGTGCTCATCGCCAATTCCAACATCGTTCCGAAATGGGCGAACTGGGAGACGTTCAACCGCCTCGATCGCGACGGGTTGATGATGTACGGCCAGATGACCGCCGGCAGCTGGATCTACATAGGGTCCCAAGGCATCGTCCAGGGCACGTACGAGACCTTCGTCGAGATGGGCCGTCAGCATTATGGCGGCGACCTTTCGGACAAGTGGATCCTGACCGGCGGCCTGGGCGGAATGGGAGGCGCCCAGCCGCTTGCCGCGGTGATGGCCGGCGCTCATTGCATCGCCATCGAGGTGCAGGAAAGCCGCATCGAGAAGCGCCTCGAAACGCGCTACGTCGACCATCGCGCGAGCAGCATCGACGAGGCCTTGGAGATTATCGGCAAGGCAACGCAGCCGACCAGCGTCGGGCTTCTCGGTAATGCCGCGGAAATCCTCCCGCAGATGCTCGAACGCGGCATTCGTCCCGACGCGCTCACGGACCAGACGAGCGCTCACGATCCGGCGAACGGCTATTGCCCCGTGGGCTGGAGCGTCGCCGAATGGCAGTCGATGCGCGAGCGGGACCCGAAGGCTGTCGCACAAGCCGCGCGGGCGTCGATCGCTAAGCACGTCGAAGCGATGTTGGCCTACAAGGCGATGGGCGTACCGACCTTCGACTATGGCAACAACATCCGCCAGGAAGCCTTCGACGAGGGAGTCGCCAACGCCTTCGATTTCCCGGGCTTCGTCCCGGCTTACGTCCGCCCGCTCTTCTGCCGTGGCATCGGCCCGTTCCGCTGGGCGGCGCTGAGCGGCGATGCGGAGGACATCTACCGCACCGACCAGCGCGTCAAAGAACTGATCCCTGAGGACAAGCACCTGCATCGTTGGCTCGACATGGCGCGCGAGCGGATCGCCTTCCAGGGACTTCCGGCGCGCATCTGCTGGGTCGGACTCGGGCAGCGGCACCGCCTGGGTCTCGCCTTCAACGAGATGGTGCGAAACGGTGAAGTCGCGGCGCCGATCGTCATCGGCCGCGACCACCTCGACAGCGGCTCCGTTGCCTCGCCCAACCGCGAGACCGAGAGCATGAAGGACGGAAGCGACGTCGTCTCCGATTGGCCGGTCCTGAATGCGCTTCTCAACTGCGCGTCCGGCGCGACCTGGGTGTCGTTCCACCACGGCGGCGGTGTCGGCATGGGCTATTCCCAGCACGCCGGACAGGTGATCGTGGCGGATGGCAGCGACGATGCAGCGAGGCGATTGGAGCGGGTGCTGTGGAACGACCCCGCGACCGGCGTGATGCGTCACGCCGACGCGGGTTATGAACTCGCGATCGAATGCGCGAAAGAGCAGGACCTCGACCTCCCGATGGTGACCAAGTGAAGCTCAACCCGACGCAGATCACGCTCCATCACCTCCGCGAGCTTTGGGCCGGCGATGAAGGCCGTCTCGACGACGTGTCGATGCAGTGTATCGCCGACGCAGCTGCTTCCGTCGATCGAATCGTCGCGGGCGGCGAGACGGTCTACGGAATCAACACTGGGTTCGGGTTGCTCGCGAACACGCGGATTCCGAACGACCGGCTGGCTGAGCTCCAGACAAATTTGATCCTGTCGCATAGCGCCGGCATCGGCGATCCGCTTCCGCGCAACGTGTCGCGGCTGATGATCCTGCTGAAGCTGCTCGGGCTCGGTCGCGGTCATTCCGGCGTGCGCCATCTGGTGATCGACGCCCTCCAAGCGCTGCTCGACAATGATGCCATCCCGGTCATCCCGTCGCAGGGGAGCGTCGGCGCGAGTGGCGACCTCGCGCCCCTGGCCCACATGACGGCTGCTCTGATGGGCCACGGCCGAATCGATCATCGCGGTACGATTCTCCCAGCCATGGACGTGCTTCGGACCATTGGGCTGCCACCTCTCGAGCTTGGTCCGAAGGAGGGCCTCGCGCTGATCAACGGAACGCAGGCGAGCACGGCCATCGCCCTCGATGCGCTGTTCGCGGGCGAGCGAGTCTTCGGCGCGGCGATCGCGGCGGGCGCGCTGTCGGTCGATGCGCTCAAGGGAAGCGTGAAGCCGTTCGATCCTCGAATCTCCGAGCTTCGCGGACAGCTTGGCCAGATCCGCGTCGCGGTGGCGCTCACGGCGCTTCTCGACGGCAGCGAGATCGTCGAAAGCCACGCCCGCTGCGGGAAGGTCCAGGACCCCTACAGCTTCCGCTGCCAGCCGCAGGTGATGGGCGCTGCGCTTGACCTGCTGACCAATGCAGCGCGGACGCTGACCATCGAAGCGGGGGCGGTTACCGACAATCCGATCCTCTTCCCCGACGAGGACGGCGCCATCTCGGGCGGCAATTTCCACGCCCAGCCGGTGGCCTTCGCCGCCGACACGATCGCCATGGCGTTGTGCGAAGTCGGAAGCATTTCCGAGCGGCGGACCAGCGTCCTCGTCGACCCGAAGATGAGCGGGCTGCCGCCCTTCCTGGTCGAGGACAGCGGCGTGAACTCCGGGCTGATGATCCCGCAGGTTGCGGCAGCGGCTTTGGTCAGCGAGAACAAGTCGTTGGCCTACCCGGCGAGCGTCGACTCGATCCCGACGTCAGCGGGCCAGGAGGATCATGTGTCGATGGCGCCGATCGCGGCGCGCAAGGCCGGGCAGGTCGCGCGCAATGCCGCGGGCGTGATCGCCGTCGAGCTGATCGCCGCGGCGCAGGGAGTCGATTTCCACGCTCCGCTCAAGACGTCGAGTAAGCTGCAGGGGATTCATTCGAAGGTTCGCAAGATCAGCCCCCGGCTCATTACCGACCGTTATTGGGCGGACGACATGACCGGACTTCAGGCGGCGATCCTTTCGGGCGAGATCAGCTCTCGCGAGACGTATCTGTCCTAACGGATGCGGACCCAGGTCTTGGACTTGCAGATGATTCCGAACAGGCAGCCGCGGACCTTCAGCTGATTGGCCGACAGCTGGCGGATCGTGCCGCGCGCGTGCATGTTCCGGTCGGCGAGGAAGACGTTCGCGCGATAGGTGCCGTCGCCGGTTCGTTCGATGTCATTGATCAGCCTTGCGCCGATAAGGTCGGTATCGCTTCCGCGCTCGGCCTTCGCCTGCTGCTTCGGCGATGCCTTGACGACGGTGCCGCACAGGTCGCCGCCGCACGGGGCGATTTCGACTTCCATAGCGCCGTTCTTCCAGCGCCCTTCGAGCGGGCTCTTGGCCGACGCCATCACCGGTCCGGACAGGACCGCCAGCGCTGCGAGGGTGAGCAAAATCCGTTTCATGATCGTCCGTCTAACAGGGCTTTGTGGCAGCAATGGTTCATGGAAATTGCTGCCACATGAATGACTTAGTGGAAATCGCGGCTTTTCGGGATGATTTCCGCGTTGCGCGGGTGGCGATTCGGCGGCCGTCCCCAACTCCCCGCATGGTCAGGCTTTTCCAGCGTCGAAGGCAGCAGCGAATCGTCGCTTAGACGGCTGAGGAGGGCGGTATGGTCCTCGAGCCGGGCAGCGACGACGTGGATGACATCGCTGTCGGGATCCTTCTGGACCACTCCGTGCGCAGTCATCAGTCGAGCGCCCATGACGATCCTGCGCTGCTTTTCGAAGACATGCGGCCAGACGACCAGGTTGGCGATTCCGGTCTCGTCCTCGATGGTGATGAAGACGACGCCCTTGGACGTTCCTGGACGCTGGCGGATCAGGACCACGCCGGAGATCGAGAGGCGCCTGCCGTCCTTGAGCGACTTCAATTCCTCGGCAGTGACGAACTTCTGTGCAGCATAATGCGCCCGAAGGAAGTGCATCGGGTGAGCTTTGAGGCTCAGCCGTACCGTCTGGTAGTCGCCGATCACATGCTCGGCGAGCGGCATGGGCGGAAGCTTCGCCGGCGCGTTTTCCGTCCCCTCGTCCAGTGCTTCGGCAAAGGCGAACAGCGGGAGGTCTGGCGCCTGCTTGAGAGCGCGAGAGTCCCAGAGCGCTGCGCGCCGGTCGAGGTTCATCGATCGGAAAGCGTCGGCTGCGGCGAGGCGCTGGATTGCATGAACGGGCACTTTTCCGCGCGAGAGAAGCTCCTCGACTGAAGCGTAGGGTCGCAAAGCAACCACCCGCTCAGCGGCTTCGCGATGCAATCCGTCGACTTGGCGCAGGCCGAGGCGGAGGGCCACCCTCCCCCTACCGCTCGCGGGAGGGGGTTGGGGGGTGGGACTGTTGTGCGAAATTTCCTCTGACAGACCCTCCCCTTCGGCACTTAGTGCCTCTTCCCCTCCAGCAAGCGAGAGGGGAGGCTCAAGCGTGCAATCCCAATCGCTGTGGTTCACATCGACCTCGCGGACCTCGACGCCATGTTCCTTGGCATCGCGGACGATCTGTGCGGGCGCGTAAAATCCCATCGGCTGTGAATTGAGCAGCGCGCACGCAAACGCCGCGGGATATTTCCACCGGAGCCAACTCGACACGTAGACAAGGTGCGCGAAGCTCGCCGCGTGGCTCTCCGGAAAGCCATATTCGCCGAAGCCCTTGATCTGGTCGAAGCAGCGCTGCGCGAAATCGGGATCATAGCCGCGCCCGACCATTCGCCCCACCATCTTGTCCTGCAGCTGCTCGATATTCCCCCTGGACCGGAAGGTCGCCATCGCTTTCCGCAGCTGATTGGCTTCCTCGGCGCTGAAATTCGCCGCGTCGATCGCGATCTTCATCGCCTGCTCCTGGAAGATCGGAACGCCCAGCGTTCGGCCGAGGATTTTCTCCAGTTCGTCCGGAGGTCCATGCTCGGGCGACGGGCAGGGGAAGAGGATCGGGTCCTTGCCCGACCGGCGTTTGAGGTAGGGGTGCACCATGTCGCCCTGGATCGGCCCCGGCCGGACGATCGCGACCTCGATGACGAGATCGTAGAAGCAGCGGGGCTTGAGCCTCGGCAGCATGTTCATCTGCGCCCGGCTCTCGACCTGGAACACGCCCAATGAATCCCCGCGGCAGAGCATGTCGTAGACCTCCGGCTCCTCCTGCGGGATCGTCGCCAGCTCCCATTGTTCGCCGTGGTGTTGCTCAATGAGATCGAAGCATTTGCGTATGCAGGTCAGCATGCCGAGCGCGAGCACGTCGATCTTGAGGATCCCAAGCTCGTCGATGTCGTCCTTGTCCCATTCGATGAAGGTGCGGTCGTCCATCGCGCCGTTGCCGATCGGGACCGTCTCGGTGAGCAGCCGTTCGGTCAGGATGAAGCCGCCGACATGCTGCGACAAATGGCGCGGCATCCCGACCAGCTGCTCGGCAAGGCGGATGGTGCGTTTCAAATGCGGGTCGGAAAGGTCGAGGCCCGCGTCATTGGCGCGGCCCTCCTCTAGCTCCGCTTCCATGTGGCCCCAGACGGTCGACGCCATCGCCCCGCACACGTCTTCGGATAGGCCCATGACCTTGCCGACCTCGCGGATCGCCGAGCGCGGGCGGTAATGGATGACAGTCGCCGCGATCCCGGCGCGGTCGCGGCCGTATTTCTCGTAGATGTGCTGGATCACCTCCTCGCGCCGCTCATGCTCGAAATCGACGTCGATGTCGGGCGGCTCGCGGCGCTCCTCGGAGATGAAGCGCTCGAAGAGCAGGTCGTTCATCGCCGGGTCGACGGCGGTGATCCCCAGGCAGTAGCAGACCGCGCTGTTCGCTGCCGACCCGCGTCCCTGGCACAGGATCGGCGGGTCGAGCCCGCGCGCGAAATCGACGATGTCGTGGACGGTCAGGAAATAGCGCGCGAAGTCGAGCCGCTCGATCAGCTTCAGCTCGTGATTGAGCTGCGCGAGCACCTTGTACGGGATTCGCTTGCCCCACCTTTTGTGCGCGCCTTGCCAGGTTAGGTGCTCGAGATGCTGCTGCGGCGTGCGCCCGTCGGGCACTGTTTCCCTCGGATATTCATAGCGAAGCTCGTCGAGGCTGAAGTTGAGGCTGTCGGCGAATTCGCGCGTCGCCGAAATCGCATGCGGCCAGCGGGCGAACAGCCGCGCCATCTCGGCTGGCGATTTGAGGTGTCGCTCGGCGTTAGGGTTCAGGAGAAAGCCGGCTTTCGCAATCGTTGTCTTTTCGCGGATGCAGGTCATCACGTCCTGAAGCGGCCGCTTCTCCGGCGCGTGATAGTGGACGTCGTTGGTCGCCAGGATCGTGCAGCCGTTGGCCCGCGCCATCCGGTCGAGCCGCTCGATCCGGGCGACGTCGCTACCGCTGTAGAGATATGACGCCGCGACATGGCGAAGCGATGGAATGGAGTCGCGAAGCCGTGGCAGCTCGGCTTCGAACGCGTCGAGATTTTCGGAAGGCCAGGCGATGAAGGCGATGCCGTTGGAATGCTGGGCAACATCTTGCAGCGCGAGTTCGCATTCGCCCTTTTCGGTGCGCATCTTGCCGAGGCTGAGCAACCGCGAGAGACGGCCATAGCCGTCGCGATCGATTGGATAGGCGAGCAGTGACGGCGAGTCCGTCGAATCCAGCCGGCAGCCGATCAGCGGCCTGATCCCCGCGCCGGTGCACGCGCTGTGCATCCGGACTACTCCGGCGAACGTGTTGCGGTCTGCGATGCCGATGGCGTCCATTCCAAGCTCAAGCGCACGCAACACCAGCTCGATCGCGTCCGATGCTCCGCGAAGGAAGGAGAAAGGCGACGCGACGCCGAGCTCGACATAAGGTGCACGTTCCACCGGCGCGGGGGGCATGTCGCCAGTGCGAACCAGCTTGAGGCGGGCAAATCCTTCCTGCTCAGGCATTGTGCGCTCCTGCGAAGGCAGGAGCCCAGATTGGATTCACACGAAGGCACGAAGAACACGAAGAATGTAGTGGGATCGTTCGACCTCTTTGTGTCCTTCGTGCCTTCGTGCCTTCGTGTGAAATAAAATTGAGCATCAGCCGAACAGCCCGTGGAGATACCAGTTGGGCACGCCGCCGCGGCCGTCGCCGATGAGGCCCTCGCGATAGATCCAGTAGCGGCGGCCGGCCTGGTCTTCGACGCGGTAATAATCGCGAAGACGAGCAGTCGATCGCTCGCGCCACCATTCGGGCGCGATCCGTTCGGGGCCTTCGACGCGGGAGATGTCGTGCACCGCGCGCCGCCAGACGAAGCGGCGCGGCATGCCTTCGGGAGTCGCATAGATGACGGCGATCGCTTCGGGCCGGTCGAGCAAGCGTTGAGGTCGTGGTGTAACCGGAAGCGTGATCGCATCACTTTGATCGAGGGCAGGGTGCCAACCGTTAGCGCGCTCAGGCAAATGGCTTTCGAACGGTTGCGGCTTGCGCACCGCACGAGCGCCAAGCTTCACCGTCAGCCGATCGACGAGCCGGGCGAGGTCCCGCTCTCCGCTCGGCTCCTCGACCAGGCTTTCCTGCGCCGCGCCAAGGCTTTCGGTCCAATCAACGACCAGAGCGAAAGCGTCGAAGCCGAATCCCGGGTCGAGCGCCGCGGCCTTGTCGGCGAGCAGCCGATGGAGATGCTTCGGGTCGCGGCTGGGGATGGCGGTCGCGACCGAGATGGTGGCGACGCTGCCGTCAACCCGGAACCCGTGCAGCGACAGCCTGCGCGCGCCGAGGTGCCGCTCCCCCAACTCTGCCACGAGCGTCGGGACCAACTTGCCGAGCGCCTGGGGCGCCGCTTCGACATGCGTTGCCGGCTCCTCGAGGCGAAGGCCCGCTCGCGGCGGCGGCTCGTCGGCAAGGGCAGTCAGCGGTTCCGGCTTTCGCCCGAACGCGCGGTCGAGCGCATCGACGACATCGTCTGCTCCCCGGAACCGCCGCGCCAGCGCGAGACGGGGCAAAGCGGCAACCGCTCCGATCGTCTTCAGTCCCAGTCGCCCGAGCGTACGCACAGTGTCGGGCTCCAGCCGGAGTGCAGACACGTGCAGCAGGGAAAGTTCGTCGCCTCCGAAGCGACTGAATGCCCAGGCCGCCGCCGCAGTCGGCGCGATTGCCACCCGCACTTTCAGCCCCGCCGAAGCGAAGCGCTGGCGGACATCCTCGGCCAGCGCCGGCTCTCCGCCGAACAAATGCGCCACTCCGGTAACGTCCAGCCGAAGCCCGTCCGAGCCATCCACCTCGACCAGCGGCGACCAGCGCTGCGACCATTTCGCAAGCCTCTGGAGGAGAGCGCTATCGCCTTCGGGATCGGCCGGGACGGCGACCAGCGCAGGGTCGAGAGCGCGGGCGTCAGTCAGCCTCGCGCCAACCCTCGCCCCGCGCGCCGCAGCCGCTTTCGTTGCTGCATGGATGATCGGGCCGTGCGTGCCTTCGACGGTGAGGACGACCGGCGCCCTTCGACTTCGCTCAGGACAGGCGTCAGGCAGAAAGTCGCTGTTCTTCGCCCAACGCTCGATCGCCAGATGCGGCAACCAGATGGAAAGCACCCGTTTCATGAGCGACGCTCCACCGGCCTGCTTGATGCCCGCGCGCGCGAAACAGCTCGGCACTCCACGCCGGCACGCCCGGCGCACGCGGATCGAGCGGGTTCGAAAGCGACGGCGCGCTTGCGACCCGCCAGCGCATCCGGGCGCCGCTCAAATTCGCGATCCCGCCGAGCCTGACCAGCCAGCAGGGCACGCGGCTCCGCTCCGATGCGACCGCGAGCCGGCGCGTCGCGGTGAAGTCGAGCGCTGCCGGGTCGCCGTACACTTCCCCGATCACGGCCGAGAGGGCGGAGCATCTTATGCCCTCCTCCATCGCCCACAGGGCGTCGCGTGCGTCGCGCGCTTCGACATGGACGATGTCGGTACCGCCAAGGCCAGGCGGATAGATCCGTCCGCTCTCCAGGATCGCCATGCGCTCCTGCACCCAAAGGACCGGCTTCGACCGGTCGACCTGCGGCAGGAGGAACCCGGCCCAGCCGCAATCGCGCGGGCTTGCGGCGAAAAGTTCTGAAAGGGTGGCTTTCCTCCCTTCGATTTCGAGCAGAGGGAGACGTGCATAGCTGGGGGAGGAGCCCCTCCGACGCGCTTCGCGCGCCACCTCCCCCGGAAATCCGGGAGAGGAGATATTGCGCCCAGCGGAGACGGCTCCGCCGGCGAGGAAAGACAAGCCTTTCGCCACACGACTCACAACGTTTCTGTTCTGCTTTTGTTCTTATCCAGCGAGTCGCTGGCGAGAGTCAATGGAGCGACTCGGAAGCCTCGATTTCCTTTAGGAAACGCACGATCTCCGCGACCGCCGCGCGGGTGCCGCGCTTCGACACGGCGAAGCCCATGTGGGTAGAGCTGACCTCGGCTTCCGCGTCGCGGGTCTCCTCGGTGCCTTTGGCCGACGGGACGCCGACAATCCCGTCTCGCCGCGACCAGATCGCCAGCGTCGGTACCGGTGGCTTCTCCGGGCTCTCCGCAATCGGCGGCCGGTCCACCGGGTGCCCGGCGATCCACTCGTAAAGCTTCCACACGTTCGTATGGCGGCGGCGGTCGCCCCACACGGGCGTTCCCAGGGTTACCACCGCCCGCACCCTCTTCGGCTCGGCCCGCGCAAGCTCACGCGCATAGAGGCCACCTAGGCTCCAGCCAACCAACACAACCGGCTCGCCATGTCCGCACAGTTCGAGCGCCCGCTTCAGAGTCTCCATGGTGTCGGGACGAGCGCCCCAATTGATCCCCTGCTGCCACGGATGGACTCGAAAGCCCCCCTCCCCAAGCGCGCGCCGAAGTTCCGTCGTAGTCCAGTCACTGGCGATGAATCCCGGAATGACCATGGCCGGAATTCCGTCTTCCGGGCCGCGCGGGCCGCGGTAGCCGAAGCCACGCCAGAAGCGGCTGGCGAGCGAGGCGACTTCCTTGAGCCGCGCGAGAGCGCCGGGGGCGCTGTCGTCGCTCAGAGGAATTCGCCTCCCATCAGCTCCTGCAACGCCTTCGGAAGCTTGACGCGCCCGTCCGCGGTCTGGTGGTTCTCCACGAGCGGGACGAGAATCCTTGGAGACGCGAGCGCCGTATTGTTGAGCGTGTGCGCGAACCGCACCTTCCCGTCGGCGCCGCGATAGCGAAGGTTCGCCCGCCGCGCCTGCCAGTCGTGCAACGTCGAGCAGCTGTGGGTCTCACGATACTTGCCGAGGCTCGGCACCCAGCTCTCGATATCGTTCATCCGATACTTGCCGAGCCCCATGTCGCCCGTCGAGGTCTCGATCACCTGGTACGGGATTTCGAGCTCCGCGAGCAGCTGCTCGGCAAGCCCCAGGAGCTTCGCGTGCCATTCGGCCGAGACGGCGTCGTCCGCCTCGCAAATGACGTATTGCTCGACCTTCACGAACTGGTGGACGCGCAGTAGCCCTCGAACGTCCTTGCCGGCGCTACCGGCCTCGCGGCGGAAGCAGGGCGAGTAGCCGGCATAAAGAACCGGAAGCTTTTCAGCCTCGAGAATCTCGCCCGAATGAAGCGAGGTCAGCGCCACCTCCGCGGTCCCAGCCAGCCACAGGTCGTCTTCAGGCAGATGATAGGTCTCTTCCATGTGGCCGGGGAACTGGCCCTGGTTGAAGAAGGCTTCGGGCCGCGCGATCGCAGGCACCGTGATCGGCGTGAAACCGGCATCGGCGATCTTGCCCAGTGCCCAGGCCATCAACTTCGCTTCGAGCAGCGCCAAGCGGGCCTTCAGACAATAGGTCCGCGACCCCGATACGTGGACGATGCGGCTTAGGTCGGCCCAATCGTTCTTCTCGATAAGGGCGACATGGTCTAGCGGCTCGAAGGCGAACTTCGGCGGCTCGCCGACGGTTCGGATGACCTCGTTATAGCTCTCGTCCGGCCCGATTGGCGCGCCCACATAGGGAATGTTCGGGACGCGCAGGAGCAATTCCTTGAGAGCAGCTTCCCGCTCGCCAAGCCGTTTTTCATACTCGCCCGCTTTCGCGCCCGCTTCCTTCGCCTTCGCTCCGAGCGCCGCACGCTCCTCCGGGGGCGCATCCTTGAAGGACGCGCTGATGCTGTTTCGCTCGGCGCGAAGCTGGTCGATCCGCGTCTTGAGATGACGCACTTCGGCCGCGGCCGCGACGACCGCGTCGAGGTCCAGGCTGAGCCCCTTGTCCCTGATCGCCTTCTCGACGGCGGGGAGATTGTCCCTGATGAAGTCGATGCCAAGCATGTCCGGGCAAGTGCGCGAATTGCTTCCGAACCGCAAGCGGTTCGCCTAAGCGCAACTGATGCCTTCCGGCCTCATTGCATTGCTCGACGACGTCGCGACCATCGCCAAGCTTGCCGCTTCGACCGTCGACGATGTTGCGGGGGCGGCGGGCAAGGCCAGCGCCAAAGCGGCCGGCGTCGTCATCGACGATACCGCCGTCACCCCGCGCTACGTCGTCGGGCTTGCCCCGGAACGAGAGCTTCCGATCATCGGCAAGATCGCCTGGGGCTCGCTCAAGAACAAGCTGCTGCTCCTGCTTCCCGGCGCGATCCTGCTCACCGCGTTCGCCCCGTTCCTTGTGACGCCGCTGCTCATGATCGGCGGCGCCTATCTCGCGTTCGAAGCGACCGAGAAGATCCTGGAGAATCTTCTTCACGATCATCAGCACGAAGACGCGCTGGTGCATACGGCCGGCGACCCGCGCGAGCTTGAAAGGCTGCAAGTGAAGGGCGCGATCCGGACCGACTTCATCCTGTCCGCGGAGATCATGGCCATCGCGCTTGCAAGCCTGGACGATAGGTCTTTGGCGGTGACCGCGGCCGCCCTTGCCGCAGTTGCGCTGGCGATTACCGCGGGCGTTTACGGCCTGGTCGGGTTGATCGTGAAGCTCGACGATATCGGCCTGCACATGGCGCGGCGGAGCAATCGTACCGTGCGCACCGTCGGAAGCGCACTCGTCCGTGTCGTGCCGAAGCTGCTGTCCGCGCTATCCGGCATCGGGACGGCGGCAATGCTCTGGGTCGGGGGCGGGATCCTGCTGCACGGCCTTGAGGAGCTTCACATTCTGGTAGCGGTACCGGAACTCATCCATGGCATCGGTGAGGGGATTGCAGGACGGGCGGGACGGCTCGAAGGCGCAATCGAGTGGTTCGCCGGGGCGCTCGGAGCCGCGATCGTCGGACTGGTGATCGGCGGTGTGATCGCCGCGATCATGCGGATGCTCGTCAGGCACCCGGAGAAGCTCATCACCGACTAGTCGAAATGCAAACGGCGGTAGCGCCCGCGGAAGTACAGCAAGGGGTCGATGTTGGGGTCGAAGCTCGCGCGCACGACGCGGCCGGTGAGCATGTGGTGATCTCCCCCGTCGTGGACCGCGTGGCGCTCGCACTCGAACACGCACAGCGACTCCATCAGCAGCGGCGCTCCCGTCTCGCCGATCGACCATGGCGTCTTTCCGAAGCGGTCTTCATCGCGCGTCGAAAAGCTGATCGAAGCGGGCTGCTGTCCGGTCTGCAGGACGTTCACCGCAAAATGGGCCGCTTCCGCCAGGGCCGGCGCGCAGCGCGCTCCCTTGGCAATGCAGACGAGCAAAAGTGGCGGATCGAGCGACACCGAGGTGAAGCTGTTGACCGTTAGACCGAACGGGCGCTTCTCCGCATCGACACAGGTGACGACGGTTACGCCTGTCGCGAAACAGGCCAGCGCGTCGCGAAGCGTGCGCTCGTCCGATCCACTCCGATATTCGCGGGGATGTTCGCTGGCCGGCATCGCCAGCGGATATAGCGGCGCTCGCAGAAAGCTCCACTCGGAAGCCACTTACCTTCGTTAGCAAATTCTTAGTCTAGATTGGGTATATTTCGAGCGCTGATCCAAGGAGAGGCGAGCCGTGGGGGCAGTTACCGTACCGAAACGTGAGGAGAAGCGCTCGCGCGTCTTCCTCTCCGCAGAACTGAACGCTGGCGAAGGCCCGACGCCGGTGCGAATCCGCGACATCTCGCGGACAGGCGCCCTGCTGGAATCCGATTCTCGCTGCAGCGCCGGCGACATCGTTCAGCTGACCTGCGGGACGACAGTCCTTCAGGCGCGCGTCGCCTGGGCCGACCTCGGCTGGTTCGGCGTGGAGTTCTTCACGCCTTTGCTGGTCGGCGACCTTATGGACGCGACGGGGATGAAGCTGCAGGTTTCAGCACCGCGCGCCTATCATTCGCATTCAACTCGCGACGACAGCTAAACCTCGCCAGCCCGGCTCAGGGTTCGATCGATACCGTCGCACTGCGGATAGTGCCATAGTACCAATCGCCGTCACTGCCGGTGCTGGTCGACGCCTTGACGCCGATCATCAGCGGCTTCGTGGTGCTGATCGGACCGACCAAGTTCCCGGCGCGGGTTCGCGGTGCGAGCGCGTCGACCTGAAGCGTAATGCCGGTGGGCGTCTTTATGCACGTGATCGTGTGGAGCTGACCGTCGGTGACATTCGTCGTTCCCCGGATCGACGCCTTGTTTCCGAGCGCATCGTGGACCGCGCAGAACGCCTTTCCGATGCCCCGGTTGTAGACGATCTCAGATTTGTACTCGCCGCCCGTCTTGACGCTCGTTCCCTTTCGTACGAGGTCATAGTCGCCGCCCACGGGAGGAGGGCGGTCCGACTGGATCTGGACCGTCCACGTGACGTTCTTCGTTCCCGGAATCAGGCTCGATGAGCTCGGAACGAGGACCTTGGACGAGCTGCCATCGAAGATATAGCCGCTGTCCGACGTGACCACGTTGAACAGCGTGCCGTCATTGCCGTTGCCGCTCGTGTCCTCCATCGTCGTCCCGAACGTGTTGTCCATGTTCCATTGGGCGACGACCGGATAATCCTGAGCATGTGCTGGAACGGCAAAGCTCTGTGCTGCCACGAAAATCAGTGGGATAAGCGAAACACGGTACGCCATCACAAGGCTCCCGACTCGAGCTGCCCACCCAGTCGCGCAGGTTAACAATAGGTTAGGCAAAAGAGAATGATTAAATAGAGACCAGCGCTCTCACGCTCGACTATTGCAGCGCCTCGATAATCGTCACGTTGGCGATGCCGCCGCCTTCGCACATCGTCTGCAGTCCGAAGCGTCCGCCGCGCCGCCGCAACGCGTGAACGAGCGTCGCCATCAGCTTCGCTCCCGAGGCGCCCAGCGGGTGTCCAAGTGCAATAGCGCCGCCGTGGACGTTGAGCTTCGCCGGATCGGCGCCGGTATCCTTGAGCCAGGCGAGCGGGACCGGGGCGAACGCTTCGTTGACCTCGTAGAGATCGATGTCCTCGATCCTCCGGCCCGACTTCTTGAGGGCGATGCGCGTGGCCCGGATCGGCTCGTCGAGCATGATGACGGGGTCGCCGGCGGTCACGGTGAGCTGGTCGATCCGCGCGAGCGGCCTTAGGCCGTGTGCCTTCAGAGCCGCCTCGCTGGCGACGAGCACGCCAGCGGCCCCGTCGCAGATCTGGCTGGCGTTGC
>JBKPOU010000098.1:0-12518 GCA_046733255.1 Pseudomonadota bacterium
CCGCACTTCCAGCCAGATGACGCTTCCGAGCAGGACCGTGAGCACCGAGAGGCCGTATGTCCCGACGAGGGCCGTGAGCGAGATGAGCGGCGTCGGCACCATCGCGGCGGCCGCCGGATTCCACGGAAAGCCGGTGAAGAGGCCGCCGCGGAGCCATTCGGCGATTCCCCACGCGCCCGCGAGCGCGAGCGCGAGCGCCGATTCCTTGTCCCTGCCGATGCGCCACGCGAGGCCGGTTGCGAGCGCGGTATAGACCGCGAGGTAGAGGGAAAGCAGGATGACCGCGACCCAGCCGAGCGACGCCGGCATCTTCGCCTGGAAGGTGAAGGCCGTCGCGATCCAGTTGAGACCGACGACGAACTGCCCGAAGCCGAACAGCCAGCCGATCGCGAGCGCCCCCTTCAACGAGTGCGCCTTCGACAGAAGCCAGAGCAGGACGGCGAACCCGGCCGGCATCAGGACCCACAGGCCGGCAGGCTCGAACGCGAGGGCTGAAGCAGCGCCGGTGATGAAAGCGATGAGGAACAGCATGGGCGCCGTCATTGCGAGAAGCTCAGCTTCGAAGCAATCCGGTCAGTCTGGATTGCTTCACTTCGCTCGCAATGACATTGCTCTCCCGATGGCCCTGTCGCCTTTCCACCTCGCCTTCCCGGTCGACGATCTCGCGGCCGCCCGCGCCTTCTACGGCGGGCTTCTCCAGTGCCCGGAGGGCCGAAGCTCCGACAACTGGATCGATTTCGACCTGCGCGGTCACCAGATCGTCGCCCATCTCGCGCCTGAGGTCGTGCGGCGGAAGGCAAGCAACCCGGTGGATGGCGAGCATGTTCCGGTCCCGCACTTCGGGATCGTGCTTCCAATGGACGAGTGGAAGGCGCTTGCCGAGCGGCTGGCCGACGCGGGCTGCGAGTTCGTGATCGAGCCGAACGTTCGGTTCGAAGGCCAGCCCGGCGAGCAGGCGACGATGTTCTTTCTCGATCCGGCCGGCAATGCGCTTGAGTTCAAGGCGATGGCTGACCCCGCGAACCTCTTCGCGAAGGACTAGGCCCGCTTTTCCGGGTCCGGCGCATGCAGCCGGACGCGCAGGATCTTCCTGGGATCGGAATCCACCGCTTCCAGCCGCCAGCCCGATGGGTGGACGACCGATTCGCCGCGCGAAGGGATGTGCCCCGCCAGCAGGAAGACCAGCCCGCCGAGCGTGTCGACATCGTCCTCGTCCCAGGTGAGCCGGGCGTCGACCGACTCTGCCAACTCCTCCAGCTCTATCCGCGCATCGGCTTCCCATACGCCCTCATCGAGCCGGCTGAGCATCCCTTCCTCCTCGATGTCGTGCTCGTCCTCGATCTCCCCGACGATCTCCTCGACCACGTCCTCGATCGTCACCAGCCCTTCGGTTCCGCCAAACTCGTCCACGATGATGGCGAGGTGGATCCGCTCGGCGCGCATCCGCGCGAGCAGGTCGATTACGCCCATCGATTCCGGCACGAAAAGCGGATTGCGCATCAGCGCCTGGATAGACCGGTCGCGTCCCTCATCGATAATCGCCGCGAAGACGTCCTTGATGTGGACCATGCCGACGATTTCATCGAGGCTCTCGCCGTAAAGCGGAAGGCGGCTGTGCTCGGCCTCGGCGAAAGCTTTCACGAGATCGTCGAAGCTGATTGTCGCGGGGACCGAGACGATGTTGCCCCGAGTCACGCAAATGTCGCCGGCCGTCTCGTCGCCGAAGTGCAGCAAGTTGCGAAGCATCTGCCTTTCGACGGGCGTCAAGTCGCCCGCGACGGGACGCGAATCCTCGGCCTCGTCGATGGCTTCCTCGATCTCCTCGCGAAGCGTCTGCTCGCCGTCGTCGCCGAAAAGCAGGGCGCGCATTCCCCGCCATAATCGGGAGCCGGCGTCGTCGCTATTCGTGGCCATCAGTCGCGGTCTCCGTAGGGATCGGCGATCCCGAGCCGCGCAAGCGCCCGCACCTCGCGAGACTCCATTTCCTCGGCGGCGGAATCATCCGCATGGTCGTAGCCGAGCAGGTGAAGGGTCCCGTGAACGATCAGGTGCGCGGCGTGATCCTCGATCGGAATGCGCTTCTCCTCGGCCTCGCTGGCGCAGACGCCGCGGGCCAGAACCAGATCGCCCAGCAGCAACTCGGGACCTCGTTCCGCCAAGCTCGCGAACTCCTCCCGCTCAAGCTGCGGGAAGGAGAGCACGTTCGTCGGCTTTTCCTTGCCTCGCCACTTCGAGTTGAGCGCCTGGACCTCATCGTCGCCGGTGAGCCGCACCGACAGCTCAACTCCGCGCTCGGATTGTGCGAGCTGGGGGAAGGCGCTTTCGGCGATGGCGGCTTCGGCGGCGGTGCGGACCAGCGATTCCCAGCTGGTGCTACTGTCCCACTCCGGATCGGCGTCTATGTCGATATCGAGAGTCATGGCTCAGGCCCCGGGACCCTCATAAGCCTCTACGATGCGTCCGACCAATGGATGCCTGACGACGTCGGCCGACGTGAAGGGGACGACGGCGATCCCCTGCACGCCGCGGAGCCGGTCGACAGCGTCGTGAAGGCCGGATTTGCCCGGCTCGGGAAGGTCGACCTGCTTCGGGTCGCCGCAGATCACCATCCGGCTCCGCATCCCGAATCGGGTGAGGAACATCTTCATCTGCGCGGGGGTGGTGTTCTGCGCCTCGTCGAGGATGATGAAGGCATCGTTGAGTGTCCGGCCGCGCATGAAGGCGATCGGTGCGATCTCGATCTCGCCGCTCGCGATCCGACGCTCCACCTGATCGGTCGGGAGCATGTCGTAGAGCGCGTCGTAAAGCGGGCGGAGATAGGGATCGACCTTCTCCTTCATGTCGCCAGGGAGGAAGCCCAGCCGTTCACCTGCCTCGACCGCGGGGCGCGACAGGATCAGCCGGTCGACGCTTCCGGAGATGAGTTGCGAGACCGCCTGCGCGACGGCGAGATAGGTCTTGCCCGTGCCCGCGGGGCCGAGCGCGAAGATCATATCGTCGCGGGCAAGCGCTTCCATGTAGACCGTCTGGGTCGGCGAACGCGGGACGATCGTCTTCTTGCGGGTGCGAATCATCACCTTGGGCGGCGAGGTGACCTCGTCATTGATGATGCCGTCGAGGTTCGGCTGGGCGGCCATTCCGAGCACGGCTTCGACCGCTTCCGCGTCGATGTCGTGACCCTGCTCGAGCCTCTTGTAGAGACCGATGAGGACGTCGCGGGCGCGTCCGGCGGCGTCCGGCTCTCCCTCGATCTGCACCCGGTTGCCGCGAGCGGAGATGTGGACGCCGAGGCGGCTCTCGATCGTGATCAGGTGGCGGTCATAGTCGCCGAAGAGGGGGCCGAGCAGGTAAGGCTCCTCGAATTCGAGCTCGAGCCGGGCGCGGTCGGGAACGGCGGCAAGTTCCGGTTTGCGGCCCATCAGGCGGCTTCACTTTGGCGGGCAGCGCCCGTCATGCTGTTCGGTCCAGCGGCCGTGAGCGTCACGTCCAGGATCGCCCCGGGTTGCACGTCAGTCTCAACGTGGACTGACTGAAGCCAGGGAGAGCGGCCGATCATTTGGCCGAAACGCCTGCCGGAGCGCTCGATCAGCACCTGCGTATTGAGGCCGACCGTCGAGCGGTTGAAAGCCAACTGGTGCTGCGCGATCCGCGCCTGCAGCCGTTGCAGCCTGTCGTCCATCACTTCGCGCGCGATTTGGTCCTCCATCACCGCCGCCGGGGTTCCCGGCCGGGCGCTATATTTGAACGAATAGGCCGACGCGTAGCGGACGTCATCGACGATTCGCAGCGTCGCTTCGAATTCCTCTTCCGTCTCGCCCGGGAAGCCGACGATGAAGTCGCCCGAAATCGCGATGTCGGAACGTGCGGCGCGCACCCTCTCTATCGTGCGTAAATAGGACTCAGTGCTGTGACTGCGGTTCATCGCTTTCAGGATTCGGTCGCTGCCCGACTGCACGGGCAGGTGCAGATACGGCATCAGTTTCTCGATCTCCCCGTGCGCGGCGATGAGGTCTTCGTTCATGTCGGCGGGATGGCTGGTCGTGTAGCGGATGCGTTCCACGCCATCGATCTTCGCGATGGCGCGGATGAGGTCGGCGAGGCCGTTTCCGTCATGCTCCCACGCGTTCACGTTCTGGCCGAGAAGGACGATCTCGCGAGCGCCTGAACTGGTCAGGGCCCGGGCCTCCGCGAGAATGTCGCCCCACGGCCGCGAGATTTCAGCGCCGCGGGTGTAGGGAACGACGCAATAGGTGCAGAATTTGTCGCAGCCTTCCTGAACGGTCAGGAAGGCGCTCGGGTTGGCCCGCCGGCGGACCGGCAACGCGTCGAACTTCGAGATGGCCGGCATGTCGGTGTCGACCGGCCGATCTCCGCGAGCCGCCGCCGCGATCATCTCCGGCAGCCGGTGATAGGCCTGTGGGCCGGCGACCATGTCGATCATCGGCGAGCGCGCCTTGGCTTCGGCCCCTTCTGCCTGGGCGACGCAGCCGACGAGAGCGATCATCGGCCTGGAGCCGTCTTCCCGCTTCAGCCTGCCGACGTCCGAATAGGCTTTCTCGGCGGCCTTCTCGCGGATGTGGCAGGTGTTGAGGACGACGAGGTCCGAGTCCTCGCCATCGGCGGCGGCCGCAAGGCCCTGATCGGCGAGCAGCTCGGAAATTCGCTCGCCGTCATAGACGTTCATCTGGCAACCGAAGTTTTTGATTTTGAAAGTCTTGGGATTCATTTGCTGACGCCTATAGGCGAGCGCGGCGGCGACTTGAAGTAAGCGCGTCGCCGATGGCCTCGCGGGCGGCATGAGCCAGCGCCTTGCGGTCGCCCATCGCCGGTAGCGGCTCGAGGAGGCGCACGGTTACCGGAGTCGATCGAGTGCGTCCCAAGGTGCGGAGGACATTGCGCTTTCCCGGCTCCTCGAACCAGCCGAGCTCGGGCGCGGCGTCGCCATAGTCGATTGCGACCGGGCGAACCGTCGCTCCCGGCGGCGGCGGAGCAACCGCGGCGAACAGTGTCGACCGGAACGGCAGCATGTGGGTTCCGGGACCTGTCGTTCCTTCTGGAAAGAGTGCTAGCGGCTGAGGTCCGCGCAGCTTTCGGCTGATGGCGTCCGCCTGGTGCGACGCTCCCCGCCGGTGGTCGCGGCGGACGTAGAGGGTGCCGCCCTGGTCGGCCATCCAGTGGATAAGGGAATGGCCCAGCTCGTGCTTCGAAACGAAGGCGCAGCCCGTGGCTCCGCCGATGACGAGGATGTCGAGCCAGCTTGTGTGATTGCAGACGAGCAGGGTGTGCGGTTCGAGCGGCTTCCCGGCGAGGCGGACCCGCGCGCCGCAAATCCATGCGGCTGCGGCGAGGAACCGCCTCGGCCACCCGGACCGTCCGAACAGAAGCTTCGTCGCGACATGAATCGGGACGCAGAGCGCGAAAAGGAGGAGCAGCGAGGCGATCCGAACCGCCGCAACTGCATTGAGCCTGCCTGGCGCCTTACGAGCGGTTGCGGTCGAGCGAGACGCCGTACAGCTCCATCCGATGGTCGACGAGGCGGAAGCCGAGCTTCTCCGCGATGCGCTTCTGAAGCGCTTCCAGCTCCTCGTCGACGAACTCGACGACATTGCCGGTTTCGACGTCGATCAGATGGTCGTGATGCTCGTCCGATGCGGCCTCGTAGCGCGCGCGGCCGTCGCCGAACTCGTGCCGCTCCAGGATCCCGGCCTCTTCGAACAGGCGAACGGTTCGATAGACCGTCGCGATCGAAATGCGCGGATCGATCGCCGAGGCCCGCTCGTGCAGCGTCTCGACGTCCGGATGATCCTCCGATTCGGAAAGAATCCTCGCGATCACCCTCCGCTGCTCGGTGATCCTGAGGCCCTTGTCGGCGCACAGCGCTTCGACATCGATAGTTGCGTGGCTCATGCTTTCGAAATCTAGGCGCGAGCGTGCTGGCGGTAAAGGGAAGGGGCGCTTCTGGGGCGCCCCTTGCCTGTCATTTGCCCTTGCGTGTCCGGCGACGCTTGGTGCCGAGTCCGATCGACTTCGCGAGCGTCCGGCGCTGCTCCGCGTAATTGGGCGCGACCATCGGATATTCCGAAGAAAGGCCCCACTTCTGCCGGTAATCGCCGGGCGTCATTTCGTGATTGGTCATCAGGTGACGCTTCAGCATCTTCTGCTTCTTGCCGCATTCGAGGCAGCTGATGTAATCGGGCTTGACCGAAGACCGGATCGAAACTTTCGGCTCGGGCTTTTCTTCCGAACCGGGCCGACTCCCCGAGATTCCGTTAAGAGCCTGATGAACATTCTGAATCAGGTTCGGAAGATCATTTACCGCGACACTGTTGTTGCTCACGTGAGCTGCAACGATATCCGCCGTCAGGGTGAGCAAAGTGTCGTTCGCCGCTTCATTCTCGGCCATTTATTCTTTCTCCATTGAACTGAATGGATGCCGCTTCACTTTCACGAAGTGGAAGCCCACTAGCCAGCTTAGGGCAGCGCGGCAATAGAGTATGGCTATTGATTGGTGTTAATCTTTCGCTGCGAGAACGAAAGTCAACGCATCGTACTGGCGGCCCCCGCGGCCCCGATAATAGTTGCGGCGTCGGTTTGCCTCTTCGAAGCCTGCTGCTTTGTACACGCGCACGGCGGGATTGCCGTCGCGAACCTCGAGATGGATCCGCGTCGCGCCGCTGCTCCTGGAATCCTCAATGAAGTGGCCGAGCAGTCCGCGGCCGATGCCCCGACCCTGGACGTCGGCCTGGACAGCGAGGAGCAGAAGCTCGGCGTCGTCGGCGACGGTCCTGTAGAGCGAGAAGCCGACGACCGTGCCGTCGCCGTTCCGAGCGAGGAACAGCCGAACTCCCGCCATCGGCAGGATTCCCGCGCACTGCGAGCGGGTCCACGCTTCGCCGTAGCTGTCGGAGAAAGCGGAACCCATGACCCTCATGACGGAATCGAGGTCTTCCGCATCGCCCGGGGAGATGCGCGGAGTCATGCCGCGGTCCTGGTTTTCGCATCGGGAGCGCGAGCGTAGACGGGTACCGCCGGAAGACTGCGAAGCTCTGCGGGCAAGAGCATCGCGAATGAGGCTCTCGGCCAGGCCAGGGCTGCCGTGCCGCTTCCCCTCGCCGCGACCAGCGCTTCAGCTCCGGGGCCGACGACAATGTCCGTGGAAACAGCGGCCGCGGCGTCCGCAGGCGAAAGGTTGAGGAGATCGCCGGCGGGATGAAGGCCGCGGTCGAACTGTTGGACGAAAAGCTCGCCATGTCCGCCGTTCACCGCGGCGGCCGCCTCCGAACCTGATCCTGCCGACGCAGCAAGCAAGGCCAGCGACGATATCCCGAAGATCCGGGCATTCCAGCCGATCGCGAGTCCGTGCGCCGCGGCAAGGCCGACGCGGATACCAGTGAAGCTGCCGGGGCCGACGCCGACCAGAATCGTATCTGCCCGGCGGCCTTCAAGCATCTCGTCGAGCATCGGCGCGAGCCGCTCGGCATGGCCGCGGCCGATCTGCTCGTCTCGGCTCGCGATACACTTCGCCCCGTCGTCGAACAGGGCGGCCGTGCAAGCCGCCGTGGAAGTGTCGAGTGCCAGTATCACGCGGCCGAGTGGGCCACAGCCCGCTGGCGGGAGCAAGTCCCTAGATGGCTTCTATGCTCTCAACCTCGGGCACGTAATGCTTGATGAGGCTTTCGATCCCGCGCTTGAGCGTGATTTCCGACGAGGGGCATCCCTGGCAGGCGCCGTGCATCGACAAAAAGAGCCGGCCGTCGCGATAGCCTTTGTAGACGATGTCGCCACCGTCCTGGGCGACTGCCGGGCGGACGCGCGTATCGATCAACTCCTTGATCTGTTCGATGATGTCGGCGTCCTCGGGAGCTTCCTCGAAGTCTGGGTCGACCGCGATTCCGGTCGCGCTCCCGGCTTTGAACAAAGGCGCGCCAGTCACGAAATGGTCGAGCAGGGCTTCGACAACGACAGGCTCCAGGTTGGTCCACGACACTCCGGGAGCAGAGGTCACGGAGATGAAGTCGCGGCCGTAGAAGACTCCTTCGACCAGGCCGGTGGCGAACAGGCCTTCAGCGAGCGGCGAAGCTTGTGCGCTTTCCGCGTCGGGGAAGTCGCGGGTCCCGCTGTCCATCACGCTCTGGCCGGGAAGGAACTTGCGGGTAGACGGGTTAGGCGTGTGCTCGGTGCGGATCAACATCAGCGCGATGTGGCCCCGAGCCGGGTCTCGATCAAGTGCCGAAGGGAGGCGCTCCGGCGATGATCCAGCGGGTGATCGCGATGGCGGCGGCGAGGCACAGCAATGCGGCCCACCATTTGCCTGGGCGCATCGGCTCCATTCCGGGCGCCAGTTCCGCCTTCCCGCTGATCATCGGGCCCAGCAGGTTCCGGCCGAGCGCGAGGCGGTAGAGCAGGATCGCCGCGACGTGCAGGACGATGAACGCCAGCAGGACGTTGAACAGGTCCTCATGCAGGTCGGTGGCAGTCTCGGAGGCGCCGAGGCTGACGAGAAAAGCGAGGGGACCGCTGGACAGGCCGTCTTCGTCCGATGCGATGAGACCCGTTCCGACGATGGCGAACAGCATCGCCAGAAGCGCGATGACGCTGAGTGCTCCAAGGGGCGCGTGCCCCGCCGAAGGCCAATGGAAGCGATCTCGGACGTAACGCATCACCGCGGCCGGCCCGCGAACGAAGCCGGAGAAGCGCGCGGTCGAGCTTCCGAAGATGCCCCAGCCGAGACGGAACAGCAGCAGCGAAAGAGTTCCGTAGCCGAGGTACAGGTGGAGGGCCTGCCGGTCGTTCTCAGCGCTCCACCAGGCCAGCGCGACGAGAACGACGAGAGTCCAGTGGAACAGCCTCGTCGGCAGGTCCCAGACGGGCTGCTTCACCGCGCTCAGTCTTTTTTCGGAGCCCGATAGAGGTCGTGGCACGCCTTGCAGGTCTTGCCGAGCGCGTCGAACGTGGTGTTGATCTGGCCCAGATCGCCGCGTTTCGCCGCCACGTCGAACTCGTTGGCGGCGCCTTCGAAGTCGTGTGCTTTCAAGGCGAAGTCTTCCGGCTTCCGCCAGATTTCAGCCTTGGCGCGAGTCTTCCCGACCTCGGGGCCGGTGCCTTGCGGGAACCAGGACAGGAGCCGAGGCGCGAGAGCCTCGATCCGGGATGAGGAATCGCGGATCGCGTCAACGTCCGGCGACGAGGACTTGAGCGCATTGCCGACCTTCTTCGTCGCGTCGCCGAACGCCTCCATATGCTCGTGCCGCTCCTTCATCAGGGCGAGCGACTGGTCATTGCTGAGCGGGGCCGTCGCGGCGTTTCGAGTCTCTGCCGAATTGACGACCGAGTTGGCCTCATTGCCGTCCTGCTGCGCCCTGCACCCGGCCAGCAATGCAATTCCACAAATCGCCAACGCGCGCTTCGACACCATCATTCGCCTTTCCAGCTGCCATCGATCATCGTGATGAGCCCGGAGAAATCCTTTGATCCGCCGCCCTTTTCGACGAACTCCTCGTACAGTTCCTCGGCCTCTTCGCCCATTTCCACATCGACGCCGGCCTGATCGGCCGCTTCCATCGCGAGCTTCAGGTCCTTCAGCATCAGCGCCGCCGCGAAACCGCCTTCATAGCCGTTGTCGGCTGGCGTTTTGGGTCCGACGCCCGGCACCGGGCAGTAACTCGTCATCGACCAGCTCTGGCCCGAAGCCTGCGACGAAATGTCGAAAAAGACCTGCGGGTCGAGCCCGAGCTTCTGCGCCAGCACGAATCCCTCGCAAGTCGCCGCCATGGTCGCGCCGAGGATCATGTTGTTGCAGATCTTCGCCGCCTGGCCGGCGCCGGGGCCGCCAGCATGGATCACCGCCTTGGCCATCGGTTCGATGAACGGCTTGGCGCGGGCGAACGCCTCGGCCGACCCGCCGACCATGAAGGCGAGCGTCCCGCTGGCGGCCGCTGCGATGCCGCCGGAAACCGGCGCGTCGACCATCTCATAGCCTTTCGCGGCGGCCTCTTCCTCGATCGTTCGAGCGCTTGCGACGTCGATCGTCGAGCAGTCGATCAGAAGCGCACTCGACGGCGCGTTGCCGAACACGTTGTTGCGATACACGTCGAGCACGTGCTTCGCCGCGGGTAGCATGGTCACGACGACTTCCGCATCCCGGCACGCTTCCTCGGTCGAACGGGCGCGGCTGCAGCCAGCGCTTACTGCCGTGTTCAGCGCTTCTTCGCTGAGGTCGAACGCCTGAACGTCATGCCCGGCCTTGGCGAGGTTGGGGGCCATTCCCCCACCCATGTGCCCCAAGCCGATGAATGCGATCCGCGCCATTTTTACCGTCCCTTCCAATTGCCCGGCCGCTTCTCGACGAAAGCGGTCATGCCCTCTTTCTGATCCTCGGTTCCGAACAAGCCGTGGAACAGCCGCCGCTCGAATCTGAGGCCCTGTGAAAGCGGGATTTCGAAGGCGGCGTTGACCATTTCCTTGGCGGCAATCGCAGCGAGCGGCGGCATCGCCGCGATCGCCTCGGCGGTCTTCATCGCTTCGGTCATCAGTTCGTTCGCCGGGACCACTTTCGCCACGAGCCCCGAACGCTCGGCCTCGGCAGCGTCCATTAGCCGGCCGGTGAGGCACATCTCCATCGCCTTGGCCTTGCCGATCGCCCAGGTGAGGCGCTGGGATCCGCCCATTCCGGGGGTGACTCCGAGCTTGATCTCCGGCTGGCCGAACTTCGCGCTGTCGGCGGCAATGATGAAGTCCGCCATCATCGCGACCTCGCAGCCCCCTCCGAGCGCATATCCGGCGACCGCCGCGATCCACGGCTTGCGCGTCGCGGTGACTTTTTCCCAGCCCGCGAAGAAGTCCGACGAATACATGTCGGCGAAACCCTGCGGCTGCATCTCCTTGATGTCCGCGCCGGCGGCGAACGCCTTGTCGCCGCTTCCGGTGAGTACCAGGCAGCGCTGGCCCTCGTCCGAGTCATAAGCGGCGAAGACTTCGATCAGCTCTTTGAGCACTTCGCTGTTGAGCGCGTTCAGGGCGTCGGGGCGGTTCAATGTGACTAAAGCCACCGCACCGCGCTTTTCGACGAGGACGGTCTTGTAATCTGTCATTCTTCGGTCTCCGGGAACGGCGTCCACTGCTCCCCGCTCGGAAGCGGCGCGAACAGGGCGTCGAGCATATCGTCGGTGACGCCCTCGGGTGCCGGCGGGTCCCAGCTCGGCTCGTTATGCTTCTCGATAAGGAGCGCGTTCACGCCCTCCTTGAAGTCATGGGTCTGCACTACGCGGCCGGCAAGCGCATATTCGGCACGCATTTCGTCGGCGAAGATCGAGCGGTTCGCACCCTTCGCCAGAAGCCTGAGCGAAACCTTGCACGACAGCGGGCTCTTGGTCCGAAGCGTCAGAAGCTCCTTTTCCGACCACTCGCTTTCGTCGGCTTCGAGGTCGGAGAGAATTTCTTCGAGCCTGTCCGACGCAAACAGCCGGTTGATGAGCGGAAGGCTGTCCGCGACCCTTGCATCCGGCGGGCTTTCCGATGCCGCGCCGAGCGTGCCCTGCACCCGGTCGGGAGCCTTCAGGATCCGCTCGATTAGCTCCTCCAGCGACGCGGACGGGATGTAGTGGGTCGCAAGCCCGAGATAGGCGCATTCGGCGCCGTCGAGCCGCGCTCCGGTCAAGGCCATATACTGGCCGACGCGTCCGGGGAGCCGTGACAAATACCAGCCGCCGCCCACGTCCGGGAAAAGGCCGATCCCGGTCTCCGGCATCGCCAGCCGCGTGTTTTCGGTCGCGACCTTGAAGGCGCAGGGCTGCGAGATTCCGACGCCGCCGCCCATCGTGATCCCGTCCATGATCGCCAGGGTCGGCTTTTCGTAGCTGAACAGAAGGTGGTTGAGCCGGTACTCGGCAAAGAAGAATTCGCGCGCCTTGTGCGCGTCGCCGGCACCGCTCTTCGCGAGCATCACCACGTCGCCGCCGGCGCAGAATCCGCGGCCCTCGGCGTGGTCGATAACGACGCACTGGATGCTGGAATCGGTACGCCAGCGGAGCAGTGCCTCGCTCATCGCCTGGCACATTTCGGTAGTGAGGGCGTGAATCGCCTTGGGCCGGTTGAGCCGAAGGCGGCCGACACCGCGCTCAGATGAAATCAGGACGTCGTCGGTCACTGCCGGAGCAAATCCCGGCTGACGATAATCCGCATGATCTGGTTCGTGCCTTCGAGGATCGAGTGGACTCGAAGGTCCCGCCAGAAGCGCTCGATGGGATAGTCCATCAGATAGCCGTAGCCGCCGTGGAGCTGCAGCGCCCGGTCGACGACGGACGAGCCGGTGTCGGTCGCCAGGCGCTTGGCCATGGCCGCGAACCGCGTCTTGTCCGGCGCGTTGGCCGTGACCTTGGCCGCCGCGACGTAGAGCAGGTAGCGCGCGGCCTGCAGCTCGGTCTCCATGTCGGCGAGCGTGAACTGCGTGTTCTGGAAATCGGCGATCGCCTGGCCGAACTGCTTGCGTTCCTTTGTGTAATTGACCGCTTCGTCGAGGC
>JBKPOU010000099.1:0-6698 GCA_046733255.1 Pseudomonadota bacterium
TCGAACCAGGTCGACCATTTCGTCTACACGATCACCGACGGCGACGGCGACAAGTCGACGACCACGCTCGACATCACTGTCGCCAACGTCACTCTCGGCGCCGACAACCAGGTGAAGACGGTCAACGAAGCCGCGCTCGACACGACAACCACCGGAAACGACCTCGGCCACGGCTCGGTGACCGGAAGCAATCCCGGCTCGGCCGCAGAGACCGTCACGGGCCAGCTCGCGGTAACGGGAGCCACCGGTTACACGCCGCAGGACGTAACGACTGCGAACGGCATCTTCCACCTCAACGCGGATGGCAGCTACACTTACACTCTGACCACCCCGGTCGACGAGCCCACGGCCAACAACGGCGCCGACACCGTGAACGGGGTCGAGACCTTCAACTACACGGCGCACGATGCCAACGGGAACACCGTCAACGGCACGGTCAAGATCAATGTCGTCGACGACGTTCCGACGCTCGGCGCCGTCCAGAACCAGCAGCACAGCAACGACCCGAACCAAGCGAACGCCGTCGGGACGCTGCACTTCTCTGCCGGAGCTGATGGCGCGGGGTCGACGATGACGATCACCGCCGACACGACCGGCATCACGTCCGGCGGGCATGACCTGCTGACCGTCCAGTCCGGCAACGTGCTGACCGCATATCAGGACACCAACGACGACGGCATCCACCAGGCCGGGGAAGCCACCGTGGTGTTCACGCTGACGGTGAACCCGTCGGCAGGTACCTCGGGCCAGTACGTGTTCGACCTGGTCAATCCGCTCGATCCCGAAGTAACGGATACGCCGATCGGGGGATCGAGCGCCTTCGGTGCCGGGCCGACGGGCTTCCAAGTCCTCGAGGACCCGGGCGGACAGGAATTGTCAGTCCTGACAGGCTACAACACGACCGCGAGCTTCAACGAAGCGACCTGGCTTGCGACCGGCAACCTCACGTCGGCAATGATTGCCGATGCCGGAATCAACGGCTCAACGGCGGGCTGGGGCGTCGACAACAACGTCTTCAGCGGAACGACCGAACTGATGTTCTTCGACTTCGGCGCCCAGGCGCTGGCGGATCCCGACGGACCGGGTGGAATCAACACCTCCACTTCCGGTGCGTCGCTTCCGAACATCAGCACCGCGACCTTCGACTTCATCCAGTACACTAGCTCCGACGACATCACTTACGTCGTTCACTATACCGACGGGACATTTGATTCCGGTCACGTTCCGGCGGCGAATATGGACACGAACGGACCGAACTGGGTCTTCACGGCCGACGCCGGGAAGTTCATCGCCGACATCCAGCTGCTGAGCAGCGGCACCGGGCCAGGCAAGGTGGACCTCGTTTCGGTCGGCGTGCAGTCGTCGAGTCTCGACCAGACGATCGACTTCACCGTGCAGCTGACCGACGGTGACGGCGATCAGACCGCGACGGGGGCGTTCAGCGTCCATGTCGCCGACGGCCTGACACCTTTGGCTCCAGCCGTACCGGTCGTGCTCGACCTCAACGGCGACGGCGTGCACTTCCTATCCACCACCGACGGTGTAACCTACAATTAGGGCGACGGCACTGTGGCCACCGCTTGGGCGAGCCCCGAGGACGGCATCCTCGTCCGCGACGGCAACGCCAACGGCACCGTCGATTCCTCGTCCGAGTTCGTGTTCGGCCACAATGGGGTCAGCGACCTCCAGGCGCTGTCGGCCTATGACTCGAACCATGACGGCCAGCTGAGCTCGGCCGACCCCGGCTTCGCAAGCTTCGGCGTGTGGCAGGACGCGAACAGCAACGGCGCGGTCGACGCGGGCGAGTATCAGACGCTTGCGGCTCGCGGTATCAGCGCGATGTCGCTCGGCACCGACGGCATCAGCTACGAAACCGCGAACGGCGACGTGCAGGTCGTCGGCACTGGCAGCTACACGCGGGCCGACGGTTCGACGGGCAGCCTCGCCGACGCGATCTTCGCGACCAGCGCTCGCGCCGCCAACGACGATCTCCGGACGTCCACGGCGCTGTCGAGCAATGCGCTGCTGATCGGAGCGATCGCGGCAGCCGGGCTGGCTTCGGAACCGCTGGCCGCACAGCCGCACTTCAGCGCGGATCCGCTGCATGGCGACTTGGGGGCGCTCCACACTCAGGCATTCGCGCCGGTGGCTCTCGAGTCCGTCGCACATGACTCGTCGAGCCAGGTTAGCGACCTCCTTTCGGCTCATTCGGAAACGCAATTCCAGCAGGTGAGCAACGAGAGCCGCCAGCCCGTCTTTACGGCCGACTCTCATTTCCAGCTGGACTCGCACTCGGGATCCGCCGCGATGACCGCGCTCGTCCAGGCGACCGAAGCTCCGGCCCACGGCGACTTCACCATGGCTGCCGGGATCGCGGGAGCCGAGATCGCAATGCCTTCGGCCCAGCAGCTGGCGGGGTTCGCCAACATCGGCGGTTCAGCCCAGGGCATCGACCTCCAGGGCGCGGCGCACAACCAGGTCGTCGGCAAGGTCATCGCAGATTCGCTCGCAGGAGGCGGGGGAGCGCACTCGGCGATCGAGGCCGTGCTGAACAATCTGCCGGGCCATAACGGTGCGAATCCGGCGATCGATGCGCTGGCAACCCAGGTTTCGGCGAATGTGCCGGCTTGGCACGCTGCTGCGGCGCCCGGTTTCGCAGGGGCGGAAACTGTGTTTTCGATGGAGGCCATGATGCTCCATCACGACGCGGTCCCGCCGGCACACGGCTAGAGATCACAGTTCAGGGGCGCGCGTTTGTCGCGCCCCGGATGAAAGAGCAGGGGGTTACTTGAACATGAAACGCAGACACTGGAGTCTTATTATCCCGGGGGCGGTGCTTCTAAGCGCCACTCCGGCGAACGCGATCGATCTTCGCGATGCCGTCCAGGCCGCGCTTTCGACCAATCCGCAGATCCACCAGGCGGTCGCCAACCGCGTCGCGACCGAGGAGGAGCGGGTCCAGGCGCAGGGACTTTATTATCCGCGAATCTCCGTCGAGGGCTCGGCGGGCCTTCGCACCTTGCGCAACCCGACTCGCCGCTCGATCGGAATCGCCGACGAGACCCTGTGGCCTATCGAGGGCGACCTCATCCTCGTTCAGAACGTTTTCGACAGCGGAGCCCGCGAGGCGGAAATCCGCCGCCAGGCCGCTCGGACCGATGCGGCCGCCGCGCGGGTCGAAGAGCGCTCAGAGTTTGTCGCACTCAACGTTGCGCGCGCCTACATCGACTATCTGCTGCAGCAGCGCCTCGTCGCCATCGCGCAGGACAATGTCGCGTTCCACGAGCGCCTCGCCGGCGATCTTGGTCAGGGCGTCCAGAACGGATCGATCAGCATCGCCGATCAGCAGCAGGCGCAGGAGCGGCTTCAGTCGGCTCGCGCCAAGGTGACGCAGGCGAAAGAGGACCTTTCGGCGGCCGCAATCGAGTTCCAGACTCTGACCGGCGTTCCGATGGATTCCGCGACCATGCCGCCAGATCTTTCGCAGGCCATGCCGGGCACTCTGAACGACGCCGAGCAGCTTGCCCGCGACAACAATCCGCTGGTCCAGGAAGCGATCGCCGACCTCAGCGCTTCGCGCGAGGATGTGCGCAAGGCGAAGGCGGAGCTCGGCCCCCGTTTCAACATCGAGGCTCGCGCTCGCGCAGGCCACGACATCGACGGCTTTGCCGGCCGGACCACAGACCTGCAGGCGCTCGGAGTGCTTCGCTGGGACCTGTACAACGGCGGAATCAAGGAAGCGAACGTCCGCGAGCAGCAGGGCCGGGCCGACGAGGCTCATGGCCGGCTGTTCGAAATGACCCGCCAGGCTGAGGAAGACGCGCGCAACGCGTGGAACCGCCTCACCAACCAGTCGGCGCTCGCCAGCGAGCTCGAGGTGCAGAGCCGGATCTCCGACGACCTGCTGCTGTCCTATCGCGAGCAGTTCAATGTCGGCCGCCGCTCGCTGCTTGACGTTCTCGACGCCCAGAACTCGCGGTATAACGTGCAGGCGCAGGCGGAAACGGCGCGCCTCGCCAAGCTTTATGCGCAGTACCGGGTTCTTGCCGCGGCCAACCGGCTCGTCGAGGCGCTTGGGGTTGGGATTCCGGCAGCGGCTCAGGGCGGACAGCGGGAACGCTTCCATGTGAACCCGATCCCCGCCGCGGACCTGATGGAGAACAGCCTGCAGAGCCCTGCAATGATGGCTCCCGCCGGCGGAACGCCCGCGGGCGCGACTCCGGGCGAGACGCTCACCAACCCGGCCGGAACCCCGGTCGACACCACCACGCCCCCTGCCGAAACGCCGGGCCGCTGAGACGAGAGAGGACGGGCATTGAGCTCCATGCACTGGCTCGAATCTGCGCCTCCGCGTGAGATCGACCCCGTCATCGACTGCATTGCGTATCTCGCGCGAGAGGCGGACCGGCCGTCGTCGGCCGTTCTCATCTGCGCTGGTCTCGCTCTGACGCCGGACGGCAAGCTTCCCTTCCACCAGGTCGAGCCCGCGCTCGACCAGATCGGAATGCGCGGGGAATCCCTATCCCGGCGGCTTCGCGGCTGGCCGGCGCGCAAGTGCCCGGCAGTCCTCCAGCTGTCGGAAGACCGCGCGGCGGTCCTGCTCGACGTGAAGGACAAGGACGGGCTGGTTTACGCGCCCGGCATGGGCGAGCCGACGTGGGTCGCGCTTGAGGAGATCGAGCGTGTCTATGACGGTCACGCTGTCCTGGTCGAAACCGATCCCACCAGGGAGCGGGAAGCCGAGCGGCCGTGGGACAAGGCGAAGCGCACTCACTGGTTCTGGTCGGAAGTGTGGAAGGTCCGGCGCGAATTCTGGCCCGTGCTGCTGGCCGCCTTCATCGTCAACATGCTGGCGCTAGCGCTGCCGCTCTTCACGATGAACGTCTACGACCGAGTCATTCCGAACAAGGCGATCTCGACCCTGTGGGTGCTCGCGGCAGGCGTCCTCCTTGCCTTCGCGTTCGACTTCGTTCTTCGCATCGCGCGCGCCCAGGTCATCGACGATATCGGTCGAAAGCTCGACTCGAAGCTCGCCCAGAAGCTGTTCGAGAAGGTGATGAACCTGCCCATGACCGAACGCCAGGGCAGCACCGGAGCCTTTGCCAAGCGGGTCTCCGAGTATGAGCTCGTCCGCGACTTCTTCGCTTCGACGACGGTGGTGCTCGTAGTCGACGTCACCTTCCTCGTCCTGTTCCTGGGCCTGATCACCATTCTCGCGGGCTGGCTGGTGCTCGTGCCGATGGCGATCATGGCGATGATGTTCGTCGCCGGGATGAGCCTGCAGCGCGCGATGGCGACGGCCGCGATCGAAGCGCAGGCCGATTCCAGCCTCCAGCATAGCGTCCTCGTCGAATCGATCGCGGGCGCCGAGACTCTGAAGTCGGCGCGGGCCGAAGGGCAGATGCTCGGCCGCTGGAAGCGCTATTCGGAAATGACCGCGCGCACGCAGGAGAAGATGCGGCGGCTGACCGCGATCGCGGTGAACCTCGCCAGCGTTTCGCAGCAGCTGATCAGCGTCTGCCTCCTGATCGGCGGCTTCTACCGGTTCAACGCCGGCGAGATGTCGATGGGCGCGATCATCGCCATCGTCATGCTGGCGGGGCGGGCTCTGCAGCCGGTCGGCCAGCTCGCCTTCCTGATCACCCGCCAGCGCCAGGCGTTCGCGACATTGAACTCGCTCCAGCAGATGATGGAGATCCAGGACGAGCGCCAGTCGGCCATGCGCAGCATCGTACCCGAGGTCAGCTCCGGTCGGATCCAGCTCGTCGACGTTACTTTCCGCTATCCCAACGCCGGACGCGATTCGCTTTCCGCGGTGAATCTCTCGATCGCTCCGGGCGAGCGGATCGGGATCATCGGCCGCGTGGCTTCGGGCAAGTCGACACTGGGCCGGGTGCTTTGTGGCCTCTATCCGCCGACAAACGGCGAGTTGCTGGTCGATGGCCTCGACAGCCGCCAGTATCACCCGCACCAGTTGCGCGAGAACTTCCGTTTCGTCGCGCAGGACGCAGAGGTCTTCAGCGGCACGGTGCGCGACAATCTCAAGCTCGGGTCGGCGCGGGCCGACGATGCCGAGCTGATCGAGGCGGTGGTTCGCTCCGGCGCCGACATCTTTCTTTCGCGCGATGCCGCGGGATTCGACCTTCCGGTCGGGGAGCGGGGTTCTCGTCTGTCGGGTGGACAGCGTGCGCTGCTGATCCTCGCGCGGGCGCTCGTGCACCCGCCGAAGATACTGTTCCTCGATGAGCCCACGGGCTCGATGGACACGCAGACCGAGCTCTATTTCATCGAGCATCTGAAGACCGCGCTCGGAAGCGGCCAGTCGCTGGTCGTTGCCACTCACCGGCACAACATGCTTTCGATCCTCGACCGCCTGATCGTTATCGACGGTGGAAAGATCCTGGCTGACGGTCCTCGCGACGAAGTGCTCAAGCACATGTCGGCTGCGGCGAAGAGGGGGGCGGGCGAATGACCGCTGCGCAGCAGGCCAAGCGGCGGGTCGCTCGGCGGGTTTCGGTCCTTTCCGGATCGGCGCTCCTGGTTTTGGCCGCGACCGGCTGGACCGTGGCGTCGTCGCGTGCGGACGCCGTCAATTCATCCGATCCCATCGTTCCGGCCAAGGCGGCATTTCTGGTCGACGCGACCAGCGGCACTCACTCGGTGCAGCTTCAAGCCGTCGGTGACGAAGCCAAGATCAT
>JBKPOU010000100.1:0-32740 GCA_046733255.1 Pseudomonadota bacterium
GGCATCGGATCGCTGGTCAGGCGGATAGCGTCGCCGTCCGCGCGCCAACTGCCTTCGCCTTCCTCCGACACTGCCCCATAGTCGAGTGAGTAACGGAAATGGCCGTCGGGCGTCAGCTCGAGCCCGCCGGCCATTTCCATCTGGCGAATCTCGTAGAGACCCGCGACTGGAGCCGCATTCGCCTGCGCGGCGGTAAGGAACAACGCGGCAAGGAGCGCTTGCATTGCCGGCAAGCTAGCGGAACGTGGCTTCCCGCGGCTCGTCGAACTGCTCCGTCGGCGGCGCGCCCGATGCCTGGCCTTTCGTCCACAGATAGAGCGCGGCGTTTGCAATTGCGAAGAGGACGAGGCCGAACGGAACCGCCCAGGCGAAATCCTTCACGAGGCCGAGCGGCGCGTCGCTGTTCGTCGCCGCGACGATGCCCGCAAAAATGACTCCGAACAGGCTTTCGCCGACGATCAGGCCGGTTGCGAGGAGCACGCCCATGCGCTCGGCGAACTCGGGGTTGGAGCTGCGCCTCGCCCATTTGTCGTAGAACCAGCCGAGCAGCGCGCCGATCGGGATCAGCAGCGTCAGCGCCATCGGCAGGTAAATGCCCATTCCGACCGCTAACGGGGGAAGCGCGCCGCGCTTCGTCGCCCGGAGGAACTCGTCGATGATGACGACGACGACTCCGATCCCGGCGCCCAGGCCGATCAGCCCCCAGTCGAGATTGCCGCCCAGCACACCCTGCGCGATCGCCGAGATGAGCTGCGCCTGGGGCGCGGCGAGAGCGGTGATCCCGGCTCCCGGAACGCCTTGGAAGCCGAACGCGGTGTTGAGCAGGTCGAGGATCGGCGGAATGACCAGCGAGCCGAAGATGACGCCGAGAACCAGCGCGACCTGCTGCCGCCACGGAGTCGCTTCCACGAGTTGCCCGGTCTTCAGGTCCTGAAGGTTGTTGTTCGATATCGTCGCCACACCGAACACGATCGCGGTGACGAACAAGGCGAAGGCGACGAGGCTCTTCGTCGCATCGCCTGTCACGCCCGGGAAGAGCAAGGCCAGGATCAGCGAGATTCCGACAACGGATAGGATTCCGACGCCCGAAATCGGGCTGTTCGACGCGCCGATCAGGCCCGCCATGTAGCCGCACACTGCGGCGATGATCACTCCGGCGATGAGGATGTAGATGATGCTGGAGAAGATCGTCACCCCGGGATTGGCGGCGATCGGGTTGCTGCTTGCGAACGCGTAGAGAAGCAGGCCGATCGGGATCATCGACAGGAGGATCGTGGCCCCGACGATTCCGATGGGAATGTCGCGCTCCGTGAGGGGAAGCGCTTCGCCCCTGCCCGCCTTGCGCTCGGCATTGGCCGCAAGCGCCGAGCGGACGCCGCCGATGATCGGACCGAGAATGCGCAGAAGAGTCCAGATCGCGGCGACGCCGATCGTGCCGGCGCCGACGAATCGCACCTTGTTGACGAACACGTCGCCGACGAAATCGTCGAGGCTGGTCCCGAGCGGAATCGCCCCCGCCAGAGACGTGTAGTGCGGGACAAGATAGGCCCAGCTGATCAGGAGGCCGATGAACATCGCGATTCCGACCGACAGGCCGACGAGATGGCCGACTCCGATCAGCGCCAGCGAGAGGCTCGCGGAAACCTGGCTCGCTCCGCCGCCGACTCGAAAGCTCTTGGCAGCGGCGTTTGAGATGAACCCAGTGGCGGCGAGCAGCGAATAGCCTGCCGCAACAACCGAGCTGACGACGATCATCACGAGGCCGCGGCGGTTCTCTTCGGCGCCTCCGACTCCGGCGCCCACTTTCAGCACTTCTGCCGCGGCGACTCCTTCAGGATACGGCAGGTCGGAACCGGTGACCATCGCCCTTCGAAGCGGCACCGAATACATGACGCCGAGGATGCCGCCGATGCCGATGACGGCGACCGACAGCCAATAGGGGAAGTTTGTCCACCAGCCGACCATGATCAGGCCGGGAAGAACGAAGATGATCGCCGAGAGAGTGCCCGCAGCCGAGGCGATCGTCTGCACGATATTGTTTTCCTGGATCGTCGAATCGCGGAAGAACTTGAGCACGGCCATTGAGATGACGGCCGCCGGGATTGAGGTCGCGAAAGTGAGCCCGATCTTCAGGCCAAGATAGACGTTCGCCGCCGTGAAGACGACCGTGATCAGGGCTCCGAGGACGATCCCACGGAGCGTCAGCTCGGCGACTTCGCCGCCGCCGCGGCGTCCGTGCTCGGTTATAGTTGCCATTCGCGCTTCCCCTCTTTTCAGTCGCTTTCGCTATTCAACTCACGCCGCCGGTATCGGGCTCGAGTGCCGGCGAACGACCTGCCATCGCTCCTCGTCGCGCACCCAAACGTCCGTCAGGAGGACGCAATCTTCGATCGCCCGTCCGAGGTACGACACTCGCCACTTCGCCTCGACGGTGCCGACCATGATTTCGTCGAAGACCACCGCGTCCTTGATATCGAGATCGATGCTTATGAGCTCGCGCTTCTGAATGGCCTCCAGCCAGTCGTCTCGCGACATCGTGAACGGACCGGTCGAGCGCGTCCCGATCAACGTGAATTTCGGATGGATCAGCACCCGCAGCCGTTCGATATCCTTCGCGCACAGAGCGTCGCGCCATTCGCGCTCGAGCGCTCCAATCACGTTGCGATTGTCGGCCAAAATCAGCCCCTCTCGTTCGCGCTCTGGCCCAGGAATAACCGCTTGATAAGCCTCATCAGCCCATCCTTCGGAGGCGGAGGCTCTACAAGCTTTTGCTGCTCGGTGGGAACCTCTTCGGAGTCCTGACCAAGCGTCTCCCTGAAGTACAAGCCGCCTCGGCCGCCGTGAAGGTAGTTTCCCCTCGGCCCGGTTCCAACGCGGAGCCCTTTGACCCCGATCGACGTCCCGATCCCGGATTTGGAAAGGTTGAACCTCAGCGGGCCCAGCTTCAGGCTTTTTCGCAGGTACCACCCCACGGCGAATCCTCCTCCACGCGCTTCATAACAACAATTCCACTCGTGTCAGGCTCGATCCTGCGATACCAACGGCCAATGGCTAACCGGGGGACGTGAGCATGCCCGACAACAAGCCGGCCGACGACGTCGACGTCACCAGGGAATGGCGAGCGACGCACGATCAAAAATCTGCCGCCAAGCGCCTTCGCATTTTCGCTGCGATTTCGTGGATCGTCGCAATTGGCACCGAGATCACCGGGATCGTCCTGCTGCGTCAGCACAAGTTCGACCAGGGAAACCTGCCGCTGCTGATCGGCATCCTGGTCGTGATCGCGGTTTTCGCGATTGCCGGCAGCCTGATGTGGAAGGCGGCGAACAAGCACGACCCCGCCAGCAAGTCGGAGCCCGTCAAGTTCTTCGTCCAGAACCAGCTCGGCGCAATCATCACCCTGATCGCCTTTCTTCCGCTGGTCGTCCTGATCTTCCTCGACAAGGACATGGACCCCAAGAACAAGCGGATCGCCGGCGGGATCGGTGCGGTCCTGGCTGTCGTCGCGACCGTGATCGGGGTGAGCTACAACCCCCCGTCGGTCGAGCAATACACCGAGGACATGAACGCGTGCGCGGCCCAGATAAAGGCCAACCAGCCGACGACTGCCTGTTCACCGGAGGTGGCCGCCCAGGCGAAGGACATCGCACGCGATTCCGACGCGGTGGCCGAAGCGACGAAGGACGCGGCGCACCCTGCGGGACAGGATGTCGTCTACTGGATTGCTCCTGAGAATGGAGCGAAACGGTCGACTACTCCCCACGTCTTCCACATTTGCGAAGCCGTGAGCCCGCTGCGCGGCAAGTCCGTGAATCACGGTTCGGTCACCCAGGCCTATGCGGAAAACGCCACCCGGATCACCAAGCAGATTCCGATGGAGCAAAGGCAGTGCGGCTTGACCGGCGCGACGCAGGATGAAGCGGGCAACCAGGCGGCAGAGTAACCCCCAGGCAATTTCCGCGATCAGTCGCCGCTGATGTCGATCCCGACGAAGGCCTCGGGCGCCGTTCCGCGCTTGACCAGGAGCAGCACGCTTGTCCGTCCGGCTTTCTTCGCCAGGTTGACCGCGGCTACGACCTGTTGGGGTGTCGTCACCCGTTGACCCTGGATCGCCACGATGACGTCGCCTCGCTGTAGCCCTTTCTGGGCTGCGTCGCTCGACGGGCTGATGCCCGCGATGACGACGCCGGTCGTCCCGGCGGGCAGGTTCAGGGCCTGGGCAATCTGCGGAGTTATCGGCTGCAGCGACAGTCCAAGCGTCTCGCTCGCCGGACCGGACGGGCTGTTGTCGTTGGTTGTGCCCTGATCGTCCTGGCCGAGTTGCTTCGCGAGTTCATCCTCGGTCGGCCGTTGGGAGATCGTGACCGGCAACGTCATGTGCTTGCCGTTGCGGACGACCTCGATCGGCACACGAGTGCCGACCGGCAGGTTGGCGACCAGGTAGGAGACGGTCTCGTCCGGGTTCACCGGCTTGCCGTTCACCGAAATGATCACGTCGCCCTGCTGGATCCCGGCCTTGGCCGCCGGATCGCCGGGCTGGACGGTACGGACGATCTCGCCGCGGTCCTTCGGAAGCCCGAGCGAAGACGCGATGTCTTCATCGACCGGCTGCAGCCCCACGCCGAGATAGCCGCGCTCGGGCTTCTCGCCGCGCCGAAGCGCTTCGATTACCGGACGGGCGGCTTCGGCGGGTATGGCGAGGCCGATTCCGACGTTCGTGCCCGTCGGCGAAATCAGGGCAGAGTTGATGCCGATGACATTGCCGTTGAGGTCGAACATCGGACCGCCACTGTTGCCCATGTTGATTGCGGCATCCGTCTGGATGTAGCGGTCATAGGCGCCGACGCCGGTGATCCCACGGTGAAGCGCCGAGATGATCCCGGCGGTGACGGTGCTTCCGACGCCATAGGGATCGCCGATTGCAATCACCCAGTCGCCCACACGGGCATGGGTGCTGTCGCCCCACTGCACGAAGGGCAGGTTCTTTGCGTCGATCTTGAGAAGCGCAAGGTCGGCAAGCTGGTCGCGGCCCACGATCTTCGCCGGATATTCCTTGCGGTTGGTGAGGGTGACGGTGACGGTGTCCACCGTCCCTTCGCCATTAGCCCCCTGGATGAGGTGGTTGTTGGTGACGATGTAGCCGTCGGGCGAAATGATGAAGCCCGAGCCGAGCGATCCCGCTTCCCGGGTTTTCGGACCCCCGGGTTGCTGCGGGATCGGAGCTCCGAACTGGCGGAATAGCTCTTCGAGCGGGTCGGCCTGCTGCTTGACCGTGATCTTCTGCTTGGTCGAGATATTGACCACGGCGGGCTGAAGGTGCTCGACCAGATCGGCGAACGACTGAGGCGCTCCGCGCGGCGCCATCGCGGCCGGCGAGTTCTGCGCAGTCTGCGCTCCGACCGGGCCGGTCGCGAGGGAGAATGCCGTACCACCCAGAAGCAGGGCCGTCGCGACCCCATAGGCATAGCGCACTTTTCCGGACTCCTTTGATCTCATCGATACCCCTTGGTCTGGATTTTCACCACCGCACTAGGCCGCCCGAGTGAACTTGAATTGAACGCATCTCACCGCGGATGGCCGGAGAATTCCTTCAGATAGTCATTCTGCGGCGAAAGGATAACGGTGGTCGGGGCAGGTTTCTCCCCGTTGTCGCCAAGAAATGTGGTCTGGTACGACTGCATCGCGCGGTAAAAGTCATAAAACTGCGGGTCCTTGCCGAAGCTCGCGGCATAGGTCCGAGCCGCGTCGGCATCGGCCTGGGCGCGAATGATCTGCGCACGCTTCGCGCCTTCCGCCCGGATAGACCGAGCCTCTTGCTCACGCGCGGTCCGCATCCGCTCGAAAGCGGATTCGAGCGGAGTACCGTCCGGAAGGTCCGTCCGCTTGATCCTGACGTCGATGATCTGGACTCCATATTGCCGAGCAATCCGGTTTAGCGATGTCCGGACGTCATTCATGATACCCTGCCGCTCCGGTGTAAGAAGCGCGGCGAACGAGACCTTGCCGAGCTCGTTGCGAACCTCCGATCCAAGGATCGGGCGGAGCTGCTCGGTCAGCTGCTGCTCGGTGCGCGCCCGGACGTACATCAGCTCCGGATTGACGATCCGGTAGCGGGCGAAGGCGTCGACCTGGAGCCGGCGCTGGTCGGTGGACAGCACCTGCTGGCGCTGCATGTCGACGTCCTGGATTCTCTTGTCGATCCAGACGACCTCCTCCGCGAACGGAATCCGCCAGGAGATTCCGGCGCCTGCGGCCCCAATGGGACGACCGGCCTCAAATTCGTTCAGCACCCGGACCGGCTTGCCGAAGCGGACGATCACGGCCTGCTTCGTTTCCGGGACAATCGGGAAGCTCGCGACGATCAGGAACAGCAGCATGAGCGCTGCGGCGACGGCGCCGACGGGATGGCGGCGAACGGCGTCCATCACTGCGAGTCTCCCGTTTGCGGCGTCGAGCGCTTGGGCTCGGGGAGCGGCTGGTAGGGAAGCACTCCCGGCGCTTCGATGATTGTCTTGTTCACGCTCTGAAGGACGCGCTCCATGGTCTCGTAATACATTCTGCGGCGAGTCACTTCGGGAGCGAGCTTGTATTGCTCGTAGACCTTCTCGAAGGCCGTCGCCTCGCCCTGCGCCTTCTGGCCGAGCTGAAGCGAATAAGCGTTGGCGTTGTTGATATAGGTCTGGGCATCCTGCTGGGCCGCGGTGACCTGCTTGAAGGCATCGTTCACGGCTTCCGGGGGATCGGCCTGCTTGATGGCGATGCCCTGGATCTGGATTCCGGAGCTGTAGGCGTCGAGGATCCGCTGCATGTTCTCCGCGACCCGGACTTCGATGTCCGCGCGCTTGTCGCCCATCGCGTCGTTGAGGCTGACCTGGCTGATCACCGCCCGCATGGCGCTTTCCGCGACTTCGCGAATGGTCTCGTCAGGCTGGGCCAGCTGGAAGAGGTAAAGCTCCGGAGTCCGGATGTTCCACCGGACGGAATAGGCGATATCCAGAAGGTTCTGGTCGCCCGTGAGCATCAGGTCGTTCGAACCTTCCGTGCCCATGTCGGTGCTGCGGATATTCTCGACGTCGATCTTTCGCACCCGCTCGATGGGCGAGGGCAGCGTCAGGCCGACGCCCGGAGAAAGGGTATAGACGTAGCGGCCGAAGCGCGTGACGACTCCGCGCTGGCCCGGCGAGATGCTGTGGAAGCTGGTGAAGACCAGCCACAGCACGGCGAGCGCGAGCACGGCCCAGACGATGATCGACGCATTTGGCCGGCCGGGAAGGCCTCCGCCCGAAAAGCGCGCCCGGCTCTTGCGCAGGAATTCGTCGAGCGACGAAACGCTGCTGCCCGCATCGAGGGACGCGCGCTTGCCACGCTTCGGACCTTCGCCCCACGGACCTCGCGGCGGCTCGGCGCCGGAATCGTCGTCGCCTGAACCCCCGGATCCCCAGGGGCCCTTGGTATCGTTGAAGAGGCCGCGAACACGGCCCGCCCACCCCGAAATACTCGTCATGAGCCCTGTATAGGGAGCCGCAGAAACGAAAAACAGTGCCAAGCGGGTCCGGCATGCCTACATCGCACCCCGAATGGCTGAAGCTGCGGATCCGCTGGACACTCTCGACGCACTGCCCGGAGCAGAGCGGATTCGCTCGCGCCGGGTCGCCGGAGGTGTCGCCACGATCGTCGCCGACGCAACGGGCCTGGCGGCGAGCGCACGGCGGGAATTCGAGGAGCGGCTGAAGGCCGCCGCTGCGCTGGCTGAAGGCGTCGACGAAGTGCGCGTCGCGCTGACGGCCAGCGAGCCCAGGCGAAAGTTGATCGCGGTCGCCAGCGGCAAGGGCGGCGTCGGGAAATCGACCCTGTCGGCCAATCTCGCAATCGCCCTTGCCACTCTCGGCAAGCGTGTCGGCCTGATCGACGCCGATGTTTATGGGCCCTCGCAGACGCGCATCCTCGGCACCGACGAGCGTCCGACGGCAGATGACAAGAGGCTCAATCCCGTCGAGGCACACGGGATCCGGTTCCTGTCGCTGGGCCAGCTGGTCTCGCCGGGCCATGCGCTCGCTTGGCGGGGGCCGATGGCGTCAGGGGCGTTGGCGCAGCTGGTGGATGCCGACTGGGGAGACAGCGAAATCCTCGTCGTCGACCTGCCGCCCGGGACCGGCGACGTTCAACTGTCGCTGGTCCAGAAGTCACGGCCCGACGGCGCAGTGATCGTCTCGACGCCTCAGGCTCTGTCGCTGATCGACGCGACGCGGGCGATCGACCTGTTCGGCAAGGTGTCGGTTCCCGTCCTCGGCCTGGTCGAGAACATGTCGGGCTACACCTGCCCTCATTGCGGCGGGCTATCGGATCCGTTCGGAAGCGGCGGCGCCGAAGAAGCCGCGAAGGACTTGGGCATTCCCTTCCTCGGCAGAATCCCGCTCGACTCCTCGCTTCGCGAAGCATCGGATGCAGGTACGCCGCCTTCGGCTGCCGGCGGTCCGCAATCGGAGGCGTTCGCCGCGATCGCCCGAAAGTTGCTCGACGCTCTGGAAACAGCTGGCTCCTGAAACATTCTTCCCCGCGAGGAGACGTGAATGCTTCGCGAAGATGACGAAATCGCCGAATTGCTGACCAATGCCAGGACGATCGCGATCGTGGGCGCGTCGGACCGACCCGACCGCGCCTCGAACGGGGTGATGAAGTTCCTGCAAAGCCGCGGCTACCGCGTCTTCCCGGTCAACCCGACCATCACCGGCGAGCATATCCACGGCGAATATGTCTGGCGGGAGCTTTCGCAGATCGGCGAGCCGATCGACATCGTCGACATCTTCCGCAATTCCGAAGCCGCTGGCGAAGCGGTCGACCAGGCCATCGCCGTCGGCGCCAAGGCGGTCTGGATGCAGCTGGGAGTAATCAACCGCGAAGCTGCGGAGCGTGCAGAAGCCGCCGGGCTAAAGGTCGTAATGAACCGCTGCCCCAAGATCGAGACGATCCGCCTCGGCCTTCCGCTGATCGGCGAGTCGAGCGAGGCGTAGAGGCGGCGGGGCCCGCGGGAGCCGCCCCGAAAACTCGTCCTATTTCGTGCCGATCGTATCCGGGTGGCCGTCCGGGTCGCCGCTAACCGTTCCGCCACTTGCCGGCGTCGATTTCGTCAGCAGGATTCCCGCCAGATGCGGCGCGGCCATCGAAGTGCCCGATAGCGTCGCATAGCCGCCGTCCTTGTACGTGGACGGGATGCTCGAGCCCGGCTCCGCAAAGTCAATCGGCGGATTGCCGAAGTTCGAGAAGCTCGACCATTTGTCGCCCTTCGCGAACGAGGAGACCGTATAGACGTTCGGCCCATTCGCCCGGGCTGGGGAATGCTGGGTCGCCGTGTCGGATTCGTTGCCGGCGGCGAGCGTGAACTTCACTCCGCCCGCTGCCGCTGCGACCACGGCATTGTCCAGCGCCTGGGAGACGCTTCCGCCGAGGCTCATGTTGGCGACGTCGCCCGGATGGCCGTTCGCGGCGACATAGTCGACGCCGGCGATCACGTCGGAGTCCGAGCCACGGCCATTGCGGTCGAGAACCCGGACGGCGACGAGTATCGCGCCTGGGCTCACTCCGATAACGCCGATGGAGTTGTCCTTGGCGCCGATGATTCCAGAGACATGGCTGCCGTGGCCGTTCGCATCGTTCGGCGAGGAATCGCGGATGAAGCTGCGGCTGCGCGAGACATCGACATTGAGGTCGGGATGGTCGAGGTCGATGCCGGTATCGATGACCCAGGCCGTTCCACTTCCAGAACCGGTATTCGCTCCGCCCTTCACGCGCTGGACGCCCCATGGAAGGGACTGCGCGGGCGGCTGCGGGGCGGGCCTGCCAAGCACCCTGAAATCGAACGGCCCGTTCTGGATCGCTTCGACTTCCTGGTCCTGCTCGCAAAAAGCGATTGCGGCGTTGTGCCGTTGCATGTTGGCCGCACCATTGGCCGACATCGACGCCGAAAAGCCGTGGATGGTGTGCTCGTAGACGTGTTTGACGCTTCCGCCGGCCGACTTTGCCGAGCGAACTGCCTCTGCCCGAGGATTGGTGACCGCGCCATGTTTGAAGACGCAGATATAACTGCCGGCGATCTTGTCGCCCGCCTTGGCTTGAGCGCCGCTGCTCATGGAAATCAGAGCACCAGCGAACACCACGCTACCCAGCAGAACTGAAGTTTTCACATGCCCCTCCCGGCGAGTCGTTTCTACCGTCACGAGGCAGCTTATGTATTTGTAGAACCAGCGCAAGCTATTGTTGCTTGGGGGTTTTTGCGAACGTCACGCAGTCCCGATGGTCATCTCCGGGACGAGCAAAGTCGGAGCGTCGATACCGCGCCGGAACTCCAGGTCCGACGCCGGTTCAAGCGTGGCGAACATTTCGACGAGGTTCGACGCGATGGTGATTTCCTGCACTGCCGGTCCGATCTCGCCGCCGCTGACGAGGAAGCCGGCGGCGCCGCGGCTGTAATCGCCGGTCACCGGATTGGCGCCCTGCCCGATGAGTTCGGTCACCAGAATCGCCTGCGGAAAAGCGGCGAGAAGCTCGTCACGAGTCCGTTTTCCGGCTTCGATGTAGAAGTTCGACGGCGAAACTCCCGGCGCGCTTCCAACTCCGCGCGAAGCGTTGCCTGTCGGCGCGATGCCAAGCTGACGAGCGGCCGCGCTTTCTGCCATCCAGGTCCGGAGTATACCGTCGGCCACGATGTCCTTGCGCTCCACGCCAAGGCCCTCGCCGTCGAAGGGCCGGGAGCGGAGCCCGCGAACTCGCAGCGGATCATCGACGATGGTTACGCCCCTGGCAAAAATCCGTGTTCCGAGCTTCTCCTGGAGAAAGCTCGACTTGCGGGCCACCGCCGAGCCGCTGATCGCGCCGGCAAAATGGCCGAGCAAGCTGTTCGCGACACGCGGATCGAACAGCACTGCCATCGGCCCGGATTTCGGGCGAACCGGGTTGAGCCGGGCGACGGCCCGCTCTCCGGCCTCGCGGCCCATCACTTCAGGGGGATCGAGCTCGCTGGAGTGGCGAACGCTGTGCGACCAGCTATCGCGCTGCATGCCAGCGCCTTCGCCCGCAATCACGGAGACCGCGCAGCCCCGGCCTGTCCCACTGTAGCTCCCGGAAAAGCCTGACGAGGTCGCGAGCGCAACCGTGGCCTTCGATGCGTTCGCTCCCGAGCCGCCCGAGTTGGTAACCCCGGCAACGGCAAGCGCCGCGGCTTCCGCCCGGAGCGCGCGTTCGCGAAGTTCGGCTGGATCGGGCTCCCCGGCCTCGACCGTCTGGAGGTCGCGGAATTCACCGGAAGCGAGAAGTTCAGGTGCGGCCAACCCCGCGAAGGGATCCTCAGGAGCTTCCGCCGCCATCGCCAGCGCGCGGCGGACCAACTCGTCGAGCGCCTCCTTCGCCAGGTCCGACGATGCGACCGATGCAGACCGCGATCCAATGAAGACCCGAAGCCCGATCTCCTCGTCTTCGGACCGGCTGACGTGATCCAGCTTTCCGAGCCTGACCTGCACCCCCGTGGAGCGGCCCCCGGCGTAGAGCGCATCCGCCGCCTCCGCGCCGGCGCGAATCGCGCTTTCGACCAGCTGCTCGGCAACGGCTCGGGAATCGTCCTCGGAAAGCATGGCCGCCGACTAGCGGGTGGAAAGGCCGACGACCAGCATCGCGAGAAAGACCAGTAATCCGCAGGTCCGGTTCGACCGGAACAGCTTGAGCGCGCCCGCGCCATCCTTCGGGTCCGCCCTGAGCGCCTGGTTGCCGAGGTGCAGCGCCGCAGGAACGAGCGCCATCAGCGCAAGCCAGTCGGGCCGTACCGTCCAGATCGCGGCGCCCCATAGCAGCACAGCGATCGCGTAGAATATTCCGACACCCAGCGCCGCCTTCTCGCCGAGCCTCCTCGCGCTGCTCTTCACACCGACCAGCTCGTCGTCTTCGATGTCCTGAATTGCGTAAAGCGTGTCGTAGCCGACGACCCACGCGATGCTCCCGAACCAGAGAAGGAACGGAGACCAGCTGAGGCTTCCCGTCACCGCCGGCCACCCGACGAGCGCGCCCCACGAGAAGACGAGCCCGAGCCATGCCTGCGGCCACCAGGTGATCCGCTTCATGAAGGGATAGGCCACGACGGGCGCGACGCTGACGAGCGACACGATCCGGGTGGTAGGATTGAGTTCGAACAGGACGATGAGAGCGATCGCAAGCAGGATCGCGATCAGCACCCAGGCGCTGGCGATCGACACCCGCCCGCTCGCCAGCGGCCGCAGCCGAGTGCGTTCGACACGCCGGTCGAGGTCCCTGTCGACAATGTCGTTGTAGACGCAGCCCGCGCTGCGCGTCGCGAACGCGCCCAGCGCAAGCCAGAAGAAAAGGTCCCAGCGCTCACCGACGCCGGCGAGCGCAACGCTCCACGCACAGGGCCAATAAAGCAGCCAAGTCCCGATTGGGCGGTCGAGCCGCATCAGCGATGCATAAGGGCGAAGCGGCGGCGGAAGCGCGCCGATAAATCCGCGCCGTTCGCTGTCGGGCACGATGTCGGAGCTAACAATCATGAGCCCCACTAACGTCATTCCCGCGCAAGCGGGAATCCTGCTTCTTGGTAGAGGCAGCGGGGCCCCGCTTTCGCGGGAGTGACGAATAGGGCTAAGCGCGACCAATGCCCGCCGTCCCGCCCTGGCCTCCGAAAAGTCTGCCGCGACTGTTCGTGCGCGAGGCGCTGAGCCAAGGCGTGCGGTTCGAGCTCGATGCGTCGCAGGCCAATTATCTCGGCAACGTCCTTCGGCTACGGGAAGGCGCGGAGTTACTGGTCTTCGACGGCGCCTCGGGCGAATGGCTCGCGCGAATCGCAGATGCCGCGAAGAGGCGCATGACGCTCTCCATCGATCGAAGGACGCGGGAGTCCGAGACGCTCCCCGACCTCTGGCTCGCCTTCGCGCCGGTCAAACGTTCGCAGACGGACTGGCTCGTCGAAAAGGCGACCGAGCTGGGCGTTGCCAGGCTGATCCCGGTGATCACGGAGCGGACGATCGTGGACCGGGTAAGGCTCGACCGGCTGGAATCGATTTCTATCGAAGCGGCCGAGCAATGCGGACGGACGCGGCTTCCCGATATTGCCGCACCGGTCCCACTCTCGCGCCTGCTTTCGCAGGTGGAGGAGGGCCGCACTCTTTATTTTGCCGACGAAGGCGGGGGAGAGCCGGCCGCGCAAGCGTTCAAGACCGGTGCCGCGATCATCCTCACCGGCCCTGAGGGCGGCTTTACCGACCAGGAGCGATCGCTTGTCAGGTCCGGGCATGATGCGATTCCGATTTCGCTCGGGCCGCGGATCCTTCGAGCGGAAACGGCGGCCCTCGCCTCTGTCGCTATCTATATGGCGCTGGCGGGGGACTGGCGCTAAGCGCCGCCCCCCATGACGACGCGAACCGACGACAGCGAGAGCCCGCTCATCGAGGCCCGAGACGATCTGCTGGCGACGTTCGCAGCTGGAGAGAAGCCGCGCGAGGCGTGGCTGATCGGGACCGAGCACGAGAAGTTCGTCTACCGGACGTCCGATCATCGTGCTCCCTCCTACGGAGAGCCCGGCGGGATCCGAGATCTCCTGATGGGACTGACGGAGTTCGGGTGGCGGCCGATCCTCGAGAACGGGAACGTCATCGCCCTGACCGGCCCGGACGGCACGATCAGCCTCGAACCGGCCGGGCAGTTCGAGCTATCGGGCGCTGCCGTCGAGAACCTGCACCTGACCTGCGTCGAGGCGGGGCGGCACCTGAACCAGTGCAAGGCAATCGGCGAGCGGCTCGGGATCGGCTTCCTCGGCCTCGGCATGTGGCCGGACAAGACCCGCGCCGATATGCCTGTAATGCCCAAGGGCCGATACAAGATCATGCTCGATTACATGCCCAAGGTCGGCAATCTCGGCCTCGACATGATGCTCCGCACCTGCACCATCCAGACCAACCTCGATTACCGCTCCGAAGCCGACATGGTGAAGAAATTTCGGGTCGGCCTCGCGCTTCAGCCGGTTGCGACCGCGATGTTCGCCAACTCGCCGTTCACCGAAGGCAAGCCCAACGGCTATCTCAGTTACCGGAGCCACATCTGGGAGGACACCGATCCGGACCGGACGGGAATGCTGCCCTTCGTCTTCGAGGACGGTTTCGGATATGAGCGTTATTGCGACTATGCGCTCGACGTCCCCATGTATTTCGTCTTCCGCGACGGCCAATATCTCGACGTTGCGGGCGAGAGCTTTCGCGCCTTCCTGGAAGGGAGGCTTCCCCAGCTCCCGGGCGAGAAGCCGCGGGTTTCGGATTTCATCGACCATCTTTCCACCATCTTCCCCGAAGTCCGCCTGAAGAGCTTCCTCGAGATGCGCGGGGCGGACGGCGGGCCCTGGAGCCGCATCTGCGCTTTGCCTGCGCTGTGGGTCGGCCTACTTTACGACGACGAAGCGCTCGACGCGGCCTGGGACCTGGTGAAGGACTGGACGATCGAGGAGCATGAGGATCTTCGCCACCATGTCCCCAGGCTCGCGCTCCAGGCGCCGGCGCCAGGTGGCGGCACCGTGCATCAACTAGCACGAAGGACGCTGGAGATCGCCTCGCAGGGCCTTACCCGCCGTGCGCGGCTCAATTCCGCGGGCGACAATGAAACCGGCTTCCTCGATCCGCTCAACGAGATCGTCGGAGCCGGCAAGACCCCGGCCGAGCGCCTGCTCGACCTCTACCACGGGGAATGGCAAGGGGACCTCAGCCGAGTCTATTCGGAGTTCAGCTTTTGATGGACATGCATATTCCCCAGCGCCGGACGCTTTATCCGGAAATCCAGCCCTATGAGTCCGGCCATCTCGACGTCGGCGACGGCCACAGCCTCTATTGGGAGCTGTGCGGAAATCCGGACGGAAAGCCGGTCGTCTTCCTTCACGGCGGCCCCGGCGGAGCATCGAGCCCGGACCACCGCCGACAGTTCAACCCCGACAAGTACAAGATCCTGGTGTTCGACCAGCGCGGATGCGGGAAGTCGACGCCGTTCGCGAGCCTGGACAACAACACGACTTGGGACCTCGTCGAGGATATCGAGAAGCTTCGGACGCAGGTCTCGAAGGTCGACAAGTGGATGGTCTTCGGTGGCTCGTGGGGATCGACCCTGTCGCTCGCTTATGCCGAGGCCTACCCGGAGCGGGTTACCGAGCTGGTGCTGCGCGGTATCTTCCTGTTCCAGCAGTACGAGCTCGACTGGCTCTACAAGGAAGGCGGCGCCTCATCGCTCTACCCGGACAAGTGGGAAGAATTCGTCGGCCAGATTCCGGAAGGCGAGCGCGGCGACCTGTTGCACGCCTATCGCAGGCGGCTGACCAGCGACGACATGGACGTGCAAGTCGCCGCGGCGAAAGCCTTCGCGGCGTGGGAGGGCAACGTCGTTACATTGCTCCCGAATGCCCACGTCATTGAGGAGTTCACCGAGCCCCACAAGGCCGTCGCCATCGCCCGGATCGAGAACCATTACATGATCCACAAGGGCTGGCTGGAAGAGACACAGCTGCTCGACGGAGCCGCCAAGCTCAAGGGCATTCCTGGAATCATCGTCCAGGGGCGCCACGATTGCTGCACCCCGCCGCGCGCAGCCTGGGCGCTGAAGAAGGCGTGGCCCGAAGTCGATCTCCAGATCGTCCCCGACGGTGGCCACTTGTTCAACGAACCGGGAATCCTCGACGGGCTGGTACGCGCTACGGACAAGTTCGCGGGAGTTTAGCTCCCCGGGCGATAGGTCCGCTCGGTGTGACCCTTGAGCTGCTCCGGCCAGAAATACACGGTGCGCAACGCTCCGGACGCGTAGCGCGGCATCTGGTCCGTGAAGTGCCGCGAGCCCTTGTGGCCGCTTTCTCCGCCGACCTTCACTGCGCGCGCACTCACTTTCGGGCCGAATTCGACGACTGCGACGAAGCTGTTGCCGTGATAGCCGTACCACTTCTTCGTCCCTCGCTTCGGGTCGGACTTGAATGAGGCGAGCGAGCCGAAGTTGCCGTCGGCGAACGGGACGGGGAAGCTTGCCTTCGAATCGTCGAACGGGTGGTCGATTGCGGACGAGATTCGCTGGAAACGGTTGATCTCGCCCCAGGGCACGCTCCACTTTCCGAAGTCCCGCTCGAGCCAGGCCATCGCGTCGGCAAAGGCCTGGAGCTTGGCGTTCGCGGTGGTGTCGCGGGCCATGCGCATATATTTCTTGTTCGTCTCCTCAGCGGGATCCGCTCTCAGCCCGGCGTAAAGCTTGCGTCCCCAGTACATCGCCAGCGTCTGCGCGACGGACTTGCCCCCCCAACGATAATCCCACTTGCGAAGCACGGCGATTGGATCGGCAAGCCTGGCCCGGCGCGGGTCCGACTTCGGCAGAGCATCGTAAGCCGCGACGAGCGGCGGGATCAGCGCCGCGAAGCCGGGCTGGTAGCTGTCGAACGCCGCGTCCTGCAGCTTCTGCGCCGTCCAGCCGCCGCTTCCGGTGAGCATCTTCAACGCGTGTACTCCGCGATAATTTTCGCCGAACACGTCCATATATTTCGGGAAGTTCGCGGCCTTCGGGCTGTTCGCGCCGGCCGAGCTCCACGGATGATTGTTGTTGTTGTCGACCCAACCAGTCGGCGGATTGATCGCGTTCGGAAGCGCAGTGACGGAGGTCAGCCCGCGCCAGTCCGTGCGAGGATCGCTGCCGTCCACCGGCCTCGTATAATCGAACCGGTCGTCGCGGACCGGCACGAACTGCGGATGCAGATAGGCGATCTCGCCCTTGTCGTCCGCGAACACGGTATTGTTGGAGCTGTTGGCCTTGAGATCAGACGCCTTCATGAAGGACGCGAGGTCGTTTGCTTTCGTCCGGAGGTAGGACTGCTGGAGCGCCTCGATCGGGCGGTCCATCATCGCGAACGCGATCCACTTGCCATCCTTGGCGCGGACGATCGGCCCATGGTGCGTGCGATAGACGGTGAAGGAGCGAGAGACGAAGCTGCCGCCGCTCTGGCGCACCTGGATCGTGACGGGCTCGATGATGACGGGCCGCCACTTGGACCCATATTTGTACATCAGCTGCCCACCGCGATTCTCGACTGTCTCCGCGAACTCATCGACGACATCCACTCCGCTCGACGTGTGCATCCAGCCCGCATGAGGGTTGAAGCCCTGGTAGATGAAGAACTGGCCCCAGGTCGCCGCGCCATAGGCGTTGAGCCCCTCGCCGCTCTTCATCTGGACCTCGGAGCGGAAGAAGAAGCTGGTGTGCGGGTTGATGAGCAGCAGCGCACGACCGTCTGCGGTGAGCTTTGGAGCAATCGCGATCCCGTTGGAATTCTGGTGTTCCGCAGTGTCGACTCGCGCGGCTGCCGAAGCGCCACCAGCGGGCGGCTTGGAATAGAAGTCGCGCAGGGCATCGAGATTGATCCGCTCGATGTCGCCGCCGATGCTGCCCTCCGTGAAGCTGAGCGCCATCCACGGCTCGAACCGGGTAAGTACGCGCGGGTGCACGTCGGGGTGCGTCGCAAGATAGTAGTTCAACCCGTCGGCCCAGGCGTTCATCAGCGTCTTCAGCCAGTCCGGGCTGCGCGCATATTCCGCCTGTAGCCTCACGTCGTTGACGTAGAGACGAGCGCGCAAATCCTGCCAGATCGCCTTCTCTCCCTCCGCTTCCGCGGTGCGGCCCAGGGCGGTCAGGTAATTAGCTTCGACGCGCGGGAAATCGTCCTCCGCCTGGGCGTAGATCATCCCGAATACCGCGGCGGCGTCGGTGGGGCCACTGACATGCGCGATCCCCCAATCGTCGCGAACGATCGTCACTCTCGACGCTTCCGACTTCCATCGATCGCGATCCGAAGGATTTGCGGCGGCAGTGAGAAGGAAAAGGAGCGGGAGGACAAACATACGCATGCCCGACTTTTTAACCGGCTTGCTGCGACGGTCCAGCCTCAAGCCCCGGGGATTTATCCTGATTTTGGAGCCCCATTGCATGTTCCAAGGTGGCCTCCTTTGGAGACAGCGATGCGGAACCATTACGTCGCGGCGATCGTGGCTTCAGCATTTGCCGTCGCTCTCTCGCCATCCCCGGCGTCGTGCAAGGAAACGCCCCACGACAACGTCTGGCGAAATCCTTCAAACAGCGTCCACGTTCGCATCCATCCTTGCGGCAAGAGCCGTTGCGGTACGATCGTCTGGGCCAACGACAAGGCCAAGGCGGACTCGGCCCGCGGCGGAACGCCTCATCTCGTCGGAACGGAGCTTTTCCGCGATTTCAGGGAGGTCAGTCCCAAGGTTTGGAAGGGCAAGGTGTTCGTCCCCGACATGAACCGCGTCTTCACGGGCACCGCCACCGTCAAGGATCAGAACACTCTGGTGGCGCGCGGCTGCCTGTTCGGAGGCATCGGCTGCAAGTCGCAAACCTGGAAGCGCGTTACGCCGCGCCACTAGCCCTCGTCCAGGCCTATGCTTCAGGCTCTCGGAAGCGCCTGCTTCGCCTGGCCCCAGCCGGCGAGGAGCTTCGACTGCGACCGCTCGAAGAGCAGGTCGAGCTCCTCGATCGTGAAGGCGTTGCCGCCCTCATAATCGCCGAGCTCTTCCCAGCCGATCGGGGCCGCGACTGGCGCGCCTTCGCGGGCTCGAGCCGAATAAGGCAGCACTGCCGTCGATCCGCGTTGATTGCGAAGCCAGTCCAGGAAGATCCGTCCCTTGCGCTGGACTTTTCGCATGTTTGCGGTGAAGCGCTCCGGCTCCGCTTCCGAGACGGCGCGCGAGAAGCGTTCGGCAAATGAGCTGACGGCGTCCCAGTCCGCGGTCATATCGAGCGGCGCGATGACATGGATGCCCTTTCCGCCGGTTAGCATCGGGAAGGTGGTGAGGCCCATATCCACAAGGAGGTCGCGGAGCCGGACCGCCGCATCCCGAACGGCCGCGAAGTCCAGCCCTTCGTCGGGGTCGAGATCGAAGACCAGCCGGTCGGGATGCTCGACGTTGTCCGCCCGGCTTCCCCAGCCGTGGAACTCGATCGTCCCCATCTGCACGCAGGCGAGGACGCCGCGGATATCGTCGAAGTAGAGATAGTCTTCCGTGCCGCCCTTCTTCTCCCTGATCGGCACATGCTTGACGTGTTCGCCCATCGAGCCGGTGTCGTGCTTCTGGAAGAAGCATTTCTTCCCCCGGCCCTGCGGGCAGCGGATGAGCGTGATCGGCCGGTTCGCTGCATCGACCATCAGCAGCGGATTGATCGCAGCATAATATTTGGCGAGGTCGTACTTGGTGATCTTCTCGGTCGGGTAGATCGCGCGGTCGGGGTTGCTGATCTCGACGCCGAAGCTCTCAGGCGTCGGCCGGTCGCCCTTGTTCGCGCCTTTCGGCAGCTTCTGTTCGGTCTCGAGCACGACGTCGCTGGCCGGCTTGTCCTCGCGTAGCGCGATGAAGCTTGGGTGGCGCAATATGCCCTCTGACGTGAATTCGGTGAAGGCGATTTCGGCGACGAGCTGCGGCTCGATATAATGCGCGCCCTTGCGGTCGGCGCGCGGGACCTCGACCGGCGCTTTCCTGGTCTCGAGGGGCAGCATGCGCTCCTTGAGGTTATGGATCATCTTCGTATCGAAGCCGGTCCCGACCTTGCCGACATAGGCAAGCTTGCCCTCCTCGCGGGTTGCAAGAAGAAGCGAGCGGAAGCCCATCCGGCGGTCGCTGTCGGTCCATCCGACCACGACGAATTCCTGCCGCTGGATGCATTTGATCTTGAGCCAGGTCTTCGTCCGGGTCCCGCGGTAAGGGGCGGCCGCTTTCTTGGCTATCACACCTTCGCCGCCCTCCTTGCAGATGGCCTTCAAAAGCGCTTCGCCCTTGCCGATCACATGGTCGCCGTAGATGATCGTGGGCGGCGCATTCTCGAGAAGCGCGGCCAGCCGCTCCTTGCGCTCGATGTTCGAAAGGCCCGTGATGTCCTCGCCGCGGTCGACGAGGAGGTCGAAAGCGTAGAAGACGAGGTTCTTTCCTCTCTCTTCCTTCAGGGTCGACTGGAGCAGCTGGAAGTCCGGTTTGCCTCTCGTGTTGAGGGCGACCGCCTCGCCGTCGATCAGGCAGCCGGGCGGGAGGCTCGCCGCCGCCTTGACCAAAGCACGGAACTTGTCGCTCCAGTCCTTCCCCTTCCGCGTCCAGGCGGTCGCCGCGCCCGCGCCGGTCGCAATAAGCAGGCGGTAACCGTCATACTTATATTCGAACAACCACTCCGAACCTGTCGGAACCTCGTCGACGAGGGTCGCGAGCTGCGGGAGCTGGAAGGCGGGGGGAGACTCGCTCGCCTTTGTCTTTCCGCGCCCGCCCTTGCGGCCGCCGCGGTTTGACCGCCAAACATCTTCTCCCGACGCGATCTCGGCCATCGTCCGCCCGGTGGTGACGCTGGTCGTGCAATCCTCGACCAGCTCGTCCCCATGCTCCGGCTCCGCAAAGTCGTCGTCGACCTTCTTCAGCATCCAGCTCTCTCGGTCGGTGGGCTTTCGCGGCTTCAGGCGGAACATGACCCATTCCCCCTTCATGCGGTCGCCCTCGAGCGTGAAATGAAGATGGCCCTCCTCGATCGTCTTCGTGGGGTCCTTCCCCGGCTCCGGGACCCAGCGGCCCTCGTCCCACAGCATTACCGTCCCGCCGCCATATTCGCCCGCGGGAATCGTCCCCTCGAAATCGCCATAATCGAGCGGATGGTCCTCGGTACGCATCGCTAGGCGTTTCTCAGCCGGGTCGAGGCTGGGGCCTTTCGGGACCGCCCAGCTTTTAAGCACGCCCTCCATCTCCAGCCGGAAATCCCAGTGGAGATGCGAGGCGTCGTGCTTCTGGACGACGAAGCTGTCGCCCTTGCCCTTGAGCTTCCGGCCCTTCGGCTCCTTCGTTTTCGAGAAGTCGCGCTTCTTGTTGTAGGTGGCGATGTCGAGCTTGCGCTTCGGCATGGCCTACTTCCTGCCGCCCGCGGCTTTCTTCTTCGCGGTCCCCGTCGAGCGCGGGCGGGCCTTGCTACGCGGCGCAGGCTTCGCCTTCACCTTGGGCTTTTCCTTTTCGCCACCGCCGCCGCCGCCGGTCTCCAAACTCTTCTTGAGCGCCGCCATGAGGTCGATGACGTTCGAGCCCTTCGGCGGCGCGCCTTCCGGCTCCTGGATGACTTTCTCGCCCTTGCGCTTCTGCTTTTCGGCGATGAGGTCCTTCAGGGCGTCCACGTAGCGGTTGTGGAATTCCTTCGGGTCGAACGTCCCGGTCTTCTTCTCGATGAGCATCGAGGCGAGGTCGAGCATGTCCTCGTCCGGCTTGTGGTCGCCGATCTCGCGGAAATAGGACTGCGCCTTGTTGACCTCGTCGGCGTAGCGGAGCGTTTCGAGCAACATGCCGCGGCCGCAAGGCTTCAGCGCCACGACATATTCCTGTCCGCGCATCGCGAGCTGTCCGATTCCTACTTTCTTCGAATCCTTGAGCGCGTCGCGAATGACGACATAGGCTTCCTCCGCGAGGTCGTCGGCGGGAACGACGAAATAGGGCTTGTCGTAATACATCGGGTCGATGTCGCGCATGTCGACGAACTCGACCAGGTCGACCGTCTTGCGGCTCTCCAGCTTGACGCTTTCGATCTCTTCCGGGTCGAGCAGGACGTAATGGCCTTTCGACACCTCGTAGCCCTTGACGATCTCGTCGCGGTCCACCGGGCCGACGCCGGGCACCACTTTCTCATATTTGATCCGCTTGCCGGTCGGCTCGTGCACCTGGTGGAACTGGATCGAGGCGCCGCTCTTCGTCGCCGGGAACAACTCCACCGGAATGGAGACCAGGGCGAGCCGAATCTGCCCCCGCCAAATGGGACGTGCCGCCATCGGCGTTACTCCTCGCGAAATTCGGCGACTCAAACCGCTTGAGCGTGGCAGTCGTTCCGTAGGCGCGTCCAGCCGATTCGAGTCGCGGCTTTAAGCGAGGCGACGAAGGGGGCGACAGCCGAGGCTGGCGAGGACGCCGCGGCAATCCGCGACACGATGGCCGAACCGCAGATGACGCCCGCGGCTCCCGCCGAGAGTGCATCGCCGACATCCTCGGGCCGCGCTATTCCGAAGCCGAAAACCGGTGGCGGTGCGCCAAGATCGCGCAGGCGCTGAATCAACGCTCCATCGAAGAGCCCGCGCCGGTGCGTGCCGGTGATACCCGCCCGGCTAACGCAATAGGTATAGCCCCCGGAGAGGCGAGCGATCTTCCGCAGCGTTTCCGGCGGCGTGTTGGCCGCCGCGATCAATACCGGATCGATCCCGGCCTCGCGCATCTCACTCGTCCAGGGTTCGGCCTCCAGCACGGGCAAGTCCGCGACAAGCAGACTGTCGGCCCCCGCCTCCGCTACCCGACGGAAAAAATCTCGCCGCCCCCGTGCCACCACCAGGTTCGCATAGGTCAGGATTCCAACCGGGACATCCGGGTGTCGCTCGCGAAATGCCGCGATAAGCGCGAAACAGTCGGCTGTGCGGACTCCAGACACCAGGGCGCGTTTCGCGGACGCCTGAATGACCGGCCCATCGGCTACAGGATCGGAAAAAGGGATTCCGACCTCGATCATGTCCGCACCGCCGAGGACCAGCGCGTCCAGAACGCGTGCACTGGCGGGCGGGTCGGGATCGCCGAGTGTGACGAAAGCGCCGAACGCGCCTTCGCCATGCTCGCGAAGCCGTTCGAACATGGCGGAGTAGCGGCTCATGCGGCTACCGCAGCTGTCGGGCGAAGCAGGAACTGAGCTTGCGCCACATCTTTGTCGCCACGTCCGGACAGCCCGACCAGTAGAATGAATTCCGGCGCCGCGGCAGCGAGCTTCAGCGCGTGCGCCAGCGCATGCGCGGATTCGAACGCGCAAAGAATTCCTTCCTTCTCGGCAAGCAGGCGAAACGCCCCGAGCGCCTCCTCGTCGGTGGCTCCGACATAATCCGCCCGTCCGGCCTCCTTCAGATACGCGTGCTCCGGGCCGACGGCGGGATAATCGAGGCCGGCCGACACCGACCAGCTGTCGGAGATCTGACCGTCCTCGTCCTGGAGGACATAGGTCTCCGAACCGTGGAGGATTCCGGGACGACCGCCCAGCAGCGTCGCTCCATGCCTGCCGCTGTCGAGGCCGCACCCCGCAGCCTCGACGCCGATCAGCCGGACAGGATCGTCGATGAAGTCGGAGAAGAGGCCGATCGCGTTGGAGCCGCCGCCGACGCAGGCGAGCGCGGCATCCGGGAGGCGGCCGGTCTGCGCGAGGATCTGCGCCCGCGCCTCCCGCCCGATAACCCGCTGGAACTCGCGGACCATCAGCGGAAATGGGTGCGGCCCGGCCGCGGTCCCGAGAAGATAGTGCGTGTCCTCGAAGCTCGCCGACCAGTCGCGGAGCGCCTCGTTGATCGCGTCCTTGAGGGTGCGCCCGCCGATTTCGACCGGGACGACCTGCGCGCCCATCAGCTCCATCCGGAAGACGTTGAGCTGCTGCCGCTCGACGTCGTCCGCTCCCATGTAAATGACCGTTTCGAAGCCGAGCAGCGCGCCCGCAATCGCGGTGGCCACGCCGTGCTGTCCGGCGCCGGTTTCCGCGATCAGCCGCCGCTTTCCCATGCGCTTCGCAAGCAGGGCCTGAGCGAGCACCTGGTTGGTCTTGTGCGCTCCGCCGTGGAGCAGGTCCTCGCGCTTGAGGAAGATGTTGCCGGGCAGGTTTCGGCAGCGGGTCAGCGGCGTCGGCCGACCTGCATAATTGGTGAGCAGGCCGTTCAGCTCCGCCGCGAAAGCCGCATCGTCCTGTGCGTCGAGGAACGCGGCTTCGAGCTGCTCGAGCGCCGGTACGAGGATTTCGGGCACGTAGCAGCCCCCGAACCGGCCGAAGCGACCATTCAGGCGCATAAGCTGAGCTCCTGCCTGGACTGCGCGCGAAGGGCGTCGAACAGCGCCGCGATCTTCGCTGGGGATTTGACTCCGGGACTCTCGTCGACAGCAGAGCCGACGTCGATGGCGTGAGCGCCGAGCGCTGCCGCCTCGGGCGCATTGGCCGGTCCGATGCCGCCCGCAACTAGGGCGCTGTGGAGGCGGGCATGGCCGTGGATGAGCCTCCAATCGAATGTCCGGCCGGTGCCTCCCGGGCCGCTGTCGAAAAGCAGTCGGTCGGCTGCGTCGAAGCCCGGCGGGTTCGACCGGCCGACGGTCACGGACTTCCAGATCTCGCAATCTGCCGGCAAGCGCCGCGAGAGAGCTCGGACAAAATCGGAATCTTCATCGCCGTGCAGCTGAACGGCGGCGAGGCCGAGCATCGTCGCGGTAGCGGCGACGTCGCAAATGCCGGAGTCGCGGAAAATGCCGACTCGCTTCAGCCCTTTGGTGTCGAGCCGGCAGGCTTCGCCGAGCGATAGCGCGCGGGGACTTCCAGGCACGAAGACGAGTCCCGCATACGTAGCGGGTAGACCTGCTTCGACGTCATCCGCCTGCCGCAGCCCGCAAAGCTTCACTCGCCCGAAAATCAGGTCGCGCGCAGTCATCGCGGGTTCGCGTGCCCGCATGAGCGAACTTCCGACGAGGAAGCCGTCCACGTAACCCGCGAGCCGGGCGACATCCGAACGCGATCCAATGCCCGATTCGGAAATCACCGCCTTTCCGCTCGCGAATTTCGCCAGCCGCTCGGTCGCCGACAGATCGATGGAGAAGTCGCGCAGGTCACGGTTGTTAATGCCGATGATCTCGGTGCCGAGCGCGTTTGCGCGGCGCATTTCGGACTCGTCGTGAACCTCGACCAGAGCGCTCATCCCGAAGCGCCGAGCCTCGGCAATCAGCTTCCGCGCAGTCGGGTCGTCAACCAGCGACAGCATCACCAACAGCGCATCGGCGCCGGCGATTCGCGCTTCGACGACTTGGCGCGGGTCGATGAAGAAGTCCTTGGCCAGGATCGGGCCTTCGAAATGGCGCCTCGCCGCTTTCAGATCGTCGATGGACCCACCGAAGTAGCGGCGATCGGTGAGTACGCTCAGCGCGTCGGCCACGCCCGCATAGCCTTGCGCCAGCTTTGCGGCGTCCGCTCCGGAGCGCAAGATTCCCGCCGAGGGCGAGGCTTTCTTGATTTCGAGGACGAAGCGGCTTCCCGGCTGCACCAACGTATTGCTGAGGCTTCGGCTCGTCGGCTGCGCCAGGCGGCGAAGCGCGTCGATGGCGACGCCGTCGAACCGGGTTGCAATCTCGTCACGCTTGCACGCTTCGATTTGCCCGAGGAGCCCTTCAGCCACGGCTTGCCTCGATGAAGGCGTCGAGCGTGCGCCGCGCTTGACCCGTCGAAATGGCTTCGAACGCCATGTCCGTGCCTTCGCGAAGATCCGCCACGACTCCCGCGGTTTCGAGGAGCGCGCCCGTATTGATTGCGACGATGGCGCGCTGCCCCCCCGTTCCGCGCCCGTCGAACAGATCGACGAGCAGCCGTGCATTGTCCGAGGGCGGGCCGCCGGCGATCGTCTCCAGGGGATACCGCCGCAAGCCCGCCTGCTCGGGCGTGATTTCGAAGCTTTCCAGCTCGCCTTCGCGAAGGCGAATCGCCTGCGTGAAGCCGTGCACGGCAACCTCGTCCAATCCCGACCCGTGAACGACGAGGGCACTTTCGACGCCTAGTGCTCTCAAGGTCTCCGCGATTGGGAGGAGAAGCTCCGGATCGGGGACTCCGAGCAGCTGCACGGTGGGCCGCGCGGGATTCAGGCAGGGACCCAGCAAATTCATGACCGTGCGAACGCGAAGCGACCGCCGGACCGGCCCTGCGTGCGCAATTCCCGGATGATAGGCCGGGGCCAGAAGGAAGCAGAAGCCGGCCCGGTCGAGGGTAAGGCGCGAAGCCGGGGGGCTGAGATCCAGCTTCGCGCCAAGCGACTCCAGAACATCCGCGGAGCCGCATTTCGAGGTGAAGGAACGGTTGCCGTGCTTGACGACCGGCAGACCGCAGGCCGCGGCCACAAGGCCCGCCGCGGTCGACACGTTGATCGAGCCCGAGAAGTCTCCGCCCGTCCCGCAACTGTCAGCAAAGAGATAATCGGGACGTGGAAAGGGACGCGCAGCCGAACGAAGGGCGAGCGCGGCGCCGGTGAGTTCCTCCGCCGTTTCGCCCTTGAAGCGAAGCGCGACAAACGCCGCAGCCATCAGCGGTTCCGGCAGCCGGCCCTCGACGATCTCGGTGAAGAGCGAGCGCGCCTCTCCCCGGTCGAGGTCATGGCGATCGAGAAGCCGGGCGATCGAGCGCTCTACTCCGTCCGGCGCACGCGCGGCCGGAGCTGCGCCGACGGTGGAAAGCGAAACAACATTGGTCATTTGAACTCACCTGAAACAAAAAAGCCCGCCGGTTGGCGGGCGGGCAGTCGATGATCGTTGGCTAGCCGATCAGTCGCGCCATCGCGCCGCAAGAGTCGACGAGCGCCACCAGAAGCGGACGGTCGAGGTTGCAGCGATGGCGTTCAGGTGTGCCATTGCTCGCGTGATACGGGAGCGAATCGCGATCGGTCAAGCGCTTGGCTCTTCTTGCCAATTCAGTTGACGATGGCGGATTGCCGATGGCATGGCCGATGCCCAAGCGGGTGTAGCTCAATGGTAGAGCAGAAGCCTTCCAAGCTTACGACGAGGGTTCGATTCCCTTCACCCGCTCCAATCCCAGCATGCCGGGGGCATGCCGAAGGATTGGAGCGCACGCGGCGCGCAAGCGCCGCTTACGACAGCGCTCCCACGCGTTGACACACCGCACCCGCGCCGCCATTTGGCGCCCCTGCCTGCACCTGGAGAGGTGGCCGAGTGGTTAAAGGCAGCAGACTGTAAATCTGCCCGCGCAAGCGTACGCTGGTTCGAATCCAGCCCTCTCCACCAATTCCCAGGCCGACGGCTGTTGGGGATCAGACGTTGGCGTCGAGCGAATAACCCTCGGACCTGACGGTACGCAGACGACCGGGCCCCTCGCCAAGCGCCTGACGAAGCCGGCGGATCAGTACGTCTACGGTACGAAGCTCAACGTCTTCGTTATGACCCCACACCGCATCGAGAAGTTGCTGGCGAGAGAACACCCGCTCGGGATTGCGAAGAAAATGTTGCAGAAGGCGGTATTCGGTAGGGCCCAGAGTGACAGGATGTCCGTCACGGCGGACGCGGTGCGCCGCTGTATCCATTTCGATGCCGCCGTAAGTCAGCTTCTCCTCGAACAGCTTCGGCTGGGATCTCCGCAAGAGCGCATTTGCACGGGCGACCAGCTCCTTCGGACTGAATGGCTTTGCGACGAAATCGTCGGCACCGGTTTCAAGGCCGCGAACCCGGTCTTCCTCGTCTCCTCGTGCAGTCAGCATGATGATCGGCAGCTGGGCCGTCCGCGAGGAGCGCCGAACTCGCCGGCAAACCTCGATTCCGCTGGTCCCTTCGATCATCCAGTCGAGGAGCACCAGGTCGGGCTTGACCTCTTCGATGAGGATCAGGGCCTCGTCACCGTCCGGGGTCGTCGTCACCGTGTAGCCAGCCGAGGTGAAGTGGTGCTTCAGCAGCTCGGCGATCGGGCGGTCGTCCTCAACGATGAGGAGGCGCTTGCTTGCCGAGGTTCTCATTTCGGCGACTTGCCCGGGCGATCGGCCATGTGCTGGCCAGTTGCCGCATAATAGACCATTTCCGCGATGTTGGTCGCGTGATCGCCAACCCGCTCAAGGTTCTTCGCGACGAACAGCAGATGTGTCGCCTGCCCTATATTGTGCGGATTCTCCATCATGTGCGTGAGCAAGGTCCGGAAGATCGAGTCGTAGAAATCGTCAACCGCGTCGTCGCGCTGGCACACCCTGATCGCAGCGTCGGAATCCCGCTCGACAAATGCGTCGAGTACGTCGTGCACCATCCCGGTAGCTATCCGCGCCATCTCCGGCAGAAGGGACATTGGTTCGATTTTTCCCGCGCTCTCGAGCAAGGGAACTCGCTTCGCGATATTCTTCGCGTAATCGCCGATCCGCTCGACGACGCCAGAGATCTTCAGCGCCGCGACGACGTCGCGAAGGTCGCCAGCCATCGGTGCGCGAAGGGCAATCAACTGCACCGCACGACGCTCGGTTTCCACCTCCAGCGCATCGAGCTTCTTGTCGTCGGCGATGACCTTCTCGGCAGCCGCGGAATCGCGCTGGATAAGGCAGCGCATGGCTTCGCCGATCGCATGTTCGGCGAGACCGCCCATCTGACTGATGAGCGCGCGAAGGCGTTCGATATCTTCGTCGAAGGCCTTGAGCGTATGTCTGCTGGCCTGCTGCATGCCCTGTTCCTCAGCCATAGCGACCGGTGATGTAGTCGGTTGTCCGCCGTTCGCGCGGGTTCGTGAAAATTTCCGAGGTCCGGCCGTATTCGACCAGCTCGCCCAGATGGAAGAAGGCAGTGCGCTGCGAAACGCGCGCGGCCTGCTGCATGTTGTGAGTCACAATCGCAATTGCATAACGGCCTCGAAGCTCGTGGATCAGCTCCTCGATCTTGGCGGTCGCGATGGGGTCGAGGGCAGAGCACGGCTCGTCCATCAAGATCACTTCCGGGTCGACAGCAATCGCACGCGCGATGCAAAGACGCTGCTGCTGGCCTCCGGAAAGCGCAGTCCCGCTTTCGGCAAGACGATCCTTTACCTCCTCCCACAAGCCAGCCCGTTTGAGGCTCTTTTCGACTATCTGCTCAAGCTCGGCCTTGGACTGCGCAAGTCCGTGAATTCGCGGCCCGTAGGCGACATTCTCGAAGATAGACTTTGGGAACGGGTTGGGTTTCTGGAACACCATGCCCACTCGCGCTCGAAGCTGCACGACATCCATCTCGGACGCATTGATGTCCTCGCCGTCAAGTTCGATGCGGCCGTTGACTTTCGCCGACGGGATAGTGTCGTTCATCCGGTTGAGGCAGCGAAGGAATGTCGACTTGCCACAGCCCGATGGCCCGATGAAGGCGGTGACGAGGTCGTCGTAGATCCGGATCGAGACGTCCTTGAGCGCCTGCTTGGATCCGTAAAAGACGCTGACTCCGTTCGCGGACATTTTCGGCTCTCTGGCCGGATCGATCTTTTCCGCCCAGCTGTCCTCGATATTCACCTGATTCGATACATCGACGAGCGGTTCGGCCCGCTCCGATCGCGCGCTTTCCGATCCGGACTTCACCTCGGCGGTCGACGATTCCTTTCGGTGGGCTCCGGCCGCGATGGCCGCTGGCTCAGCAGGCACCGGCGTCACGGGCGTAAGTGGCATTTTTTCTTTCATCAGCATCACCAGCGGCGCTCGAAGCGGTTACGGAGATAAATGGCGAGGCCGTTCATCAACAGCATGAACAGCAACAGGACGATGATCGCGGTGCTCGTTTTTTCTACAAAGCCCCGGTCCACTTCGTCCGACCAGAGAAATATCTGTACCGGAAGAACGGTCGCAGGCTCGCTTATCCCACCGGGTGGCGCGGCGATGAAAGCGCGCATCCCGATCATCAGCAGGGGCGCGGTTTCACCGAGCGCACGCGCCATGCCGATAATCGTGCCCGTCAGGATTCCCGGAAGCGCAAGCGGAAGCACATGATGGAACGTCACCTGCATCTTGGACGCGCCTACGGCCAGCGCCCCATCGCGGATCGAAGGCGGGACCGTCTTGATCGCATTACGGCCTGCGATGACGATCACCGGCATGGTCATGAGCGCGAGCGTCATTCCTCCGACGAGGGGCGCCGATCGGGGCAGGTTCAGAAAATTCAGGAAAACTGCCAGACCAAGCAATCCGAAAATGATCGATGGAACGGCAGCGAGGTTGTTGATCGAAACTTCGATGGCGTCGGTCCAGCGGTTCCTCGGCGCGAACTCCTCCAGATAGACCGCCGCCAGCACGCCGACGGGGAAGGCCAGCAGCATGGTGACGAGGATCGTCAGGAAACTGCCCTTCAGCGCACCCCAGACACCTACCGCAGACGGATCAGTTGAATCGGAGGCAGCCAGGAATTGCGTATTGAAGGTCCATTTGAGAGCATGCCGCTGCTGCAGCGCGCTGACGAGATACTCGCTGCCAGCGTCGGAATCCCCTTTGGCTGCAACGTCGATCTTGCTCCCGACCGGAAGCCACAAACTTACGTTTCCGTTAAGCAGGTCCGGATTGCGGACGATGGCCTCGGTCAGCTTGTCGACCGCTCCGCCGCCAAACATCTCGGCGGCGCTCTCGCCATAAGCAGCGACCGCCGCGTTGGAGATCGCGCTTTCGAGGTCGGCACTGACGACCGCCTGCCGCGCGTCCGGGCCGCGCAGCGCGGCGGGATCGAGGAAGAGGTCGCTCCGGGTAAAATCGATTGTCAGGGCGGCTTCGTAATGGACGAAGCCGCCGAGGCCCTTCACGCCCATCGTGTACAGGAGGAAGGCGAGGAAAAGCACCGATACGCTCACGGCCGCGAGCCCGAGCAGGCGGAAGCGCCTTTCCGCCGCGTAGCGGCGGCGAACGCGCTTCACCATTGAAACATCGGTCCATCGAGTGGGTGCTGCGCTACTCATATTGCTCCCGATATCGCCGCACGATCTGCAGCGCGATGAGGTTGAGCAGGAGCGTTATCAGGAACAGCGCCAGTCCGAGCGCGAACGCGGCAAGGGTCTTGGCGCTGTCGAACTCCTGGTCGCCGGTCAGCAGCTGCACGATCTGAACCGTGACGGTGGTGACGCTCGCGAATGGATTGGCGGTGAGGTTGGCGGCGAGGCCCGCGGCCATGACCACAATCATCGTCTCGCCGATGGCGCGACTCACGGCGAGAAGGACGCCGCCCATCACGCCTGGGAGCGCAGCGGGTAGCAGGACCTTGCGGATCGTTTCCGACTTCGTCGCCCCCATCGCCAGGCTTCCGTCGCGCATCGCCTGCGGCACGGCTGCGATCGAATCGTCTGCCATCGAGCTGATGAAAGGGATGATCATGATTCCCATGACCGAACCCGCTGCCAATGCGCTTTCGCTGCTCGCCGAGCTGATACCGAGCGACAGTCCAAAATCGCGAACGATCGGCGCGACCGTCAATGCGGCGAAATAGCCGTAGACGACGGTCGGGACGCCAGCGAGAATCTCCAGGATCGGCTTCAGCCAGGCGCGTACGCTCGGATGAGCGTATTGGGTAAGGTAAATCGCGCTCATCAGGCCCAGGGGGACCGCCACCGCCATGGCGATGATCGCGCCGATGAAGAACGTTCCCCACATCAGCGGAATCGATCCGAACGCTCCCGACGAGCCGGCCTGGTCGGCTCGGATCGCGGTTTGCGGGCTCCATTCCAGTCCGAAGAGAAAGGAGTGTAGCGGATAGAGCCGGAAGAAGCGCAGGCTCTCGAACATCAGTGAGAGCAATATGCCGAGCGTCGTCAGGATCGCGATGAGCGACGCAGCGAACAGGACGGCCATCAACCAGCGTTCGACTCCCGCGCGCGCACGGAACTGAGGGGTGCTTCGGCGTAGCGCGAGCGCCGCCGCAGCGAGTCCGACGAACACCGCGATTGCGCCGCCGATCAACGCGTATCGGGTTTCGGCTTCACGGACCCGGGGCGCGAGTTGCGACGACTCGGAATTGAAGCCCTGCTCTTGCTCGCCATGTGCAATCTCGCGCGCTTCGGAGAGGATCGATTGCCGCTGCATTTCGAATGCCGGAAGACCCCTGCCCTCCGGACTCGACAGCACCGCCTGGTCGACCATGCGCGACTGGATCGGCGCCCACATGGCAAGCAGCAGCAATGCCGGAATCGCCGCCCATAATGCGGCGTTGGCGCCATGATAGACAGGAAGCGAATGTAGCCGGCCGGCCGTGCGCATCCGCCGGCCGCGCACAAACCCGAACCAGCCGGTAGCAAGAGCGACAAACAGAACCGCTATCAGGACGAGGCTGAGGCTCACGCCCTTTCCTGCCTTACTTCAGGCTGCTCGGATCGAGCGGCTTCAGGTCGGTTGCCTGCGTCGCAGCGTCGGCCGAATCGGCTCCGCCAAACGGCACCAGGCCGACACGCTCGAGAGGCCCGCCCTTGTTCCACATCCTGGCGTAGGCCGCGACGAAATCGCGCATCTTGGGCTTTACCTGCAAATGCTCGCCCTTCAGGTAGATGTAGAGCTTGCGCGCGCCCGGATAGCTTAGATTTGCGATCGTCTCCTCGGACGGAGTTACGCCGGCGATCTGGACCGCGCGAATCTTGTCCGCATTCTCATCGAGGTAGGAGAAACCGAGGATTCCAAGCGTGCCCGGATCGGCGGAGACCTTCTGTACGAGGAGGTTGTCGTTTTCGCCGGCTTCCACATAGGCGCCGTCCTCGCGAATCTTCGTGCAAACTTGCTTGTGCTGGTCCTCATCGCTCTTCTTGAGCGCCTTCATCGCGGAGTCGGTGTCGCAGCCCTTCTCTAGATAGAGGTCCGCAAGGCTGTCGCGCGTGCCCGAGGTCGGTGGCGGACCAAGGACCCGGATCTTGATCGCGGGAAGCGACGGATTGACGTCCTTCCAGGTCTGCGCGGTATTCGGCCCCTTGCCGAAAGGATTGGCAGCAAGCGCTTTGTAGATATCGGCCTGGGTCAGGTTCATGGCGGGGCCGGTTTTGGCCTCGATGATGGTCAGTCCGTCGATTCCCACGGGGACCTCGATGACGCTCTTGACCCCGTTTTGCACGCAGCTGTCATGCTCGCTCTTCTTCATCGCGCGGGAAGCGTCCTCGATATCTGGATATCGATTGCCGACGCCCGCGCAGAAAAGCTTCATGCCTGCGCCGGTGC
>JBKPOU010000101.1:0-3172 GCA_046733255.1 Pseudomonadota bacterium
GATGTACTTGGCGTTGTGGCTGATCAGCCGGTGGCGCTTTCCGGCGACCCCATGCTTCACCTTGCCGGTGGCGGTGAGCTTGAAGCGCTTCTTCACGCCGCTCTTGGTCTTGAGCTTGGGCATTTTCGTCTCCTTTGCGTCCCGCGGGACGCGACGTTGTCCAATCGCCACGGCATGCCTTCCGGCCGGGCCATTGGGGTTTTCCACTAAGCTGGAAAGGCGGCGCCTATAGAGGGCGCAGGCGATTCGGGCAAGCTACCAGGGAATTTTGGACCCGTCGTAGCTGAAGAAGCCGCCCGACTGGTCCGAGCCCAGGCCTTGGATCACGCGCCGCATGCCGGAAACGCTGTCGTCCGGCGACAGCGGCGCCGAGCTTCCGCCCATCCGAGTCTGCACCCAGCCGGGGTGGAGGACGGCGCAGGCGACCTTGCCCGCGTTGTCGATCGCCAGGCTTCGCCACGCCATGTTCAGCGCCGATTTCGACGAGCGATAGGCGATGTAGCCGCCCGAGCTGTTGTCCTCGATGCTTCCCATCCTGGTGCTGATGGCGATCAGCTTGCCGCCTGAGCGGTCGGCCAGCGGCAGAACTGACTGGGCGAGGAGATAGGGTGCGATAGTGTTGACGGCGAATGTTTCCAGCCACTCCTCGCCCTCGTCTCCCTTGCGCGGCGATCTGGGTCCATAGGTGCCGGCATTGGCGATCAGCACGTCGAGCGTTTCGAGCCGCTCGCCGAAGCTCGCCACCGCGTCTAGTTCGCGCATGTCGAGCTGCTCGACGCGAATCCCGAGCGAGTCCAGCTCAGGGCTGCTCTCGCGGACGGTGGCGACGACGTCCCAGCCGTCGGCCGAATATTGGCGAGCGAATTCGAGGCCGATGCCCCGGTTCGCTCCAGTGATCAGGACTGTTGGCATGCGTCTCTCAACCACCGTCATGCTGAACTTGTTTCAGCATCCATCCCGACAACTCACTGCGGACAAGCAAATGGACCCTGAACCAGGCTCAGGGTACCGCTCAGGCGGCAGCCACGTCGAGGCTGCCCGCCGGCGTCGGGTGAAGCATGTCGAGCGACTTCGCTGTGCCGTCGAGCCACGGCCGCCACTGGTCGGGCCGCAGAAGGACGATCTGACGATTGTGCAAGGGCTCGACGTCGGGGCCGGGCGGGGCAGTCAGCAAAGTAAAGGCCTCTCCAACCTGCGGGTGAGGCCTCAGAAGCCCGGCGATCGCGAACTCCTGTCCGGGCGCGGGGCGGAACAGCCAGCAGCTCTTGCGTTTCTGCTTCGGGTCTTCGGGAGCCGTATATTCGTAGAAGCCGTCGAGCGGGACCAGGCAGCGGTCCTTCGGGAAGTTCCGCCCATCGGAGCGCATGTTGAACACGGGCTTGCCGTTCGGGCTAGGCCAAGACCAGCGGCGAATAATCAGTTCCGCTTGGCCGCTCGCCCAGCGGACGACCGGCGCGCGGTCGGTGATGTGGATGTCGGCAGGCTGGATGTTGGGAACGCCTTCAGGGAAGGCCAGCGGGATCTGGACGCCCTCGAACAGGCGGCGGATGGCGTCGGGGTTCTTCTCGATCCGGTAGAGATTGCACATCTAATCGAAGAGGCTGGAGACGCTCGCTTCGTCAGCGATCCGCTTGATCGCCTCGGCAAGCAGCGGGGCGACGGTGAGCCGCCGGATCTTGCCGCCTTTCGCGTCGGGCTCGCCGCTCCAGATCGAATCGGTGACGACCAGCTCCTTTAGCTCGGACGCGCCCACCCGCGCCGCCGCTCCGCCCGAAAGCACGCCGTGCGTGGAATAGGCGAAGACGTCTGTCGCGCCCTGCTGCCGAAGCGCCGCAGCGGCGTTGCAGAGCGTTCCGGCGCTGTCGACGATGTCGTCGATGAGGATGCAGGTACGCCCGTCGACGTCGCCGATGATGTTCATAACCTCCGACTCGCCGGCCCGCTCACGGCGCTTGTCGACGATCGCGAGGGGAGCGTTGTTGAGCCGCTTGGCGAGGCTTCGCGCCCGCACCACTCCTCCCACGTCCGGCGACACCATCGTCAGCCTGTCTGTCGAAAAGCGGGCTCGGATGTCGGCGGCGATAACGGGGGAGGCGAACAAATTGTCCGTCGGAATATCGAAGAAGCCCTGGATCTGGCCTGCGTGGAGGTCCATCGTCAGCACGCGGCTCGCTCCCGCGACGGTGATCAAATTGGCGACGAGCTTTGCCGAGATCGGGGTGCGCGGACCTGGCTTCCGGTCCTGCCGTGCATAGCCGAAATACGGGATGACTGCGGTGATCCGCTTGGCCGACGCCCGCCGGAGCGCGTCGATGCAGATCAGCAGCTCCATCAGATTGTCGTTGGCGGGGTAGCTGGTCGACTGGACGACAAACACGTCCTCGCCGCGCACATTCTCGTTGATCTCGACGAAGATTTCCTCGTCCGCGAACCGGCGCACGCTCGCTTCCGTCAGCGGCAGCTCCAGATAGTCGGCGATGGCTCGGGCCAGCGGCGGATTGCTGTTCCCGGCGAGCAATTTCATGGCGCGTATATTCCCCAGCGGCGGTGGCTGGTGCCTTTGCCAGACGAGTCGCGCGAAGCAAAGCCTTGGTTGCTCCGCCGACTGGGCGCGCTAAAGGCGCATGGCGATGACAGACCGGCTGACGATCGCGCTTGCGCAGGTGAACCAGCGCGTCGGCGACCTCGAGGGGAACGCCGGCGCGATGCTGGAAATGCGACGCAGGGCGAAGGGCGCGGACCTGCTGCTTTGCCCTGAGCTCCAACTGATCGGCTACCCTCCCGAGGACCTGGTGCTGAAGCCCGAGTTCGTTCGCCGAGCGCACGAGTGCACCGACCAGCTCGTCGCCGCGACGGTCGAGCCGGGGCCGGCGATGTTGATCGGGACAGTGGTGCAGGAAGGCGGGCAGCTGTTCAACGCCATGATCCTGGCGGACGGCGGGCGTGTGATCGGCCGGACGTTCAAGCACGAGCTACCGAACTACGGCACGTTCGACGAAAAGCGAATTTTCACTCCAGGGCCGCTTCCCGAACCGTTCGAGTTCAAGGGATTGAAGATCGGAGTCCCGATATGCGAGGACATGTGGCTTGAGCCGGTGTGTGCGCGTCTTGCGGAGCTCGGCGCCGAGTTATTCCTCGTTCCGCACGGCAGCCCCTACGAGCTCGACAAGAT
>JBKPOU010000102.1:0-20794 GCA_046733255.1 Pseudomonadota bacterium
TGCTTTCTCGATATTCGGGATGCGGCCAATTATTACGACGCGGTGCTGACCTTCTGGACTCGGGCCTGCGATGCGTTCGGGCTGAATTTTCGGACCGTCGCTTACGAAGATGTCGTTAGCGACCCCGAAGGCGCGCTTCGTCCGGTCATCGATTTCATTGGGCTCGACTGGCAAGCCGGATTGCTCGACCACCGCGCCACGGCGAAAGCGAGGGGAGCGATTAGCACGCCGAGCTTCGACCAGGTGGTTCAGCCGATCAGCGGCAAGGCCGTCGGCCGCTGGCGGAATTATCGCGAGCAGCTCGAGCCGGTGCTGCCAATCCTCATGCCCTGGGCGGAACGGCTGGGCTACGGCGATTAGGTTGGCGGATTTTCCCAACCGCTGGCGAGACGCGCCGCAAAATTCGACATGGCAAATATGCCCGGTACTGATTTCATTAGAGAAATCTCAATTGGCACACTCCCTGCATTGATGTCTCCGTGGCCCAATGGTGGGCCAGACGAATCAAAAGGGATGAAAAGACAATGTTCGCCACTTTCTCTGCCAGCCGCGAGACCGCAACCGCCCTCGCAGCCGCCTTCATCACCGCGATGCTGTGCGTCAGCAGCGCAACCTCGCTGATTGCCTGAACGGAGGTTCGACAGTGAACAATCATTTCCTGATCAACCGGCGCGACGCCAAGATCATGGGCGTCGCCGCCGGGATCGCCGACTTTACCGGAGTCGACCCACTGATCATCCGCCTCGCGTTGGTCGCGGCGCTCCTGCTCACCGGCCCGGTCGTCCTCGTGCTTTACCTCGTAACCGGATGGCTGGCCGCCGAGCGCTAGAGCCGAGCGGCCGCCATCCGCTATGGAAGGCCGATGAGTCCCGTTTCCGATCCATTCGACCTCCAACGCTTCGTCGACGCGCAGGACGGCGTGTTCGAGCAGGCCCTCGCCGAGCTGAAGGCCGGCGCCAAGCAAGGCCACTGGATGTGGTTCATCTTCCCCCAGTTCGCGGGCCTTGGCCAAAGCGCCACCAGCCGCCATTTCGCGATCGGTTCGCTGAATGAAGCCCAAGCCTATCTGCACCATCCGATTCTCGGCCCGCGGCTGATGGAATCGGCCGAGGCGATCCTCGCCTGGGCCGGCAAGCGCGACGCCGTTTCGATCCTCGGGGAGATCGATTCCATGAAGCTCCGATCGAGCCTGACACTGTTCACTTCGATTTCGGACGATCCGCGGTTCGAGGCCGCGCTCGACGCGTTCTTCGAAGGGACGCATGACGAAGCGACGCTTGCGCTCCTGCGTCGGCGGGGCGGCATCTAGCGGGTCCAGCGCTGCTCCGCGCATCCGCGCCGCTGCTCGCCTTTCGCTGTCAGGGTCACGGCAATCGGATAGCTTTTGTCCGACATTCCGTCCGAGCAGCCGTCCTGCGGCGTGGTCGCCATCACGAACTCCTGTCCTTCGAGCGCGCCGGTCCAGGTGCCGGTCGTCGCCGTGCCCTCGAACCGTGTCCACACCCTGGTCCCCTTCTGGTCCTCGGGCGTCGAATAGGTGACGCAGCGGCCCTCCACTTCCACTGCCCAGAAGGGTTCGGTGCCAATTGCATGGAGCTCATTCGGGGGGACGAGTTTCCCCTCCTGGACAAGGCAAGCGCTGACCGGTTCCGCCGCCACCGCGCGTGGCTCCATTTCGGGTGCCGCACTGTTCGCTTGCGCGGATTCATCGGTCACAGAATTGTGAACAACTCTGGCCTCGTCAGCGCCGCCGCTGCAGCCCGCCAGCATGGCGGCAAGGACGATCAACCTTCGCACAGTCACCTCATCTGCTGAACCGGTGGCGGGCCGGCCGGTTCTTCACTATCGGCACCAGTCGAGAAAGGGGAATGTCGCACTATGGCCATCCGATCCAGTCCGATCAGCGCCGCGGCTCTCGGCGCGCTCGCGATGCTTGCGTTGATCCTCGTCATCGTCGCAGTCGTGGTCCTCGGCGGATTCTATCCCGTGGCGGCGTCGAAAAGCGATCCGCCCGGCGTCGGCTGGCTGCTCGAAGAGTCGATGGAGCACGGCGTCAAGGCGAGCGCGAAAGGGCTCACGGCGCCGAAGCTGTCGCAAGCCGACGTCCTCGAGGGCGGTTCGCACTTCAAGGGCATGTGCCAGGCCTGTCACGGCGGGCCCGGCGCCGAGCCCGCCGAGTTTGCGTCGGGCATGAACCCGAAACCGCCGAACCTTGCCGAGGCGGGCGCCGATTGGAGCGTTCCCGAGATTTTCTGGATCGCGAGGAACGGCATCAGAATGAGCGCGATGCCTGCCTTCGGCAAAACCGACGAGGACGAGGAGCTTTGGAAAGTCGCCGCCTTCGTCAAGCAGCTGCCCAAGGTAAGCGCGGCCCAATATGCCTCGCTCCCCAACGCCCATGAGGATGGCGAAGAGGGCGAGCATCGCCACAAGAGTGGCGACAATCACGAACACAGCCATTAAACAGCGAGCGGACCGTGGGGCTGCGGCACGCAACGGATCAGAGGAGTAAGTGATGCGCAAACTGCTGATTGGCCTCGCTCTCGCGTCGATATCGATCCCGGCCTGGAGTGCGCTTCCGGTCGGAAGAAAGGCGCCCGATTTCACGACCACCGGGGCGCTCGCCGGCAAGCCGTTCAAGCTGCACCTGAAGGAACAGCTGAAGCACGGCCCGGTCGTCCTTTATTTCTTCCCCAAGGCTTTCACCAAGGGCTGCACGATGGAGGCGCATGCCTTCAGCGACGCGAGCGCGGAGTTCAAGAAGCTCGGCGCGCGGGTGATCGGAATGTCCCGCGACGACCTTCCGACGCTTGAGAAATTCTCGGTCGAGGAATGCCGCAACGCCTTCCCGGTTGCTACGGCAACCGAGCCGACAGCGAAGGCGTATGACGTCGCCTGGGCGGAGCATCCGGACCTGACCAAGCGCGTTTCCTACGTGATCGCACCCAACGGCAAGATCGTCATGGTCCACGACGACCTGGACTTCAGCCAGCACGTCGAAAAGACGCTCGCCGCGGTAAAGGCATTGAAGGCTGAATAGCCTCGATACGGCTTAGCGCGTCGCGACCTTGTCCTTCGGGGGCGCGGGCTTTGCCGCATCCCTGGTCGGCTTGCCCGGCGTCCGCACGTCGCGAAGCGAAGCGATCACCGACCCGTCGCGCTTGTAGATGTCCGGATAGTCGATGATCCGGCCGTCAACTGTCGCCGCGGACGACATATAGACGATGTAGACCGGAAGCGGTTCCGGGAAGTTAGCTTCCACCGACTTTCCGCTAGCGATCGTCTCGTCGACCCTTTCCTTCGTCCACGTTTCGGCGGGCTTGCCGGACTCATCGACGGCCGCGGCGTTCTGCGCGCCCTCCGTGAGCAGGATCTTCGCCAGGTCCATGATGTGCTCGGTGCGGATGCAGCCATGGCTGTAAGCGCGAACCTTGCTGTTGAAGCGGCTCTTGGCGTTGGTGTCGTGAAGATAGATCGCCTTCGAGTTCGGCATCACGAACTTGATCCGGCCGAGTGCATTGGTCGGCCCCGGCGGTTGCCGCCAGCGCTGCACCTTCCCGTCGTCGCCCTTGACCGCGACATAGCCTCGCTTGCCGGCGACCTCGTGAGCAATGCTCTTGGGCACCTCCCACCACGGATTGAGGATCACTCCAGTCGCCATCGCCGAAAGCTGCGGAGTGGGGGTCGAGATCTTCCCGGCAACGGCATGGTGCCGGGAAATGGTCTCGCCCTTCTCGACCAGCGCGGCCGTGTAGGCGGGGACGTTGACGATGATATAGCGCTCGCCGAGGTTCTGCGGCAGCCAGCGCCAGCGGTCCATGTTCAGCCGGATCCGCCCCCGCTTTTCCTTTTCGTCGGCAGGAGTGACTTCCAGCGCGTGCTTGAGCGCCGCATATTGCGGATGGACGGGTGACAGGCCGTCCAAAGTCTCCTTGACCTGATGACTCATCAACGCCCAACGCAGGAGCTGGTCCTGGCGCCCGCCGTCCAGGTCGGGATCCTTGATCCACCAGTCAATGCGGTCCTTGCCGCGAACGTGGCCAAGCGCGAGGTCCGCCGACAGGCGGTTGAAACGGTCGGTGGCAGCCTCGCTGACGGCCATAGGGTCGCCGCCGTTGAGCGCAGCCGCCAGGCCATTCGGATCGTAATCCGCCGGATCGAGCCCTTCCTTGTCGATGGAGCTTATATAGACCAGCAGCGCCTGGACATCCGGGATGCTCCACAAGGGCGGCGGCAGCGGCTGAGGCTGGGCCGCCGGCGGAAGCTGCTGTTGCGGCGAAGCTGGAAGCGGCCGCTGCTGCACCTGGACCGGAATTGCCGGCCCAAGCTGCCTCGCCGGAGCTTGTTGCGCCTGCGCGGCGAAGGGAATCGCCGAGGCAGCGCAGAAAAGTGCGAATGCTTTGAATCGGTCAGGGAATCTCACGATTACTCTCGCTATTCGGCTCGTGGCCGAGCCCACACGTCTTGCCCGAATCCATCAATACACGGGCTGAATGTGGCGGGCCAGTGGTGGAAAGCCACACTCTGGATGTAACATTCTGGATAAGAACCAATCTTTAAGCCATTGTCGCTAGCAGCGACTGCTTCAAGTGGTGGGGGAGCCATGGCGAGCAAGTATCTCGACGGCTCGATGGTGCCGCGTACCGAGACGCGTCACGTCGACGAGCGGACCGAACCGCGCCCGAACGCGCAGTCCCAGACCGCGGTGCTCGAGTTCCGCGGCCGAAAGCATGTCGTACGCCTTGTGAATCTCTCGCGGGGCGGCGCGATGCTCATCTTCTCCTTGATCCCGCACATCGGCGAGACGATAAGCGTTCAGCTGATCGGCCGCAGGCCGATTTCGGCGAGTGTCTGCTGGGTCAGGGACGGCAAGATCGGCATCAGCTTTGCGGCCCCTGTGGAGTAAGGCGCGTGGAGATGAGCTTTGCCATGATCAAGGCGCGCATTGCCGAGGCCCCCGATCCCAGCGATCGACGACGGATGCCGCGCGTTTCTGTCGAACTCGACGTGAAAATGCGCGAACTCGGCGAAAATGGCGTCGAGGCGCGAGTTCTCAACATCTCATCGTCCGGCTTCATGGCGGAGTCCGAGGGCCGGTTCGAGGTCGGCTCGCGAATCTGGCTGATGCTGCCCGGCCGCGAGCGCGCCAATGCGGTCGTCAAATGGACTGCCGGCGACCGGATCGGCGCCGAGTTCGCGGAGCCCGTCTCGCTCGACGACGTCATCTAATACGCTGGAATCGTTAGCGACTTCATACTTAACGAAAAGTTTCCCGATGTCCTGATTCGGGGCGCGGATGCAACCGGCGAAGCTTTCGCTCGTTCACCCGACCCGAAAGGAACGTCACATGGCTGCCTTCACAGGCCAGAACGATACGACCTACCAGCCGACCCTTCGCGGCTATCACGCGGTGTATCGGGAGCACGAGGTGAACCACTGCCCCGGCTGCGGCCGCACGCAATGGATCATCGGCCGGGTGTCCGCCGAATGCGCATTCTGCGCGACTGCGCTGCCGCTTGCCGAGGCTAGCATGCGGTCGCACGGGCGGCCGGTGATAATCCTGCACAAGAAGGCCGAGCATCACGCCTGGGCGGCGTAACCCATCACCCGGCCGGAGAGGGGCGAACCGGTACCGGCGCGTTGCATAGATCGACACCGCCGGCCGGTCGGATGAAAAAATCGTCCTTCCGGTTGGCCCGGGCGTGAACGTAATCGGCGAAAGCCGGGCTGTCCGTATCGAGATACTGAAACGACGGCCGCTCCGCCTCGGGCATCTCGCTCGCCAGGCGAACGCTCGCGACCGGCACGTCCTGCGAGCGCTCCTTGTAGAAGCCGAGCGCCTCCGTCCCGCGCGGCAGCGTCGTCATAGCCTCGATGCCGCTGATCACCCTGCCGACCACGGCGATATTGCGGTCCAGGTGCCTCGGCGCATGGCCGATCACCGCATAGAGCTCGCCGCCCGTTCCCGTATCGGGGGCGAGGTCGCGGCCGACGCCGACATAGCCATAGCAATGGACCAAGTTCGCCGTCGCAGTCTGCGGATCGTAGCCGATCGGCCAGCCTAGGGCGTAGCCGGCCTTCGGCGCATAAGCGTCGGGATAGCCGAGCGGGTGGACCGTAAGCCCCTCAAGCGGCCGCGCATATTCGGCGGGAGGCTTGGCGACGACCGCGGCGGGGAGCGGATCTTCGCTTTCGTTCTTGCCCCACTGCACGACATAATTGTCCTGAACCCGGTAGATCGCGGCCTTGTCCCACCAGTGGGCAGCGGCGAGCGCGCGGATGTTCGCGACGTGCACGGGAGCGAAATCGGGCGCGAGCTGGATCACCACCCGTCCACCGCTCTTGAGGTCCATCACCAGCAGGTCGCCGGACGGAATCGCCTTCCAGGCGCTCGCCGGAGCGGCCGCGACGATCTCGCTCGGCGTTGTCGGCTTGGGCGGCGGCGCGGCTGCAAGGAGAGCGAGGACCGGAACGAGCAAGAGCGGGCGCATAATCACTCCACTTTGTGAACTGCAGTGACTATCGGGCGGGAATGCACATTGCCAGCCTGATGCTGCTCGGCTCCGGCGAGCTGGGCCGCGAATTCACAATCGCGGCGAAGCGGGTGGGCTGCCGGATCATCGCCTGCGACCGCTATGCCAACGCGCCTGCGATGCAGATGGCCGATGCGTTCGAAGTCTTCCCGATGCTCGATGGTGCCGCTTTGCGCACGGCCGTCGAGAAGCACCGGCCCGATTACATCGTGCCCGAAATCGAGGCGATAAGCACCGAGACTCTTGCGGAGCTGGAGCGCGAGGGCTGGCACGTCGTGCCTTCCGCAAAGGCGGTCCAGCTGACGATGAACCGCGACGGGATCCGCGACTTTGCGGCTCGCGAGCTCGGCCTCATGACGTCGAGATACCGCTTCGCCGAGAGTCGCGACCAGGCAATTGCCGCCGCCTCGGACGTCGGGCTTCCGTGCGTGGTGAAACCGGTGATGTCGAGCTCGGGCAAGGGCCAAAGCACCGCCGCGACCGAGGACGAGGTAGGCGCCGCCTGGGACTATGGCGTCGCCAACATGCGCGGCGACCGGCCCCGGGTGATCGTCGAGGAGTTTGTGGCGTTCGACAGCGAGATCACGCTCCTCACCGTCTCGACGAACGACGGCATTCTCTTCTGCCCGCCGATTGGTCACCGCCAGGAGTTTGGCGACTATCGCGAAAGCTGGCAGCCGGCGGTTGTTCCCGGCGAAGCGCTCGCATCCGCGCAGCACCAGGCGAAGCGAGTCGTCGAAGCGCTCGGCGGACATGGCGTTTTCGGCGTCGAATTCTTCATTCGCGGCAACGAAGCCATCTTCTCCGAGCTGTCGCCGCGCCCGCACGACACGGGCATGGTAACGCTGATCTCCCAATATCCGAACGAGTTCGAGCTTCACCTGCGCGCGGTCCTGGGCCTTCCGATCCCGGCGATCGATCTTGCCGGCCCATCAGCATCGGCCGTCATCCTGGCCGACCGCGAAAGCGAGCAATTTTCCTATGGGGGAATGGCCGACGCACTTGCGCTTGGGGCACCGAACAAGCCGATCGATCTTCGCATTTTTGCCAAGCCGAAGACTCTGCAACGCCGCCGGATGGGCGTCGCGCTCGCTCGTGCGGAGAATGTCGAGGAAGCCATTGACCGCGCCAAGGCCGCCGCGGCGAAGGTGGCGATCGCTTACGACGACTAGCGGCGCGGGAAGCTTTCGCGCCTCTGTCGCGTTGGCAAGGACGAGGAGGACGAATGCGCAACGCATATTTCGCAATCCTGGCAGCGGGCCTCGCAATTTCCGGTTGCGGCGACAATGGCCAGTCCCAGACCCAGCAACCGGCGCGGCCGATCAAGGTGCGCGGCGAAGCGCAACGGCAATTGCACGAAGCCAACGACCTCAACCGCGCGATTGCCCTGAAGCGCGCGATCTACGATTCGGGCTACCGCTGCCAGCGGATCACCAAATCAGGCTATGTCGGCGATTACGAGAATCTCGAGGAATGGATGGCGAGCTGCGCCGACGGGCGCGACTGGGCGATCTTCATCGGCCCCGACGGAAGCGCTCAAGTACGCGACTGCAAGGATGTCGAAAGCTTCGGCCTGCCGAAGTGCGCGATCAAGGCCGCGCCCGGAAAGACCGGATGATCAGACGACGCTGATGGCGCCGCCGCTCAATCGCAGCGGCGGGTTTCCTTATATTCGCCGGCGGCCGACTTTTCCTTGATCGTCACGCACTTGCCCTGGCGGACTTCCTCGCGCCAGCTGCCGTCTGCGTTGGCCACGCGGTTGCCTTTCGGAACGCGCTTGCCGTCCTTGATCTCGTAGTTCCAGCCTTTCGGGGTTTCCTGACTCTTCCCCTGCGGCGCGGCATAAGCGGCCGCGCCCGTTGCGATTGCGAACAACGCAATTCCCGCAACTGCCGTGGATACCAAATGCCTCTTCATGTCACACTACTCCCTATGCTCGGCTTGTACGGCAGAGCAGGTGAACCCGCCGTGAAGCGGTTCGACAGCTTTCCGCGCCGAATCGAGCAGGGGTTTATTTGGGAGCGTTTAGCGAGGCGTGCAAGCGCACGCCGATGGTCGAGGGCTTGTTAGCCCTGCCTGGCTTTGAAGCGCCGGTTCGTCTTGTTGATGACGTAGACGCGGCCGCGGCGGCGGATGACCCGGCAATCGCGATGCCGCGCCTTCAGCGACTTGAGTGAGTTACGAACTTTCATCGGGCGCGCCGCCTCGTCTCTAAAGCGTGAATATCGGGAGGTTCCGGGAACCGGCGGCTCCCCTATGGGGACAGCGGCTTCAAGTCAAGGCTGCGGCTGCGCGCGCGGCTGGCCGGGCGCAAACGTGTCTCCGAAATAATCGCCCTGGTACCAGAGCGGCCGCTGGTCGGCGTCGGCGAGCGCTCGCGAGATCCGGTAATTGAGCTCGGCATAGCGCGCCCCCTGGTCCCACAGGATAGCCTGCGAGAGATCGTCGGTCGGCTTGTGGTAATGCTTGGCGAAGAAGTCCTTCCACTTCGGCTCGCCGCCATTGGCATAGCCCGTCATCAGCAGGATGCCGGGAATTCCGCGGGTAACGAAGCGATAATGGTCGGAACGGACGAAGATCGCCTCCTCCGGCATCGGGTCCTGCGATACCGACACGCCCATCGACTTCGCCGCATCCGCGATCGTCCGCGCAACGGTCGAATGATCGCCGCCGAATGCGACGATGTCCGTGAACGGATAAAGAAGCATCGGCATGTCGAGGTCGACGACGCTGACGATCTGGTCCTTCGGCACGGTAGGATGGGCGGCGAAATAGTCGGCTCCCCGAAGCCCCTTCTCTTCGCCGGTGTTGGCGATGAACAGGACCGAGCGCCGCGGCGGCTTGCCCGATGCGACGAACTCGCGCGCCGCTTCCATCATCGTTGCCACGCCCGCGGCATTGTCGAGCGCGCCGTTGTAGATCGCGTCTTCGCCCGGCTTGGCGTCCGCCTTCACTCCGAGATGGTCGAGATGCCCCATCAGGACGACATATTCGTCTTTGAGCGCCGGATCGCTTCCCGGAAGGACACCGATGACCTCGGGGCTCGTGAAGTTGTGCCAGCTCATCCTGTCGACCAACTTGAGCCGCGCGGGAACAGTGAATCCACGGAGCGTTCCCGGCTTGCGCGCCGCCGCCATCGTCGCGGCGAAATCCTTGCCCGCGGACTTGAAGAGCTTCTCGGCGACGTCCTTCGAGATCGCGGCGATCAGCGGAAGCTTGGTCGACTGGCTTTGAGTATTTCCGGTCGGATCCACCCAGTCCATGATCGGTCGGTCGTAGTAGGACAGCAGGTTGAAGCCCGGCCGGGTCCCGGTCCCGGAAACCTCGATCAGTCCGGCCGCGCCCTTCCCGGCGGCAACGATGGACTTGTAGCTGTTGAGATGCGCCGACACTTCGCTCGGAAGCCCCTCCGGCGCGCCCTCGAATGCGACGACGATTTTCCCGCGGACGTCGAGCCCGGCATAATCGTCGATGCCCAGCCGCGGATCGCTGATTCCGTGTCCCGCGAAGACCAAGGGCACGTCGATGCTGCGTTGCTGCTGAGTGAGGCTGGGGCGGACGGCTATATCCTTGCCCGGAGCGAGGGAGAGTGCCTTGCCCGAGAGGACGACCGATGCCGTCGGGGCCGACGCGTGCGATGTCTTTCGGAACGGCACCTGCTCGTACCAGCCGCCGTCCGTTCCGCCCGGAGTCAGCCCGATCGCCCGGAACTGCGAGGCGACATAGGAAGCTCCGATCTCATAGCCCTTCGAACCCGTGTCGCGGCCTTCCAGCAGGTCGCTTGCGAGGAACTCTACGTCGGCGCGGACGCGTTGCGTCGCGCCAGGGTCGACAGGTTGCGGAGCCGGGGCGGCCGCCGCGAGGATGAGCGCGAGCGGCGCACAAACGCACTTGAAGCAATTCACGCGATTTCGGCCCCTGACAGCTTGCGCTCCCATTCAAGCGCGTGGGTTACGATCGTGTCGATGTCGGCAAAGCGGGGAGTCCAGTCGAGCGTTTCGACCAACCGGCGGTTGGAAGCGACCAGCATCGGCGGATCGCCGGCGCGGCGAGGCTTCATCTCGCGGGTCACGGGCTGGCCGGCGGCGCTATCGACTGCGTCGAGGACCTGGAGAACAGAGAGACCCTCGCCATAGCCGCAATTGAGGACGAAGTTCTCGTCCGGCCTTTCGATCAGCCGCTCGAGCGCGAGAACGTGGGCGTCGGCAAGGTCGCTAACGTGGATGTAGTCGCGGATGCACGTCCCGTCCGGCGTCGGATAATCGGCGCCGAAGACGTCGACGTGGTCGCGCTTGCCGGCCGCCGCCTCGACCGCGACCTTGATCAGGTGGGTCGAGCCCTTGCCCATCTGGCCGGTGCGAAGCTCGGGGTCGGCGCCGGATACGTTGAAGTAACGCAGCGCACCGTAATTGAGCGGATAGGCGGCCGAGGCGTCGGCCAGCATCCGTTCCGTCATCAGCTTCGATGCGCCATAAGGGTTGATCGGCTCCTTGGCGTCACTCTCCTCGATTGGGACCCGCTCGGGCGCGCCATAGACTGCCGCGGTCGACGAAAACAGGATGTGCCTCACTGCCGACGCCACCGCCGCTCCGATCAGGGAATGAGTCCCGACGGTGTTGTTCCCGTAGTAAAGCAGCGGGTTCTCGACGCTTTCGGGAACGACGATCGATCCCGCGAAATGCATGATCGCGCGGATGTCCTGCTCACGGAAAATCCGCTCCACGAGCGAGCGATCGGCAACATCGCCCTCATAAAAGGGCACGTCGTCCGGGACCGCCCGGCGCGCTCCGTTCGACAAATTGTCGATGACTGCGACGGGCCAGCCGCGGTCCTTGAGGGCAAGGACGGCATGGCTGCCGATATAGCCGGCGCCGCCGGTGACGAGGACAGGGAGTTTTGCCATGGAATCAGCGGCTAGCGAACGCCGCCGCTCTTTGCCAGCCGAACCTTCGGGTGGTGGGGCGTTTGCCTCATCGGCAGCGCCGCACTATCAGCGTCGGCCAATTCCAACATGGCTCCAAGGATTCCATGACCCTCATCATCTCGAGCGCATTCGACGCCGGCAATATCCGCGTCGTTAAGCAGGACGGCGACACCGCCGACCTGGAGATCGCCAAGGACCATATGTCCGATTTCTACCAGTGGTTCTATTTCCGCCTCGCGGGCGGGAAGGGCCGCCAGGTCACGCTTCGAATCACCAACTGCGCGGGCTCCGCCTATCCCAACGGCTGGCCGGATTATCGCGCCTGCGTTTCCGCCGACCGCGAGGAATGGCTGCGCGTCGAAGGCACGACCTACAAGGACGGTGTGCTATCCATCCGCTTCACGCCGGCGGAAGACGTGGTCTGGCTGGCCTATTTCGCGCCATATTCGATGGAGCGGCACCACGACCTGGTGACGTCGGTCGCCTCGCTCCCGGGAGTCGCTTATTCGTCACTCGGAAAGTCGCTCGACGGTCAGGACCTGGATTGCCTCACCCTCGGCGAGGGGCCGCTCAGCGTCTGGCTCTACGCTCGCCAACACCCGGGCGAAAGCATGGCCGAATGGTGGGTGGAAGGCGCGCTCGAAAAGCTGACAGATCTCGAAGACCCCGTCACCCGGGTGCTTCGCGACCGCTGCACCTTCCGAATCGTTCCCAACATGAACCCGGACGGGTCGAGGCGCGGGCACCTGCGCACGAACGCAGTCGGAGTGAATCTCAACCGCGAATGGCATGCGCCGTCCGCAGAGAAGAGCCCGGAGGTGTTCTCCGTCCGCAACGCGATGGACGAGACCGGAGTCGATTTCGCGATGGACGTTCACGGCGACGAGGCCATCCCGGCCAACTTCCTCGCCGGTTTCGAGGGTATTCCCTCGTTCAGCGAGGACCAGTCGCGGCTGTTCAAGCTGTTCAGCACGACGCTTGAGCGGCTCTCGCCGGACTTCCAGACCCGCCAGGGCTACGAGATCCCGAAGCCGGGCGAAGCCAATATGTCGATGTCCACGACCCAGCTCGCCGAGCGGTATGGCTGCGTGTCGATGACACTCGAAATGCCGTTCAAGGACAATTTCGACCTCCCCGACCCGGTCTACGGCTGGTCGCCCGAGCGCTCGAAGCACCTGGCGCGCGCGTGCCTCGATTCATTGCACGCGATCCTGCCGGAGCTCGAGAAAGCGAAGGCTGAGGTCCCCAGGGCCGAAAAGGTCGACGCCTGATGCCCCAACTGGTCCTGCTTCGTCACGGCCAGTCGCAATGGAATCTCGAGAACCGCTTCACCGGCTGGTGGGACGTCGGCCTGTCCGAGAAGGGCGTCGCGGAAGCCATTGACGCCGGAAATCTGATGCTCGCCCAGGGCTTCGACTTCGACATTTGCTTCACGAGCCTGCTGACTCGGGCGATCCTGACTCTCGACCTCGCGCTCGACGCAATGGACCGGCTGTGGCTTCCGGTGCGCAAGCACTGGCGGCTGAACGAGCGCCACTATGGCGGGCTCACCGGCCTCGACAAGCAGGAGATGCGCGAGAAGGTCGGCGACGAGCAGGTCAAGATATGGCGCCGCTCCTTCGACATCCCGCCGCCCCCGCTCGATCCAGACAGCGAATACAGTGTCGCGCGGGACCGGCGCTACGCAGGCATCGAGGTCCCCGACACCGAAAGCCTCAAGGACACGATCGCGCGGGTGCTTCCCTATTGGGACGAAGCGATTGCACCAGCCCTCCGGTCAGGCGAGCGCGTGCTCATTTCCGCACACGGCAATTCGATCCGCGCCCTGGTGAAGCATCTCTCGAACATCGGAGACGAGGAGATCGTGGCCGTCGAGATTCCGACGGGCCAGCCGCTGGTCTACGAGCTCAATGACGATCTCAGCGCTTCGAAATTCTATTATCTGAGCGAGCGCGCCTAGGCCGCTTTCACCCGGTACATTTCCTTGTCCGCGCGATCGATGACCGCCTGGGGCGCGTCTCCCGGCTGGATCACACCGACGCCGACAGCGACGCTCAGGGTCAGGCACGCGCTTTCGATGCAGAACTGCGATCCGACGACTGTCTCCACGATCCGCAGCGCCATTTCCCAGGCGCCACGCTCGTTGGCGCGCTCGAGCAGGATTCCGAACTCGTCGCCGCCGATGCGGGCGACGAAGTCCGACTTGCGGACGCTCGACACGAGCATCTGGGAAACCTGAAGGAGCGCCTGGTCGCCCGCGGTGTGCCCGAACTTGTCGTTGATCCGCTTGAGCCCGTCGAGATCGACGAAAAGCATCGCCGACGGGCCGCCGTAGCGCTCGACCCGTGCGATCAGCCGTTCGAGGCTGGCGAAAAAGCTGCGGCGGTTGGGAAGGTCGACGAGCGCGTCGCGGTGCGCGAGCTGGTCGAGGTGCGACACCCGGTCCTCGAGGCGCGCGATCTCCGTGCGAAGGCGCTCGATCTCGCCGAGCAGCGCTTCTGCGTCCGAAAGGCTGATCAGCCCTTCCTCGATGTCACCACCGCCTTGCACTCCCAAGGCATAACCCGATTCCGGAATGCGGGAAATGCGGCATTGCGGCAACGTTGCAGCATGGGACACATGTTCCTAAACGACCGCTTCGGCGACGCGAATTCGGGAAGAGAGTGTGGCGGCACCCCTGGTTGGAATCATCATGGGCAGCAAGTCCGACTGGGAGACGATGCGCCACGCCGCCGAAATGCTCGAGGCTCTAGGCGTCGCCCACGAGACAAAAATCGTTTCCGCGCACCGCACTCCGAAGCGGCTCTACGCCTATGCCCACGAAGCGCGCGAGCGGGGCCTCAAGGTGATCATCGCCGGGGCGGGAGGAGCGGCGCATCTGCCCGGAATGGCCGCCTCGATGACCACCCTCCCGGTTCTCGGCGTCCCGGTGGAAACGGCGTCGCTGAAGGGCATCGATAGCCTGCTCTCCATCGTTCAGATGCCCGCCGGCGTTCCCGTCGGCACGCTCGCCATCGGCAAGGCCGGCGCTATCAACGCCGCGCTTTTCGCCGCCTCGATCCTCGCCACGCGGGACGATCGGCTCGCCGCACGGCTCGAGCAGCATCGCTCGGACCAGACCGCCTTGGTAGCCGAAACTCCCGAATGACGATTCCGCCGGGCTCCACTATCGGGATCATCGGCGGCGGCCAGCTCGGCAAGATGCTCGCTGTCGCCGCCGCCCAGCTCGGCTACAGGTGCCACATCTTCGAACCCGGCGAGGCGCCCTGCGCCGCCGACGTCGCCGCGGAATTCACCCGCGCCTCCTACGACGATGTCGAGGCCCTGAAGCGCTTCGCCGATAGCGTCGAGGTCGCCACCTACGAGTTCGAGAATGTCCCCGCGGCCTCGGTCAAGGTGATAGCCTCGAAGCTTCGTCCCGGGGTCGCATCGCTGCAGGCTGGCCAGGACCGAGCTCTGGAAAAGGAGTTCCTCGAGCGCACGGGCGCTCGTGTCGGCCCATGGATGCGAGTCGACAGCGGGGGCGACGCACTGGCTGCCGAGGAGCGCCTCGGAACGCCTCTCGTCCTCAAGACTCGGCGGCTCGGCTATGACGGCAAGGGGCAGGCCTGGGCCGAAGAGAGCGGCTCAGCCCTGGCGGCCTGGGATGCGATCGGCCGCCGCCCGGCGGTCGCGGAAGCCAGGATCGCCTTCGATTGCGAATTCTCGGTGGTCCTCGCCCGTGGCGCTGACGGGTCGACGGCGGTCTGGGACCTGCCGTTCAACGACCATGACAACGGCATCCTCCGCCGCTCGACCGTTCCGGGAGGCGAAGCCGTCGAGCGCCACCGCGAAGAAGCGGTCCACGTCGCCACCTCCATCGCCGAAGCGCTCGACCACGTGGGAGTCCTGACGGTCGAATTTTTCGCCACTCCGGACGGCCCGATCGTCAACGAGATCGCGCCGCGAGTGCACAACAGCGGCCACTGGACGATCGAGGGCGCAGTCACCTCGCAGTTCGAGCAGCACATCCGCGCGATCTGCGAACTTCCGCTCGGCTCGACGAGCCGCGTCGGATCCTCGGCAGTCATGGAGAATCTCCTCGGCGACGAGATCAAAGGCTGGCCGGAGCTCGCCGCGCAACCCGGCCTTCATCTCCACGTCTATGGGAAGGGCGAGCCGCGTCCGGGGCGAAAGATGGGGCATTTCACGCGCGTGACCTCCGCCGATTGACAACGCTACAAATGTAGCGCTACGCTTGTAGCGTCGTTTCGAAAAGGACTTCCCATGCGCCGCGCTTCCCTGTTCGTCCTGCCCCTCGTTTTCGCCGCGGCGCCCCTGGCCGCCGCAGAGACCGTGTCGGTCCCCGCTTTCCGCTCGGTAGAGCTTCGCGGCGGAGGCGATGTGATCGTTCGCCCGGGCGCTCCGCAGGTGACGATCCTCGAAGGCAGCAGCCAGTTCACGAGCTTCCGCGTCGACGACCAGCGTCAGCTGAAGATCGATGCCTGCAACGCCAGCTGCCCGAACCATTACAAGCTCACGATCGAAATCCGCTATCCGACCGTGCTTCCGATGGGAATCAAGGGCGGCGGAAAAATCACCGCGGCGCCCGGTTTCGGCCATCAGCATGAGCTAGCGGCCGGAGTCGGCGGCGGCGGGCTCGTCGATCTTCGTTCGGTGAGCGCGGACACGGTCGCGGCCGGAGTGAACGGCGGGGGCAAGATCCTGGTTGGCGAATCGAAGACGCTGGCAGCGGCTGTCAGCGGCGGCGGCGAAGTCCGCTACGCCGGCGACCCCCAGGTCACCACCGTCATCGACGGCGGCGGGTCTGTCCGCCGCGGCGGCAACTAAAGCTCCGGCGCCTTAGCGCGCCGGAACTTCCTCGACCGGCAGTCCCAGCGTCTTGAGCTGCGGACGCACCTTCGCTGCATCGCCGACGACGACCCAGACGAAGCTTCCCGGGTTCACCGTCTCGCGAAGCGACGCGTCGAGAGTCGTCTTGGTCTGCGCGCGATATTTGTCGGCCATCAGCTCGTAATAATTGTCCGGCCGGCCGTAGAGCGCGTTCGACTCCATCGCCGATAGTACCGATCCCGAGGTTTCGAACTGTCCGGGAAGCGCCTTGATCCGGTTGGCGATGGTGCGGTCCAGCTCTTCGTCCGTGACCCCCTTGCTCGTCAGGAAGTCGCGGATGTCCTGCCGCATCGCACGGATCGAATCGCCGGTGCGGTCGGCCTGGACGGGCGCGGTGACGACATAGGGCACGATCTTGGCGTTGAGCTGCACCGTTCCGCGCACACCATAGGACCATCCCTTGTTCTCGCGGATATCCATGTTGAGCCGCGACAGGAAAGTCCCGCCCAGAACGTCGTTGGCGCCGGCGATCGCCGCCATCTCCCCGCGCGGATCGATCGGCGTCACCTGGCCGGCCATGATGACCGACTGCGGCGATCCGGGGCGGTCGATCAGCACGATCTTCTCCGCCTTCGGGCGCGCAGGAGCATCGGTGAAGTTCTTCACCCCCTTCGGAGCCGGCGGCGCGGTCCAGGTCCCGAACCTCTGCTCGAGCTGCTGCTGCACCTGTGCAAGCGGCAAATCGGAAACGACGAAGATTTCGAGGTTGTCCGGGCGCAGCCAGTGCTGCCGGAAGCTCTCCAGATGGGCGCGAGTCACGCCCTTCACCGCCGCTTCGTCGCCGAGGCCCGTCGAGCCGTACGGATGAGTCTCGCCGTAGAGCAGGACGGGAAGCATGCGCGCGGCAATTCCCTGCGGGCTCTTCTGCGCTTCCGCGATCGCGGTCAGCAGCTGCGTGCGAACCCGCTCGACGTCTTGCGTGTCGAACGTCGGACGCTGGACGATGTCGGCGAGAAGGTCGAGCGACGGCGCCAGGTTCGCCGAAAGCGCCGACAGCGTGACGTCGCTGCGGTCGGCGTCGCCGCCGGTGGCGATGACGGCACCCAGCCGCTCCTTTTCCTCGGCGATCTGCTGCGAGGTCATTCCCGCGGCGCCCTCGTCGAGCATCGACATGGCGTAATTCTGCAGCCCGCGCTCGCCCGGCTGGTCGGCGGCGAATCCGGCGTCGAACACCATGCCGACCTGCGTGACCGGTACGGTGTCCCGATGCGCATAATTGAGCTTGACCCCGTTCGACAGGGCCACGTGCTGGACGTCCGGGAAGTCGAGCGGCGCCGGCTCGGCGACCCCGGGCACTTCGCGCTTCACGACCGGCGTTGCGATATCAGCGCTCTTGCCCTTCTTGGGCGTGAAAGCCGATTCCTCGTAGGGGGGCCGATCGCCGGGCTCCAGCTGGATGGCGAGGACGGGCCGGCTGAGCCACTGCTGCATCGCCGCCTTGACGTCGGCCGGCGTCAGCGCCGCATAAGCCGCGAGGCTCTTCTTGTAGAAGTCGGAATCGCCGACGAAGACCTGTCCTTCCGCAAGCGCGACGGCCTTGCCGCCGAAGCCGCCGACCTGCTCCAGCCCGCGGATCCGGCTGCTGACCTCGCGCGTCGTCGCGCGCCGGACTTCATCCTCGGTCGGGCCGTTGGCGACGAAATCGGCGATGATCTCGTCTAGCCTCTTGGCGACCACGTTCGGGTCGACGCCAGGCTTCACCGTAGCGTCGACCTCGAACAGGCCGATACGCTGGAAAGGCTGGAGGCCGGCGCTGACGGAGACCGCCAGCTTCTCGTCACGGACCAGGATCCTGTCGAGGCGCGAGCTTGCCAGGCCGCCCAGGATCGATCCGCCCACGTCCAGCGCCGCGAGCTGCGGCGAAAGCAGTCCCGGCACCGCCCAATGGCGCTGGATCTGGGTCGCTGCGACCCGGTCCTTCATCACGATCGACTTGGGCGCCGCGAGCGTCGGGACGTCGGCCGCCGCCGGAGTGTTGACCGGGCCGGCCTTGATCGCCCCGAAATATTTCTCGACCAGCGGCCGGGCTTCAGCGGCAGTGACGTCGCCGGCGATCACCAGCGTCGCATTGTTCGGGCCATACTTATCGAGAAACCATTCCTTGACCGTCGCCAGGCTGGCCGCGTCGAGGTCGGCCATCGAGCCGATGGTCGAATGCTGGTACGGGTGCGTGGCCGGGAAGAGGTTTTCGAGGACCGCATATTCGACCAGCCCGCCAGGCTGGTTGTCGCCCTGCCTTTTCTCGTTCTGGACGACGCCGCGCTGGTTATCCAGCTTCTGCTGGTCCATCACGCCGAGCAAATAGCCCATCCGGTCGCTTTCCATGAAAAGCGCCTTCTCGAACGCCGCCTTCGGAACCGTCTCGAAATAGTTGGTCCGGTCGAACCAGGTGGTACCGTTGTAATCAGTCGCGCCGATCTGCTGCAGGTAGGTGAAGAAGTCGCCCGGCAGATTGTCCGACCCGTTGAACATCAAATGTTCGAACAGGTGCGCGAAGCCGGTCTTGCCGGCCGGCTCGTCCTTCGATCCGACGTTGTACCAGGTGCTGACCGCGACGACGGGCGCCTTGTGATCCTCGTGAACGATGACGGTGAGGCCGTTCGCGAGCTTGAACTGCGTGTGCGGGATCGCGACTTCGCTGACAAGCTCGCTGACCGGCGCCGGCTGCGGCTCGGCCGGGACGGCGGGAACGGGAGCTTCCGCGAGCGGCGGCGGAGCGAGCGGGGCCTGCGGCGCCGGAGCGGTGGTGCAGGCGGCAAGCGCTGAGGTTGCGAGCAGGACGGACAGTCGCTTGAGGCTGTGCATGGTTCGGGGTCTCCGGGAAATCTCGAACCGAGATTAACCGCGCGAAGTCCGCGCGCAACAACAGAATGCTAACCAACGGTAATTTTCGACCAGCGGCCGAGTGCGTAGGCCTGCCGGCAATTCAGCGCGCATACAGGTCAACGGACGCAGCGTGGCCAAAGGCGAAGGGCTGATCGCCGCATCGAAGAAGGAGTGTTTATGAAGACTCTTCTCGGCTTCGCTATCGCCCTGGCGGCCGCATCGCCCGCGGTCTCCCAGGCCCCGCAGCCCGCAACCGTTTCGGTCACCTTGTCGAACTTCAAGTTCAATCCGGCCGAGCTTCAGATGCAGGCCGGGGTTCCGACCGTCCTGCACCTCGTCAACACAGCCTCGGGCGGCCATAATTTCACGGCTCCCGAGTTTTTTGCGGCGGCGAAGATCGCGCCGGCCTCACAGGCCTTGGTGCGCGAAGGCAAGATCGAGGTACCGAAGCATTCCGCGCTCGACGTGACGCTCACTCCGGTTGCAGGGAAATATTCCCTCAAATGCACGCACATGCTTCATTCCAGCTTCGGGATGAATGGCTCGATCACCGTCCATTAGAGCGTGGGCCGCGACGCACCTCTAATACAAGTTACTGAAATCGAATCGTTTTCCAGCTATAGAAATTGGGTGGGCGATTTCCCGGGGGAAGCCACGATGGAAAGTGATCGTGCCTATTTCATGCGCCGCGCGGCTGAGGAACGTGCCGCCGCCGTGAGTGCTCCCCATCCCGGTGCGCGGCGATCCCATATCGAAATGGCGGATCGTTATGACGAGCTCGCGACGGCGATGGGCGATTACGAGGGCGTGGCTGCGGCCGACCCGATGCCCAATCGCCGATCGTAATCGCCTCGCGGGCCGCCACCAAACATGTGACATCGCAGTCGGGCCGACTCGGCGAAAGCGGATTGGCAGAGAGAAGTTGCGCGAGTCCACCAGCAGGTCTGAAAGCGCCATCTCGCGCTAGCCCCAATCCCCTGCTAGCCCGCGCGGCGTGACCGACATTTCGAAGATCCGCAATTTCTCGATAATTGCCCATATTGATCACGGGAAAAGCACGCTCGCGGACCGGCTGATCCAGGCTACTGGAGGGCTGACCGAGCGTGAGATGAGCGCTCAGGTGCTCGACAATATGGACATCGAGCGCGAGCGCGGGATCACGATCAAGGCGCAGACGGTGCGACTCAACTGGAAGGGCTACGAGCTCAACCTGATGGACACGCCGGGCCACGTCGACTTCGCCTACGAGGTCAGCCGCAGCCTCTCCGCCTGCGAAGGCGCGCTGTTAGTAGTGGACGCCGCCCAGGGCGTCGAAGCGCAGACGCTGGCGAACGTTTATCAGAGCATCGAGCACGACCACGAGATCGTGCCGGTCATCAACAAGGTGGACTTGCCGTCGGCGGATGCGGAGGGGGTGCGGCAGGAGATCGAGGAGATCATCGGCCTCGACGCGTCGAACGCGGTGCTTGCAAGCGCGAAGACCGGGCTCGGGATCGAGGAAGTGCTGGACGCGATCGTCGAGCGGATCCCGCCACCCAAGGGCGACGCCGACGCGCCGCTGAAGGCCATGCTCGTCGACAGCTGGTACGACCCCTATCTCGGAGTCGTCATCCTCGTC
>JBKPOU010000103.1:0-7543 GCA_046733255.1 Pseudomonadota bacterium
GAACCTTCCCGAGCGCGATTTCTCCGTAACGGGCAAAGCCGAGCGTCTCGGTCTTTTCGCCGGCGCCGCTCGATGATCCCTGGCCGAACACCTTGAGGCCGGCTTCCCTGGCCACGCGCGGCGCGATCAATGTGTGTCCACCGGTGTCGACGATGAAGGTGTAGGGACCTTTGCCGTTGACGCGTGCCTCAACATACACGTGATTGTTGAGCAGCCTGATCGGCAGGGCGACGGACTTCGCGCCGTCGATGCGCCCGCCGGGCGGTCGCCGCCTGGGGGTCGAGTAGGCTTCAGGCGGCTGTTCCCGGCCGAAGCGCGCGCGCTTGAGGCGCAGCTCGGCCGGGTCGCCATTGCCGAAGTCTATGGTGCGCGACCGCGCGATCATGGCTCCGGCGACGCGCCCATAATCGCCGTAAGAGGTCTGCGTCTTGAAGAACTGCTGCGGCTCGGCGGTTCGCACGAGCAAATGGGTCTGGCCATCGAACCAGGCCTCGAAGCGCCTTCCGCCGCGCGGAGTCACCGCCAGGTGGTCGACCGCCTGCCCATCGAGGTTTTCGCGGCCGACGTAGGCGATTTGAGCGCCGCCGCGATCCGCGCGCCACCACAAATTGGCGTTACGATAGGCCTGGTTGACCGCAACCGGGACGCGGTCGCCGCCGAGCTGGTCGGTGCTCACGCCCGAAACGTCGGTCTGCCATGGAATGCGGCCGTCAAAACCGCGCGCCTCACTGATGATCGTGGCATCGCTCTTTTCGGCGAATGCACCGGTGCGAAGGTCGATGGTGTTTACCGCGGTTCCGGTAAGGCCGCTCTGCTTCTGCACATATTCCAAGGTGAGAGTGCCTTTTGCCGGCATCGCGCCGACCGCCGCGTGGTTTGCGGCGAGCACTTGATCCACGGTGGATTGCGGAGTTGCAGCAAGCGCGGGCGACGACAACAGGCACACAAACGCAAAAACGAGACTTCTCATCAAGCCAACCATTGTCTGTTACGGCGGGCGTTCTTATCCGTCCCCGCGATGTCGGGTCTTGAACGAAATTCACATGGGCGCTTCCGCTGCGCCGCTCCCGGCAGGATGCGGCACGATCCGCGCGAATTCCTGCCGCGCCACTGTCATCGCGAGCCGTTTGCCGCGGTCGTTCTCGCGGGCGGATATGACGAAGCCGGCGACACCGGCCGGCACAGCGTTGGCGCCGGCAACGTGATCCTCCATCGTCCTTTCGAGAGTCATCTTGACCGGTTTCACCGCCCGGGCGCCGAGGTCCTCGTGATCCCGCTTGTCTTTGCGTGGGACGGCCCGACCGTCGGCGTCGTTGCCGACCCTGACGCGATCGTTCGGGCCTGCGAGAAGGACCCCGCCGAGGGCCTTCGCGTCCTGGCCGACACGCTGGCCCCGATACCGGCTCAGGCGCACGATTGGCCGGATCTGCTCGCCGACGCCATCCGCGCTGACCCGTCACTGTCGCTCGAGCGCTGGTCGAGAACGGCCGGGCTTCATCCGGCCAGCTTGAGCCGAGGGTTTGCGAGCGTCTTTGGGACGACCCCTGCGACGTACCGCCGAATCCAGCGCGCGCGCCGTGCAATCGATGTCCTCGCGCGAACGAACATTCCACTCAGCCGGCTTGCCCTCGACTGCGGCTTTTCAGACCAGGCGCACATGAGCCGCGAGGTGCGTGCTCTTTCAGGAGTCGCCCCGGCGAATCTGCGCGGTCACGGCTCGCGCGCCGACCTCGCCTGATCTGAACGGAACGGCAGCTCGCGCGTTTTTCGCGACGATGATCCCGCTCGCGCTCCTTGCACTCCTCGCGGCAACGGCCGATCCGCCGGCTCCGACGCCGGCCGCGCTTACCATTTTCGAGCGCGACTGGGTGCTGATGAACTGGGCGCTCAAATTCTACGACAGAGACCGGGACATCCTGCTTTCCGCCGATGAGGCGCAGGCGGCCGCAAGCGCATTCCGGAAGATTGCCGACGCGAACTCGGACGGCCGCGTGACCCCGGACGAATATCGCTCAGCCCGCGAATTCATCCTCGCCCGTTACTGACCGACCTCTTTGACGCACGGTTCGTCCGGCAAAGCCTAACATCTGTCATATTAGCGACAGGAATGAACGCGTATGGCGCCACTCATGACTGAAGCGTCCAAGGACTATTTCGAGAAGCGTGCCTCCGAAGAACGGAAGGCCGCTGACAATGCGGACGACCGCAGAGCCGCCGACAGCCATCGCGAGCTGGCGCGGCGCTACAAGAAATTGGCCGATAACGGCGAAGCTCGACGGCGCGTCGAGGACGAGACCGGGGACGCTGCGGTCCTCGCGAGCGGGTTCAAGATCCTTCCGTAGCGAATTGGGCTCACGTCGGGCGCATAATGCCGCATTTTCAAACCATGTGGATTTTGGTCGCGTAACTTCCTTGCGAAGGCGTAACTGATAGGCTCGCGCGGTCATGTGACTCAGGGGCGTGGGCCAAGACATGATTGGCATGCAGTTGCTGGCGGGGGCTGTCGAAGCGATGATCGTTTGCGCGGACCGGCCGGGCAGGGCGACCGGAACCTGCACGGTCCCAGCACGCCACTTTCAGGTCGAGACCGGCATTGCCGACTGGAGCAGCCAGAAAGCTGATGGCGAACGCGACACGTCGATCACCGTTGGCGAAACGACGATAAAATACGGCCTAGACGATCGCTCGAACGTTGAGATCGACGTGGTTCCATTCCAGCGATCGACCAGCCGTGTCGACGGATCGAGCGAGCATGATTCCGGCGTCGGCGATATAAACCTGCTCTACAAATTCCGGCTGACCGCCGCCGATGCACCGGTAAATGTTGCACTGCTTCCACTGGTCAAGTTCCCGATCGCGAAGCGGCCGCTCGGAAATGGCAAGGTCGAGGGTGGTCTGCTTGTGCCCGCGAGCTTCAGCATCCCGCATTCCAAACTGAGCGTGGGGGTTACGCCCGAGATCGATTGCGTCGCTGATGCGGACGGACACGGCTATCATACGGCAATGGTCCAGGTCGCCAGCGTGGGCTGGCAGGTCACCACCAGGTTCGCGCTATCGGCAGAGATGTGGCGGCAGTGGAATTGGGATCCGGCGGGAACTGTTCGTCAAGCGAGCGCCGATACGTCCGCTGCATTCCTTGCGACTGATCGCGTGCAACTCGACGCCGGTGCCAATGTCGGTCTCAACCGGCAGACGCCCGACCTAGAGCTGTACGCGGGCATTTCGATGCTCTTTTGACAAGAAAAGAGGAGTGCGATGCAGGCGATCGCACTCCTCCGGGAAGGTTGGATGTGAAGGCCTGCAGGAATAGCAGCCGAGTCCCCGCCGTTTAAGCTATCAAAAGTTGAATTCACCAAAGTGAGTGTTGCCGCGCGGCACTTTGGGGCACGGCTGTGCGAGCCGGTAAGGATGCGATATCCTTTCGCCCGTGGGGCGGGCACTTCAATTACCTTCGGGACGGATCATCGCGCTCGGGCGGCTGCTGCTTGCGTGCCTGTTCCTGTTCGGAATTTGGCTCGAGTTCGATCGCTCCGCGCACGCTCCCTACAGGAGCATCATTCTTGCAGTCGCATACCTGTTCTTTTCGGGCGCGATCCTTCTCTCCACCTGGAACGACTGGTGGATGGACGCCCGGTTGGCCGGACCCGCACACGCGCTCGACATCGGCATGTTCACGCTGCTGATCGTCCTCACGCAAGGCTATACCAGCCCGTTCTTCACCTTCTTCCTGTTCCTGCTGATGTCCGCCGCCGTTCGATGGGGCTGGCGCGCCACTGCGCTGACGGCAGTCCTCGTGCTCGTCATGTATCTTCTCGCAGGGTCGCTCGTGGTCACCGCGGCCGAAAAGTTCGACCTCCAGCGGTTCCTTGTCCGCACCGGCCATCTGGTCATCCTTTCGCTGATCCTCATCTGGTTCGCGATCCAGTGGCGCACGCGTTTCTCAAGCCGCCAGGAAGAGCTGCTCGAGGATCTTTCGCTCGACCAGCCTCCGGTCGAAGCCAGCCTCCGGGCGTCGATGGCAGCGGTACAGGCCGGAACGGGAGCCTTTGTCTGGCATCCTCAGGACAGCGCAAAGGTGATTGCCCATGTCCAGAGGCACGGCGACTTCGCCGAGCTCGCGCTTCAGAAGCCGGCTGTCGACGTGGCCAAGGGCCTTGCGCCCTTCCTGTACGACCTTCGCAAGGATCGGGGGCTTCAGCGGGATTCCAGCCGAAGTCTCGTCAGGTTGAGGCCGACCGCGCTGGTCAGCAGGGAAGCTGCCGATGCGCTGCACCTGTCGCAGGGACTGGCAATTCCCGTGACTGCGGGGTCAGGCGATGGTGCATTGTTCCTGGAAGATGTCGTGAGCCTCTCCACCGACCACCTCGACCTCGCCAATCAGCTCAAGATTCTGGTCACGGCGCACATGCAGCGCGACGCCCTCGTGCGAGGCGCGGAGGAGAGCGCGGCGGCGCGATCGAGGCTCTCGCTCGCGCGCGATCTTCATGACAGCGTCGTCCAGTTCCTCGCCGGCGCGGCGTTCCGGCTGGAGGCGATGCGCCGGGCAGAGGCGAGCGGCGGAGACGTCGGAGTCGAGCTCGACGCGCTGAAGCAACTGATGCTTCAGGAGCAGGGCGAGCTTCGCTCCTTCGTTGCGGCCCTGCGCAGCGGCTCCCGGATCGCCGTCGACGAGCTCGCGAAGGACCTGAGGCTTCTCGCCGACAGGCTTTCGAAGCAGTGGGACGTCAGCTGCGCATTCTCCGCGCAGCCGGGAACGGCAATGGTCCCGACCAGGCTCCACCTCGATGCGCAGCAGCTGGTCCGCGAAGCGGTCGCGAACGCGGTTCGGCACGCCAAGGCCAAGAGCATCAAGATCCGGCTCGCAGCCAATGAGGATGAGTTGATGCTGGAGTTTTTGAACGACGGAGCGCCTTATCCGAAGAGAGCGAATGGAGGACGGATGCCACAGTCGTTGCGTGAGCGCGTGGAAGAAGCTGGCGGCGCACTGGACCTGTCGCGGGGGATGGGCGTGACGAAAGTGTCGATCGTGCTTCCGATTTCGGGAGCCCGGCAATGACCAGGATCCTGCTCGCGGACGATCATCCGATGATCCGTACTGCGCTCGAAGTGCTTCTCCGGGGCACCGAATATGAGATCGCCGGGACTGCGGGAACCGGCGAGGAGGCGTTGAACGAGCTCGATCGCCTCAAGCCCGACATCCTCCTCCTCGACCTGCAGATGCCCGGCGGTTCGGGCATGGACGTGCTGCGTCGGGTCCGATCTCAAGAGCGCGCGCCCAAGGTGATCCTGCTGACGGCGGGGATGGACGACAGCTCGCTGATGGAAGCGAAGTCCCTCGCGGTTCAGGGGATGGTGCTGAAGAACAGCGACCCCGCATTTCTCCTCGATTGCCTCGATCGCGTCCGTTCGGGCGGACAATGGATCGATCCGGAGCTGGAAGAGCGGGCGAAAGAGCTGACCGAAGCGCTCGGCGGGGCGAACCGTCCACCGCTCGCACCTCGCGAGCGCGAATTGATCCGCTACGTTCGGCAGGGGCTTCGCAACCGCGAAATTGCCGAGCAGCTCGGGGTCACCGAGGGAACGGTGAAGGTCTATCTCCACGGGATTTTCGAGAAGCTGGGCGTCAATTCGCGGACCGAGCTCGCGATCCGCGCAGACGAGTTCCTGGCCGAAAGCTACGTCCGGAAGTAGCTATCGACGCGATAAGCCCGGATTATCGAATCGCGCGGCGCTTTTGTTGGCGCACCAAGTGCAAGCGGCAGTAATTGCCGCGCCCATCGATAACCTCACCTATTGAAAGGACCGTCATTGAACGCTCCTGAACGCTGGACGCCTGAGCTTGGGGTTTTGGGGACCGGGCGCATGGGATCACGCCTCGCCGCAATGTTTGCCCGAGCCGGACGCAACGTCGTGCTGGGATCGCGCGATTCCAGCCGCGCGGCGGAACTCGTGGCCGATCTCAGCATTCCGACGCTCCGTTCGGGCAATTACGCCGACGCCCTCCGCGCGCCTGCAATCCTGCCCGCGATCTTCCATCGCGACGGCCTGCTCCCGCAGCTGGAGGCCCATTGCAGCAAGCTCAAGGGCAAGCTTCTGATCGACATCAGCAATCCGTTCAACGCCGACTACAGCGACTTCGTGACGCCGTGGGACACGAGCGGCGCGGAACTTCTCCAGAGGCGCTTCCCCCAAGCCCGCGTGGTCGGAGCCTTCAAGAACGTCTTCTGGGAGGTTTTCGACCATCCGCAATTCGGCGAGACGCTCAGCGACGTCTTCGTCACCGGCGACGACGACAATGCGAAAGCCGAATTGTTCAAGCTCGCCGAGGGAACGCCGTTCCGCTACCTCGATGCCGGACCGCTGGTTAACAGCCGAACGATCGAGCGGCTGACGTTCATTACCAGCAGCCTTGGCCGCCAGCTGAACTCCTATCCGCGAATGAACTGGCGGCTGCTGACGCAGGAAGCCGCCTGACGCGGCTCAGCCGGCCATCCGCTTTGCCCCGAGCCCGAGCACCATCTGGTTCGCGCGCTCGTAGGTCAAAGGCTTGCCGAAGAGATAGCCTTGGATGGTGTCGCAGCCGAGGTCGCGCATGCGCTCGAAATCCTCTGCTGTTTCGACACCTTCGGCAGTGATGGACATGCGGAAGCTCTTCGCGAGCTGGACGATCGACTGGATGATCGCGACATTTTCGGGGCGCGAGCCGGCTTCGCGGACGAAGCTGCCGTCGATCTTCAGCTTGTGGAAAACGGCCTTGTTCAGATAGCCGATCGACGAATAGCCCGTGCCGAAGTCGTCGAGCGCGATTCCGACGCCGAGAGCCCGAAGGCGCTTCAGCACGTCGAGGGTCGAGCCGTTGTCGCCGAGGAAGACGCCTTCGGTGACTTCCAGCTCGAGGCGGTTTCCGGGCAGCTTGTATCGGGCCAGCGCCTCGCTGACGACGTTGGGCAGGTTGGGCTGGATGATCTGTTTCGGACTGATGTTGAGCGCCACCGTGATCGGCTCCGGCCAGGACGCCGCGGCCTTCGCGGCCTCGTCGATGACCCACTCGCCGATCGCCGGCATCAGGCCGGTTTCCTCGGCAACCGGGATGAAGATGTTCGGCGGCACGAATCCACGCTGCGAATGGTTCCAGCGGATCAGCGCTTCAAAACCAATCAGCTTCTGGGTCTTCGCGTTAATTAGCGGCTGGAAGGCAAGGTGGAACTGCTTTGAAGCGATCGCCTGGCGAAGGTCGGACTCGAGGCGGACGCGGTCCTCCTGCTCCGACTGCAGCTCCGACGAGAAATAACGCGCGCAGCCGCGGCCGGCATCCTTCGCTTGATAAAGCGCAAGATCGGCCTTGAGGATCAGGTCATCGACTGTCGCCCCGTCGATCGGTCCGAAAGCACAGCCGATCGACACGCCGATCCGGATCTCCGTCTGATCGATGAGATAGGGTTCCTTGATCGCGACGATGATCCGGTCGGCAAGCTGCTCGACCTTCTTGCGGCTCTGCGCGTCGGTAATGACGATTGCGAACTCGTCGCCGCCCATGCGCCCG
>JBKPOU010000104.1:0-3755 GCA_046733255.1 Pseudomonadota bacterium
CGACGACCCTTCCGCTCACCGCGGAGCAGATCCACCAGACCGGCCTTGGCGAGGTCGACCGGATCACGAAGGAGTTCGAGAAGGTGAAGCAGGAGGTCGGCTTCAAGGGCGACCTCCACGCTTTCTTCGATTACATGCGGACCAGCCCCAAGTTCCAGCCGAAGAGCCGCGAAGCGCTGACCCAGGGCTTCTACGACATACAGAAGAAGGTCGAGCCGAAGCTTCCCGAATTTTTCGACCATATGCCCAAGGCGGGGCTGGTGATCCGCCCCTATGAGCCCTTCCGCGAGAAGTTCGAGGCCGGCGGGTCGTATGAGCAGGGGACTCCCGACGGCTCGCGTCCGGGAACCTTCTATTTCAACGCCTACGACTTGCCCTCGCGGAGCACCTGGGAAATGACGACGCTGTTCCTTCACGAGGGCGAGCCGGGCCACCATTTCCAGATCAGCCTGGCGCAGGAAAACGACCGGCTTCCGGCTTTCATGCGCTTCGGCGGGAACACCGCTTATGCCGAGGGCTGGGGCCTCTACGCTGAGACGCTCGGCTATCCGATGGGCCTGTACAAGGATCCCTATGCCCGCTTCGGCACCCTCAATGACGAAATGCTGCGCGCCATGCGGCTGGTCGTGGACACGGGAATCCATGCCAAGGGTTGGACCCGCGACCAGGCCATCGACTACATGCTCGGCCACTCTGGGATGGGCAAGACGGACGCGACGGCCGAGGTCGAACGCTACATCGCTATCCCCAGCCAGGCGACGGCCTACAAGACCGGCGCCCTGACTATCCAGAGACTCCGCGACAAGGCCAAGACAGCGCTCGGCGACAAGTTCGACATACGCGAATTCCACGACCAGGTGCTCGACACCGGCGCGTTGCCGCTCGCCGTCCTGGAAGCGAAAATCGACCGCTGGATCACGGCGAAAAAGGGAAGCTAGCCTAGTTCGAAAGTCGAACGAAGGGCGCAAACTTCAGCTCGCGCTTCACGAAAACGGACTCGTAGCGGTGCACAGTTGAATCGGCTGCGAACACGGCCTCGGCGAGCTCGACGAAGGCGCTCATCGACGCGCAGTCGATAAACGCGACGAGGTCGTTGGCGCCGCTGATCTCGTAGGCGAACTGGACTTGGTCGCAGTCGCCGAGCCGCTTCAGAAGCGCCTGCTTGCCCGCATGATCGGCATGCTCGCCGAGCTGGACGAACACCAGCGCCCGCAAGCGGTCCTCGGTCAGGCGCGAAGAAAGCAGAGCGATCGTGCGCGCGATCCAGCCATCGCCGCGAAGGTGCCGCAGCCGACGCGCGATCGCTGACGGCGACAGCGGCACGGATTCGGCCAGCTGATCCGCGGTGCGGCCGTCGTCGAGCTGCACCTCGTCGAGGAGCGCGCGGTCAAAATCGTCGATCATCCGGCCGATTGTGCCAGAAATTGGCACGCCCCGCATGAAGATTGCGTTCAATGCGAGGCTCGACCGCGCTATACTGCGCGCGGAGCCGAAGATGACGATGTATGTCGCAAAGTTGCTCGCCCTTGCGATCGCCTGCTGGGTCGCGCCCCTGTCGGCGCAGCAGATCGCGGTCTCCTTTAGTTCTGCACCCGCCAGGTCCGACTGCCCGTACGCCAACGCAAGGCATCAGGCGAGGGCCCAATCCGCGGAGTTGCCGGTCGATCGAAGCCGATCCGAGATGTTCGGAGTCAGCCGGCCGGGCACGGGCCTTCTGCCTTAAGCCGCCATTAGCTCAGTGGGAAAGCGCTTCCTCGATCAGGCGGCGGCTGTTGTCGATCCCGTAGAGCGCGATGAAGCTTCCCATGCGCGGGCCTTGGCTCGACCCCAGGAGAGTCTCGTAGAGCGCCTGGAACCAGGAGCGGAGATTTTCCTTGCCGTAATGCTGTTTCCCGACTTCGAAGACGAGGTGCTGGATCGCCTCGGCGTCCGCATCGGTTGGCAGCTTCGCCAGCTCCGAATCGAGGTCGCGAAGCGCGGTAGCTTCCTCGCCGCTGGGCGATCGCCGCTTCAGCCCAGGCACGACGAGGTCCCGTGCGTAATTCACCGCGAGGCCGATCAGCTGGTCGAGCTCTGGATGGGTGTCGGGCGACGTTTCGGGCGCATAGCGCTGGACAAACTTCCAGGCCGTATCCTTGTCCGCGACACCCGGCAGGCTAACGAGGTTGAGCAGCAGCCCATAGGTAACCGGAAGCAGCTGCTCCGGCACCTCGCCGGCGTGGATATGGTGCACGGGGTTGCCTAGCCGCTGTTCGACCGGCTGCTTCGGATAGTTCGACCGGAACTGCCAATATTCGTCGACCGCACGCGGGATGACTCCGATGTGCAGGCTCTTCGCTTTCTTGGGCTCGCGGTAGATGTAGAAGGCGAGGCTCTCCTCGCTTCCGTAGCGCAGCCACTCCTCGAGGCTGAGGCCGTTGCCCTTCGACTTGGAGATTTTCTCCCCTTTATCGTCGAGGAACATCTCGTAGTTGAAGCCGTCGGGCGGACGGGCGCCGAGAATCCGCGCGATCTTGCCTGACTGGACCGCGCTGTCGATGAGGTCCTTTCCGGCCATTTCGTAATCGACCCCGAGGGCTACCCAGCGTGCGGCCCAGTCGACCTTCCACTGCAGCTTGGCCATGCCGCCGAAAGCGGACTGCTCGACGCGACCGCACTCGTCGTCGAACGCGATCAGCCCGGCTTCCGCGTCGACAACCTCGACCGGCACCTGCAGTACGACGCCGGTCTCCGGCGAGATTGGCAGGACCGGCGAATAGGTCTTGCGGCGCTCCTCGCGAAGGGTCGGGAGCATCACGCCCATCACTCCGTCCCAATTGCGCAAGACCAGGCGAATGACCTCGTCGAAGCGGCCGGACGTATAGCAGTCGGTCGCCGATAAGAAGTCGTAGTCGAAGCCGAAGCGGTCGAGGAAGCTCCTGAGCATCGCATTGTTGTGCGCGGCGAAGCTGTCGTGGCTCCCGAACGGGTCGGGGATTTGCGTCAGCGGCTTTCCGAGGTGGGCGTGCAGGAGCTCCTGGTTCGGGACATTGTCCGGCACCTTGCGGAGCCCGTCCATGTCGTCGCTGAAGGCAATCAGCTTCGTCGGATTGCCGGTCAACTCCTCATAGGCGCGTCGGACGAACGTCGTTCGGAGCACCTCGTTGAAGGTGCCGATGTGGGGCAGGCCTGAGGGGCCATAGCCGGTCTCGAAGATGACCGGAGCGCCGTCGGGCTTCCCCCCGGGCCATCGCTTCAGGAGCTTGCGCGCTTCCTCGTACGGCCATGCCTTCGACTGCATCGCGGCGGAACGGATGGTTTCGCGGTCCAAATTCGTTGCTCTTCTGTTCTCGTCGCGCCAAGGTGGGACAAGTGCGCGCTCCATTGCCCCTTCCAGCCCTCCACGCAACCCACGCCGGAATCTGGATCGCAGCTCCCGGCGGAGAGGTGCGGGAAGCGACTCGCGGCGAAGCGATCGCCCGGGCGGCGGAGACCCCGCACATCATCCTCAACGCTCCGCTGGTCGGTCAGAGGCTGGGCTATGCGGAGCTGAGCGGGCTCGACCTGCTCGAGCTCTTCGCGTTCATCCATCCGGCACGGTTCGCGGTGCCGACTCCCGCGGGATTGAGCCGCTCCGCCGGGCTCGATCCCCCGTCGAGCGAGTCCGAGGCCGCGTCGATCCTCCAGCGAATCGCTGGGGCGCTTATCGAGCGGCTGACCGCCCCTGGATGGCCCGAGCGGGAAGGGGCTTGGACCGTGAATGCGAGCCTGCACCG
>JBKPOU010000105.1:0-8544 GCA_046733255.1 Pseudomonadota bacterium
AAGCGCACGCGCGCGGCGCTCCGGCCGGCCTTCCCGTAGGAGCGCCAGCGCGGAAAGCCCCAGTCGTCCGATCTCTTCTGCTTCGCCATGTCCCTCCCATTAGGACGCCTGCGAGTCGCATCGCAAGGAAGTGTGCCAGAGAGCCTATAAGCCGGGTTCTGTACTCCCGCTGAAGCGGAAGCGACGGCCATTCGTCTAGCCCGGCACTTGCGTGACGGGTCGAGCGACCAACCCGGGCGGCGAGCCGGAACAAGCTCATGCGCCGCCCCTATTCGGTCTTGCACCCGGTGGGGTTTACCGTGCCGCCCCTGTTGCCAGGGACGCGGTGCGCTCTTGCCGCACCCTTTCGACCTTACCCGTCCGAAGGCGGGCGGAATCCTTTCTGTGGCACTGTCCCTGATCTCCGCTTTCGCGAGGACCGCCGGGCGTTACCCGGCACCGTTGTTCCGTGGAGCCCGGACTTTCCTCGCCCCCGGATCAAATCCGGAGCCGCGGCCGTCCAGCCCTCTGGCGGGGCGAATATGGGTTATTGCGGTCGCGGCAGCAACAGCGACAGCAATTTCGCCCTGCATTCGCCGTCGATGATGCCGTCGATGCAGTCGGGACGGAAACGGCGCTGGAAAGCGATCACCGCCTTCTGCTCATCGGTCACGTCATAGCCGAAGCGCTCCAGCGCCAGCAGGAAGCCGGCGTCTGTCCAGAACGGGTCGACCAGCTCGCGCGTCGGGCTGGGCAAAGCGAGCCGGCGCTTCGCCAGCGCTTCCCACGGGAACAGCTCGCCAGGGTCTTCCTTGCGCGGCGGAGCGATGTCGGAGTGGCCGACGATATTGCCGCGGCTGATCCCGTTGCGCTCCTTGATGTCAGCGACGAGCGGGATGACCGAGGCGATTTGTTCGTCCGGAAACGGGCGGTAGCCGAACTCGTGGCCCGGGTTGACGATCTCGATCCCGACGCTCGCCGAATTGACGTCGGTGACCCCGCGCCAGCGCGACTTGCCGGCGTGCCAGGCGCGCTTCCGCTCGTCGACCAGCCGGTAGATCGTGCCGTCCTCGTCGACGAGATAGTGCGCCGACACTTTGGCTTCGGGCGAGGTCAGCCGATCGAGCGCACCTTCCGCGTCGGGCATTCCGGTATAGTGGAGCACGATCATCGAGATCGGCAGCGCCCGCTCGTCGAAGTTTGGCGATGGGCGCTCAATCATCTCCATTGGCGAAGAGGCGCACAGATCGCGCCCTAACTCAAGCCTTTGCGGCTGCCCTCCGGTCGCCGCTGCGCTTCTCGACAACGGCTCCGCCATCAACGCGGCGATAGAGGCCGCGGGCCTGGACATCCGCGCCGAGCCGCCGGGTTTGCCCAATGACGGTCTCGCCCGCGCCAAGCATGAGCCAGCCGTCGGGCGCCATCGCCGAGGCAATCCGCTCGAATGCCAAAGTCCGCTTTTCGCTCGTCAGGTACAGAAGCACGTTGCGGCACAGGACGATGTCGAAGTCGCCCGGATGGGGCGGCACTTCGAGCAGGTTGTGGACCTGGAACCGGACAGGCTTGCGAAGGTCCTCGACCGCCCTCCAGCCGTCGCCGCTTTCCTCGAACCAGCGGATCGTCTGGTTGATGCCAAGGCCGCGCTGGACTTCGAACTGGGTGTAGGTGCCGCTGCGGGCGCGATCGATGACGGTTGTCGACACGTCGGTTCCAAGGATGTCGATCGTCCAGCCGCGCCATTGGACCGGGTCCTCGGCGAAGAGCATGGCGATCGAATAGACTTCCTGCCCGGTCGAGCAGCCGGCCGACCAGATCTTGATCCGGCGGTTCGAATGCCGCTTTTTCGCCAGCTCGGGAAGGGCGTGGCGCGACAACAGATCGAACGGCGAGCGGTCGCGGAAGAAATAGGTTTCGTTGTTCAAAAGCGCCTCGACCACCTCGTTTGAAAGCCCCGGTTCCTTGCCCATGACGAGAATGGTGATGAGCTCATCGAGGGTGGCGATGCCGCGCTCGCGAAGAAGCGCGGCGACCGCGGTCTCGATCCGCCAGCGCCGGTTCATGGTCAGCTGCTGCCCGGTCCGCGCCTCGAGCAGGCCTGCAAGGATTCGGCTGGAACTGTCGCTTACTTGCACGGCGGCTCTCCGCTGCGCGACGCGATCCGCCGAGCCATTTTCTCCGGCGACATCACCGCACAAGCGAGACCCGCTTCAATGACTGCACGCGGCATTCCCCATACCGCGCAGCTGCCTTCGTCCTGCGCCAGGACGGAGCCGCCGCAGGCGACGAGCCGGGACGCGCCTTCGACTCCGTCGCGGCCCATTCCAGTTAGAATCACACCCACCGCGGCCGGCCCGAACTCGGCTCCCGCGGATGCGAACATCGGGTCCACCGAGGGCAGGCAGCCGCTCGACGAGGCGCCGTGGACGAGCCTCACCATGTGGCCATCGCCGTCGGCTTCGATGGCCAGATGCGCGTCGCCGGGAGCGAGGATGATCCGGTCAGGAAGCAGCCTGAGGCCGTCCGTTCCGACGAGCGCTTCCCTTCTTGCGGCAATGCCCAGCTGCCGCGCGAACACGCTCATGAAGGGGGGCGGAAGATGCTGCGTGACGAGGATTGGCACTCCGAGCCGCGGGGGAAGCCCCTGGAAAAGGCTCGCGATTGCATGGATCCCGCCGGTCGATGCGCCGATGGCGAGCAGGCCGATCGGGTCGGCAGGCATGGCCCGCAGCGGTCCGTAACCCTGGAGCTTGATTGGCTGTTCGAGCGGCCGGTCCTTTTCGGCGAAACCGATCGCTTTCAGCCGGGACAGGAGCACCTCCGCGAACCGGCCGTTGAAGCGGCCGGTCCCGGGCTTCGGCATGGCGTCGGTAGCGCCAAGCGCGAGCGCCGCAATGGTCTGCTCCTTGCCTTCGTCGGCGAGCGACGAGACGATCATGATCCGCGCGCCCCCGGCAGCTTCGAGGATCTCGGGAATCATCTTCAATCCGCCGGCGCCCGGCATTTCCAGGTCGAGCAGGACGATGTCGACCTTCACCGTCCGGAGCGCGTCGATAGCGTCCTCGGCGGTGCCCGCGACGGCCGCGATCTCGAAAGCGCCGTCGCTTTCGATTATTCGCGAAAGGACGGCTCGCGCGATCATCGAATCGTCGACGATCATGAGACGGATTTGCCGCTTCTTGGGCGGCCGCGCCTCCTGGCGATCCCGCGATTTTGCGAGAGCCCGCTCCACAGCGCGGACTCTCAGGCTACGCCGACGAGCTGAAGCTTTACGTGCAGCGTCTCTCGGTCGAACGGCTTCATCACATATTCGTCGGCGCCCGCTTCAAGGGCCGCGCGAATATGCGCCATGTCGTTTTCGGTCGTGCAGAATACGACCTTGGGCTGGTCGGAATGGCCGCGCTGCCGAAGCAGGCGAAGGAACTCCATCCCGCTCATCACCGGCATGTTCCAGTCGAGCAGGACCACGTCGGGCATTTTCTGCTCGCAGCGGGTCAGCGCCTCCTGGCCGTCGCCGGCTTCCTCGACCTCGAACTCGAGCGTCTCCAGGATATGCCGGGCGACCTTGCGGATCACCTTGGAGTCATCGACGATCAAACAGCTCTTCATTCTCGGTGCTTCCCGCTGACCTATGGTGTTCACTTACTGAGTAACGGTAACCAATGGCTTAAGCCGCTGCCCGCACTTCGGCGGAAATCAGCGCGCCGACGTCGACCAGGAGCAATGGCCCGGCCTCCGTCTCGACCATTCCCTGGGACACCCGATCCCATCCCTCGCCCATCGCGGCGCGAACGGGAGTGGGATCGGAATTCGCCTCGACGACATCTTCGACGACGTCGACGATCAGCGCATAATGATGCCCGTCGAGCTCGACGACCGCGGCTTCGCGAATCCCCTGCGAGCAGTCGCTTTCCCCCAGGTCGAGCGACCGCTTGCAGTCGATGACCGTAAGGACTCGACTGCGAAGAGCCGAAAGTCCGGCGACATGCGGCGCCGCCCTCGGGACGGGGATGAGCGTGTCCAGTTCGACGACGGACTCGACGGCCGCTGCCGGAAGGGCGACGCGTTCGCCGGCGATCGTGACGATGAGCAGAAGCTGGTTCATCGGCGGTTCCCTCCGGCGACCGACTTGAGCGCCATCAGCAGCCCGGCCCGATCGTAGCGATAGATGCTGTCGTCGCCCTTGCCCGAAGCCTCGGGTTCGGAGCGGAGGACAATGGCTCTTGCGGCGCTTGCGGCACTTTCGCGCTGGCAGGTAATGACGAGATCGGTCTCGCCTTCATGTTCCTCGCCGACCACGCGGTAACCGACCGCCTCGACAATGGGCCGGAGCATGTTCTGCATCCACGGATCGTCGTTCGGCAGGCGGCAAAGGGGCTGGCCGCCAGCCGTCCCGGCCGCAATGCCGAGATGGTTGGCGAACAGCCAGTGCGCATCCACCAGCTCGGCCGGTTCGCCGGCAATGAGCGTCACGCCGCTGATCTCGCCCGGATTTTCGGACGGGATGACGTCGTTCTCGATGGTCGAAAGATCGATGACTTCCCGAAAGGCGTAGCCGATCTCGTGGTTGCCGTCGTTCAATCGGAAGACCCGGACCTTATTCGCGGGAAGCTCGGCATTGATACCGGCGAGCGGTAGGATCGCCTCCCCGAGCTGCACCCGGAGCTGGCCCGCGCCGGGCTTGATGCATTTCGCGGCGACTTCCTCGATGCGGTCGACGATTCCGAGGCGAAGCGCGCGGCGGGCGCCGTCGAGGCCGCGGAAGAGAAGCACGGCGACGGACTGTGCGGCTATCGCAGCCGGAGTTTCGGCGATGCGTGCTCCGCGCTCCTGCGCTTCCAGCTTCACGCCCCCGACTTCAGCCAGGCCCGACGGATCGAAGAGAAGGATCGGGCTACCGTCGTCGGCCAGGGTCGTACCCGCATATAGTCCGGTGGCCATGACCTGCGGGGCCGCCGGCTTGACGACAAGCTCTTCGTGATCGTGGATCCGGTCGACCGCCAGCGCGTAAACGTCGCCGCCAGCGGGTCGAAGCACGACGAGGTTGCGCTCCTCTTCCGGAATGGAGCTTTCGAGGCCGAGGATATCTGCCAGCGCGACTTCGGGAACACGGCGGCCTCGGATCGTTGCGACTCCTGCGCCGCCGAGGCTGTCGAGAGTGACGGACTCCCCGTTGGCGCGGACGATTTCGACGATCGCCGAACGCGGGATCGCGAAATGGTGCGATCCAATGGAGACGGTGAGAGCCGGGATGATGGTCAGCGTCAGCGGGACCCGGAGGGTCATTCGCGTACCCTCGCCGGGCACGCTGTCGACCTCGACGATCCCGCCGATACGCTCGACGTTCGAGCGCACGACATCCATTCCGACGCCGCGGCCGGAGATTGCGGTTACTTCCTTCGCCGTGGACAGGCCCGCTTCAAAGATCAGCGCCAGCTGCTCGCGCGGGGTGAGCTTCGCGGCTTCGTCCCTTTCGAGGAAGCCGACGTCGAGGGCCTTGGCGACCAGCTTCTTGCCGTCGATCCCGCGGCCGTCGTCCTGGATGTCGATGAGGATCTGGTTTCCGGACTGGCGGGCGGAAACGCTGAGAAGGCCGATCTCGCGCTTCCCGGCCTTCAGGCGTTCGGCGGGATTTTCGATTCCGTGATCGATGGCGTTGCGGACGATATGAGTCAGCGGATCGCGGATCATCTCGATCATTTCGCGGTCCAGCTCGACGTCGCCGCCCTCGACATCGATCAGCACCTGCTTGCCGAGCTCCGCTGACAGGTCGCGTACCATGCGCGGCAGGGCGACGAACAGATTCTCGATACGCTGCATCCGGGTGCGCGTGATGGCGTCGCGCATCTCGGCGATGATCGACGACAAGCGTTCGAAGGCGCCGTCGACGGAGACTTCCGTCGAAGATTCGCGGAGGCGCCGGGCAAGCTCGTTGCGCGCCAGCACCATGTCGGACACCGTGCTCATCACGCGGTCGAGAAGCTCAACTGACAGACGAATCGTGCGCGGCGCCGCGCCCTTCACCTGCTCGGCGACAACGGTCGCAACGGGCGTGGCAGCGCCTTCGGCGCCGGCTTCGAGCGCCGCGATCAGATCGCTGTCGTCGCCGTCGGGGAGCTCTATGCCGCTTTCGATCGTCGCGATCATGTCACCGATGCGGTCGATGACTGCGAGAACGGCACTGACCAAGGCTGCATCCGGCTGGCGACGGCCGCCGCGAACATCGGCGAGGGCATCCTCGGCGGCGTGGCTCAGGGCCTCGAGCCGCGGGAAATCGAAGAACCCGCAATTGCCTTTGACGGTGTGGACGAAGCGGAAGATGGAATCGAGGCGCGCGCGATCGTCGGGATTGGCTTCCCAGGCGACGATTTCCCCGCCGAGAGCCTCGAGCATCTCCCGCGACTCCGCAACGAAATCGGCAATCAGGTCGTCCATTGGCGCAGCTGCCCCCAAGCCGGAACTCTCCGGCCTTATGGCGGGCAGGAGTTAACGCTGCGTTAGCCCTGTGATTGGTTCTATTTGGGAGGCGTGGCCGGCACTGACCGCAATGCGGCGATATCGCGGGTAATGCCGAGACGAGGAATGACGTAACTTGAGCCCCAGCGACTCAGATGATGCGGGTCGCGATAGATCAGATTGCTGCCGACCCGCGTGCGGCAGCGATCGCTACAGAGGACGAATTCCGCGCGGTATAGTCTGGCCCCAGTCGCATTCGACACTCGCCGCAATATGTCGATGAGCTGGCGCTCGCTTGCCGGAATCTCCGCAGGCCCGGGTGAGCAGCTTCTTCGCCCGAGTACTGGCAAACCCTCCAGCTGCCGAACGTTGCACAACGCCACGTCGAACCCGAATGCCGGCATTGGCGCGACGAGCATTGGCGTCTTGCCGGCGGCTGAGATTGCGCGAACCGTGGCTTCCAGTCGCTCGGGGCTGTCGGAGTAGTAGCGCCGCCTTTTCCCATCGACGAGCACATCGTCATCGCTGATCAAGGGGTTGAAGGTAGACGAAATCACGACCGCCCTGATGGACCGTGATCGAACGATGTCATCTAGCGCGCGGCGATTGAACTTCTCGCACTCGACCGCTTCCGGCAAGGACGCCGAGGCGTTGACGGTCGATACACCGATGATCGGCGCGCAGGCGGAGCGCGTGAGCTGGATCAGCGGATTGCCGTCCGCCGCCAGGCCGCTCACTAGCTGCATCGCATAGCTGTCGCCCCAGACGGCAACGGCTGGTTCAAGGGACGTGGCGCAGGCGTCGCTCCGACCCGGATGCGACTGGCAGTCCAATGCGAGGCCCCGATTGGGCTGCAGTGCCTCCGCAAAAAGGCGGAGGAGTGGCCTCGAGGAGAATCATCGCGGGGGCGGCGAAGGCCACGACGGCCAGGGCGCCGGCAGCAATCCGCAGCCACGCAAATCGCGGGATCGGCCATTGAATCTTTCGGAACGGCGTTTCGACGTAGCGGTACTGCGCCCAGGCCAAACCTACCGATGCGAGGACCATGATGGCGGTCGCGTAGCCCGGCACTTCCCCGGCAAACAGCTGGTATCCGAACGAAAGGAGCGGCCAGTGGACCAGGTATAGCGAGTAAGACCAGTCGCCGATGATGGCGACGACCGATGTCAGCCAATTCCTGACCAGCCAGCCGCCGCTTCCGAGAAGGATTACGCAGGTCGCGAGCGTGGCGATCGCCGCGTCGGTCCGCGGATGGATCGTATCCGCCCCGATTACGAAGGTGAAGAACATCGCTGCCAGTGCGCAATATTTAAGGAGCCCCGGGCATCGAAAACTCGGGTGACGGAGCATGACCAGGCCGCATAAAGAGCCGAGCAACAACTCCCATGCGCGCGCAGGCAGCATGTAGAAGGCGAGCTGTTCGCGAGTCCCGAGGCTCAACGTCACGCCGGGAATGGGGTAACCGCTTGCGAGCCAGACGCACACGGCAAAACTCAGCGCCGCGCCGGTAGCCAGAAGCCATGACCTGTATCGCCAGGCAACGAGGACCAGTGCCGCCGGAAGGACCAGGTAATATTGCTCTTCCAGCGACAACGACCAGATATGCAAAAGTGGGCTGTTGCGGGCGTCGCCGGTGAAATAGTTGACGTGGGCGGCGAGCTCGAAGTTGGCCGTGAACGTGAGCGAAGCGACCAGCTCGCGAAGGTATTCAGGCCATTGCTCCCGGGTCATCGCCACGTATCCGACGAGGGTGACGACGAGCAATGTCGAATAGCAGGCCGGCAGAAGGCGCTTCGCCCGCCGATAGTAGAATCTCGAGAAACTGAAGGAGCCTGCGTCGACCTCCCTCAGTATCATTCCCGTCATCAGATAGCCGGAGATGACGAAGAAAACGTCAACGCCCAGAAGGCCCTTGGGCAACACGCTTGGCGATGCATGGAAGATTACGACGGCGAGGACGGCTATGCCGCGAAGTAGTTGAATATCGCGGCGAATTCCGCGTTCCGCCCGATTGGGTTCCAGTTGGTGCTGAACAGCCTTCGGCGACGCGTCCACGACCGGTTTTTAAACAGCGGCGGGAGCAGTGTCATCCCGTCTCCGGTGCCGGCTTGC
>JBKPOU010000106.1:0-11935 GCA_046733255.1 Pseudomonadota bacterium
CCTCGATACCGTAGCCCTTGAGCGCCTTGGGCGTGGAGCCTCCCGACTGGTCGAGAGCCGCGATGAAGCCGTCTCCGCGCTCGATCTTCGCCATCATGTCAGCGTGGTTCATTTGTACTCAGTCCTTCTGCAGGGCCGCCACGCCGGGAAGCGTTCGGCCTTCCATCCACTCCAGGAACGCTCCACCGGCCGTAGAGACGAACGAAAAATCTTCTGTGACGCCCGCATGGTTGAGCGCCGCCACCGTGTCGCCCCCGCCGGCGACCGAGATGAGCGAGCCTTCCTTTGTCAACGCCGCAGCCGTCCTCGCGAGCGCAACCGTCGCAGCGTCGAAGGGTGGAGTCTCGAAGGCACCAAGCGGCCCATTCCAGACGAGGGTGCGGCAGACCTTGAGAACATCCGACAGCGCCTCGACTGCTTCCGGCCCGACGTCGAGAACCATCTCGTCCGCCCCGACCTCGTGCACGTTGCAGGTGCGAAGGCTCGGCGGGTTCGGCGCGAACTCCCTGGCGACCACCACGTCATAAGGAAGGTGAACGGTACAACCGGCCTCGTCGGCACGGCTCATGATGCTTTCCGCCTCTCCCGCGAGGTCGTGTTCGCAAAGCGACTTGCCGACGTCGATCCCTCGGGCGGCCAGGAACGTGTTCGCCATTCCGCCCCCGATGATGAGGTGATCGACCTTGCTTACAAGATGCCCCAGCACCGCTAGTTTGGTCGAGACTTTCGCGCCGCCCACCACCGCCGCAACGGGGCGCTCCGGATTGCCTAGCGCTCGCTTCAGCGCCTTCAGCTCGGCCTCCATGGCCCGGCCTGCGAAGCTCGGGAGGTAGTGAGTCACGCCCTCCGTCGAAGCATGCGCGCGATGCGAGGCAGAGAAAGCATCATCGACATAATAATCGGCGAGAGCCGCCATTCCTTTCGCCAGCTGGGGATCGTTCTTCTCCTCGCCCGCGTGGAAGCGCGTGTTCTCGAGGATGGCGATATTGCCGGGAAGCATCGTCGAAATCGCTCTCTGAGCCTCCGGGCCCTGGCAGTCCTCGATGAAACGCACCGACCTTCCCGCGAGGCGGTGGACCGGCATCACCAGCTGTGCCGTGGACATGTCCGGACGCGATTCGCCCTTTGGACGGCCGAAATGCGAGAGCAGCAGGACGATCGCGCCGCGGTCGCTAAGCTCGAGCACCGTCGGAAGCATCGCCCGCAACCGCGTGTCGTCCGTGACCTTCGCGCCCTCCATCGGCACGTTGAGGTCGACGCGCACGAGCACATGCTTGCCGGTGAGGTTTTCCGGAAGGTCGTCGAGGGTCTTAAAGGCGAGCATTCTCAGCCGAGCTTGGCCATCGCCGCAGCCGTGTCGACCATCCGGTTCGAGAATCCCCATTCATTGTCGTACCAGCTGACGACCCGGACGAGCTTGCCTTCGAGGACCGCGGTTTCGAGGCTGTCGACTGTCGAGCTCTGCGGCGTGTGGACGATGTCGATCGAGACGAGCGGCTCGTCCGAATAGACGAGGATGCCCTTGAGGCGGCCGCTCTCGCTCGCCGCCTTCAACGCGCCGTTCACTTCCTCGACGCTAGTGTCGCGCCTGGGCGTGAAGGTGAGGTCGATGAGGCTTCCGTCCGGCACCGGAACGCGAACCGCGGAACCGTCGAGCTTGCCCTTCAGCTCCGGAAGCACTTCGCCGACCGCGCGCGCCGCGCCGGTCGTCGTCGGGATCATGGACATCGCCGCGGCCCGTGCGCGGCGCAGGTCGCTGTGGATCTGGTCGAGGATTTTCTGGTCGTTGGTGTAGGCGTGGACCGTCGTCATCAATCCCCGCTCGATCCCGATGGTGTCGTTCAGCACCTTGGCGACCGGGGCGAGGCAGTTGGTGGTGCAGGACGCGTTCGAGACGATCCTGTGCTCTGCGGCGAGCTTGTCGTCGTTGACTCCGTAGACGACGGTCAGGTCGACGCCCTTTGCCGGGGCGGAGATCAGGACCCGCTTCGCGCCCGCTTCCAGATGCTTTTCCCCGCCGGCCCGGTCGGTGAAAAAGCCGGTGCACTCCAGGGCGATCTCGACGCCGTTCTCCTTGTGCGGGAGCTTGGCCGGATCTCGCTCTGCAGTGACGTGGATTGTCTTGCCATTGACGACGATGTCGTTGCCGTCGGTCGTCACTTCGCCAGGAAAGGCGCCGTGGACGCTGTCGCGCTTGAACAGCCAGGCGTTCGACTTCGCATCGGCCAGGTCGTTGATCGCCACGAGCTCAAGCCCGCAATCGGGGCGCTCGAGGATGGCTCGGGCCACCAGGCGTCCGATACGTCCGAAGCCGTTGATTGCAACTTTGGTCATTGGATTCCTCTTGCCTTCATGAATTCGGTGACCCGGGCCGTAACCTTGTCGGGGGTGAGGCCGAAAAAGTCGTACGCGTCCTTGGCTGGAGCGGAGACCCCGTAGCGGTCGATCCCGATGCGAAGCCCGTGAAGGCCCGTGTAGCGCTCCCAGCCGAACGTCGTCCCCGCCTCGATGGATACCCGCAGGATCTCGCGGTTGGAGACGTCGGGAAGGACGTCCTTTCGATAGTCGGCGGGCTGCGCGTCGAAGCGCACGGTGCATGGCATGGACACCACGTCGGCGCCGATGCCCTGCCGTTCAAGCTCCTCGGCAGCGCCGAGAGCGATTTCGACTTCAGATCCGGTGGCAAGGAAGATCACCTTGCGAGCAGCCTTTGCAGCCTTGAGCCGGTAGGCCCCGCGAGCGCAGAGATTCTCTCCGGATGCCTCGGATCGCACCGGCGGCAAATTCTGGCGAGTGAGCGCGAGCACGGAGGGACCATCGCTGCGCAGCGCGAGAGCCCAGCATTCTGCGGTCTCGACGGCGTCGGCTGGCCGGTACACTTCGAGCGCGGGGATTGCCCGGAGACTCTGCAGATGCTCGATCGGCTGGTGGGTGGGACCGTCCTCGCCCAGCCCGATCGAATCGTGGGTCATCACATAGATGACCTTCGCCCCTTGGAGCGCTGAAAGCCGGATCGCGGGCCGGGCGTAATCGGTGAAGACCAGGAAGGTCCCTCCGTACGGGATTACGCCGCCGTGCAGCGCCATCCCGTTCATCGCCGCCGCCATCCCGAACTCGCGGATACCGTAGTAGATGTAGCGGCCGCCGTAATTCTCCGCCGTAAGGGCTTCCAGAGTCTTGGTTTTCGTGTTGTTCGAGCCGGTCAGGTCGGCCGAACCGCCGATCGTGGTCGTGACGACCGGGTTGATCGCTTCGAGCGCCATCTCGGACGCCTTTCGAGTCGCGACTTTCGGAGGGTTGGCGATGAGCGAGTCGATATGCGGCTTGAGCCAGCTTTCGTCCGGATCGCCCGAAAGCCGGGCAAGGAATTCGTCCTGCTTGCCGCTTTCGACCAGCCGGCGCTGCCATTCGCGGTGGTCGAGGATTCCGCGCTTGCCGAACTCGCGCCATGCGCCGAGCACGTCGTCGGGGATTTCGAAAGGCGCGGCGTCCCAGCCCAGCTCCTTCTTTGCCGCCGCGACCTCGTCCGCTCCGAGCGCGGCGCCGTGAGTCGCTTCGGTCCCCTGCTTGTTGGGCGCTCCGTAGCCGATGATCGTCTTGCAGCGGATCAGCGAGGGCCTCGGGTCGGCAATGGCCGCGTCGATGGCCTTGGAGACCTTGCCGCTGTCGAGCCCGTCGCACTCGACCGTGTGCCATTGGGCGGCCGCAAAGCGCGCCACGACATCTTCGTTTCGGGAGAGGTCGGTCGACCCGTCTATGGTAATCCGGTTGTCGTCCCAAAGGACGATGAGCCGGCCGAGCTTGAGGTTGCCGGCCAACCCGACCGCCTCATGGTTGACGCCTTCCATCAGGTCGCCGTCGCCGGCGACGACATAGGTGCGGTGGTCGACCAGATCGTCGCCGTAGATGGCGTTTAGGTGCCGCTCGGCGATCGCCATGCCCACGGCCATCGCGAGGCCCTGCCCCAGCGGGCCCGTCGTCACCTCGACTCCGGGAAGCTCGAAATTCTCCGGATGGCCGGCGCAGGGGCTCCCGAGCTGCCGGAAGTTGCGGATGTCGTCGATCGTCGGCCGCGCATAACCGGTGAGGTAGAGCAACGCGTAGATCAGCATTGATCCGTGGCCGGCCGACAGGACGAAGCGGTCGCGGTCCGGCCAGTCCGGCGCAGTCGGATCGAACTTCAGATAGCGTGTGAACAAGGCGGTCGCCGCATCGGCCATGCCCATCGGCATTCCGGGGTGGCCGCTGTTGGCAGCCTCGACCGCATCCATCGCCAGGGCGCGAATGGCGTTGGCAAGTCGGCGTTGGGTCGGCTGCATAGGCTCCGCTTTTGGAGTTCCGCCCGAGGAGTCCGGACGGCGTCGCGGCCCCTTTGGAAGGAGAGCACTTGGCCGTCAATGCTTGCGGCCAATCGCCTTCTTTCTTAAGCCATGATCATGGATGACGGGGGCCTGTCGGCGGCATTGGACCGCGCCGAGCGCGCACTTGCGCGAGTCGAGAGCGCGCTTGCGAACCGCCGCCCGGTCAGCGGGCGGGACGATGCCCTCCGCGCCAGGGTCCGCGACGCGGTTGCCGAGCTCGACCAGCTGATCCGGGAAGCGACTCGCTGATGGCGGAGATCGACATCATCATCGCCGGCCGGCCCTACCGGGTCGCCTGCCGCGACGGTGAGGAAGAAACTTTGCGCGCCGCCGCCCGCCTGGTGGACGCCAAGAGCAGGGAAGCGCTGGACGGGCTCGGGACATTGTCGGAGGCTCGCCAGCTGCTCTTCGCCGGGCTGCTTCTCGCGGACCAGCTCGTCGACCAGCGGCCGGAGTCCGCGAACCCGGCCGGGCCCGACCCGGAGCTTGCGACACGCGCCGGACGGCTCGCGGACCGGCTCGAATCGCTTGCCGAGTCCCTTGAGGCTGAGGCTCCGACGCCCTAAATAGGAGCTGACGGGTACTGCCCGGTACGAGGCCACGAACATCCCTGAGGCGATTAAATATCCTAGGGAGCTGTCCCTGGCCTGACCCTGGTCAGGCCTATACGGCGCCCACCTGACGTTTGTGGCGTCAGAGGATTTCCGGCAAACGGCCACGGTGGTCCCGTCACCTTCCATCCCGCCGCTTTCGAAGGATGCGCTTCGAATCGCGGCGCTCGAGGCGCGCAAGGCTTACGTGCGGACGCTCGACGATGCGTCCCGGACGCTGCTGGAGGAGCAGCTCGCCGCTCACCTGACGAGCTTGTGCGCTTCAGCGCGGGTGGTTGCCGGCTATTCGCCGCTCGGAAGCGAAATCAGCCCCTTGCTGGCGATGGAGGAGGCGCGTGCGGTCGGGGCGGTGGTCGCCTTTCCCGCGTTCCGGAACCCCGCCAAGCCGTTCCGATTCGTTGCCGGAGACCCGCTGGTTCCCGGACCTTTCGGGATCATGCAGCCCAAGCCGACGGCTCCCCCGGTCGACCCGGACCTCATTCTGGTCCCGCTCATTGCCGTCGATCCCCACGGAGCGCGGATCGGGCGTGGCAAGGGCCATTACGACCGCGTTCTCGGCAGGCTGAAGCGTTCCGGGGCCAGGCTGATCGGCGTCGGCTGGCCGATGCAGCGACTCGAAGATACGATTCCCGCCGACCCCTGGGACGTCCATGTCGACGCCTTCGCGACACCGGGCGGAATCGAGTGGTTCGGCCGTTCAGGGACGGGTCATTGAAGGAAGCGTATTAGTCGACTATATCAGCAAGTAATCCAATGACCGAATCGGCACTCCTCCCCGCCCGTCAAAGGGCCATTGCGCTTTGGCGCAGCCACCCGCGCGAGCTGCTCGGGTTCGGGGCGATTGCGCTCGTCGGCTCGATCGCCCTCGCGGGGTCCGCTTGGTCGACTCCGAACCTAGACAAGATTGCTGCGGCGAAGGCCGAAAGAACGGCGCCCGCGCCGCCGCCGCTGCTCGTTCGCGACCTCGCGCCGACCGAGGCGCTGGCGGTCAACGGCAAGATTCCGGTATCGGGCGGTCCCAATCCGGTCGCGGCCCCCTTCTCGGTCGCGAAGCTGGATTCGGCGGCTCGCGCGCAGGCTCTCGAGTGCCTCGCCCAGGCGGTCTATTACGAGGCCGGAAGCCAGAGCGACGACGGCGAGCGGGCGGTCGCACAGGTGGTTCTCAACCGGGTCCGGCATCCGGCCTTCCCATCGACAGTGTGCGGAGTGATCTATCAGGGATCGACGCGCACCACCGGCTGCCAGTTCACCTTCACCTGTGACGGTTCGCTTATGCGCAGGCCGGACGCCGAAGGATGGGCACGTGCCAAGCGCATCGCCGAAGCGGCCCTGAATGGCGCGGTCTTCGGGCCGATCGGCCTGGCGACCCATTATCATGCCGATTATGTCGTGCCTTACTGGGCTTCGACCATGGCGAAGAACGCCGTTGTGGGCGCGCATCTCTTCTATCGCTGGGCGGGCAGCTGGGGCCAGCCGGCCGCATTCACCGACAAATATTCGCGCCGGGAACCGAGTGCCGCGGCCCTGAAGGCGTCTGCGCTCGCGGCATTCGCCAGTCGTCCCACTGTACGGCAAGCGGAGCAGCTCGCGGACATCCCGGGTGCCGAGGTCGAAAAGACGGTCGGCGGGCGGGTTAACGTCCGTTTCAAGCTCGCCGAGGCGCGCAAGGCCGTCCAGGAGGCGCCGCACGAGGAATATGTCGAGCGCGTCGCCGCGTCGGACAATCTTCGCTGGACCCTTTCCGGCGGAGCGCCGGCGGCCGACCAGAAGCCGCTCGGTGCAACACCCGCGCCGCAGGCTCCCGCCGCTTCCGACTAAAGCTGCTGGCTCGCCGCCGAGTCGAGCATAGGAAGGAGCTGGAGCTCCACTCGCAGGCGGATTTTCTGAAGCCGCGAATCCGCGCCGATCACATCCTCGGACAGGGCTCGCGCGGCCGACATTTCCCGCGCGACAACCGCAGACCCATTGAATTCGCTCGAATCGTCGTCTGTCAGCGTCACCGTCGCCTCGTCGAAGGCGGAGCAGGCGTCGAACCAGGCGAGGTTCGGCTGCTGCCTCAGCCGATTCTGGCACTCGCGGCTATATTCCTCGGCACCCCCTTCGTCCGAACTTGAATGAAACTTCACGGCCTCGGCGATCGCCCCGTCGATCACGGGCACATGCAAAGGCTCGTCGAAGTTCGTCAGCGGCGAGTTGAGCGTCGGGATCCCGGCCGGCTCCAGCGGTTGCCAGTCGATCGCTACCGCCCGGCCCGAAGTGCGACGAAGTCCCGACATGTCCGACGTCGCAGCGGTGATCGCAAGCGCACCGCCCCCGATCGCCACGATCCAGGCCATCCGGCTCGAACGGCGGCTTCGCGGTTGTCGCCTGACCCGCACGGGAATTGTTCGCCGCCGCGTGGCCACTGCACGGCCCTGCCGGCGAAGCAGCGTGTAGGCGCGGTTGATCTCGGCAGCCCTGTCGCCGTCGCCGCCTGCAATGTCGGGATGATATTGCTTGATCAGCCGCCGGTAGGCCTCGTCGACCTGGACCGGCAACGCACCGGGCTTGAGCCCGAGCGCTGCATATGCGGAGTCTCGCGCACTCATTTCTGCGGAAACTATCGCAAGCGCGACGCTTCAGAAAGCGGCCGCTTCGACGCACGACATATCGTGAAATGGCGCGAGTGACGGGACTTGAACCCGCGACCTCCGGCGTGACAGGCCGGCGCTCTAACCAACTGAGCTACACCCGCGCATTTTCCTTGGAACCTCCGCAAAGTCGCAGCTTCGGCCGGGTCCCGATGAGGCGCGCGAACTAGGTGACGCCCTCTGCACTGTCAACAAGCCCCTCTTCATTTTCCTCATCCTCCCCGACATGGGTCAAAGTGCCGTGCTCGAAGAGGAATCCGGCGATATCGGGAGTGCCCGCGGCGGAGAAAACCTGCTTGATGATGATCAGCAGCGGAACCGCTAGCAACGCCCCGGTCGTGCCCCACACCCAGGACCAGAAGCTGAGCGAAATGAGGATCGCCAGCGGGTTGATCTCCAGTCGCTCTCCGACGATCATCGGGGTGACGAGGTTGGCCTCCACGAGATGGAGCCCGATGAAGACCATTGGCGGCAGCATCGCCGCCCAGGCGTCCGGGAAGACCATCAGCCCGCCGAAGAACAGCAGCAGCGCGGACGCGATCGGGCCGAGATAGGGAATGTAGTTCAGAACGGCGACGATTCCGCCCCACATCACCGGCGAGGTCATTCCGAGCTGCCACAGGATGAGCGCGGTGAGGCCGCCGAGCGTCACGTTGATGACGGTGATCGTGCCAAGGTAGGTCGAGGTCGAATCGACCACCTGCTGGATCACCCGCGCGGTTACCAGCGCGCCCTCGAAGCTCCCGCGGCTGACGATCGTGCGCTTCCTCATCGCGGTCCAGCCGGCGAGGAAGAAGAAGATCACTAGAATCGCGAAGAACAGCTGGATGAGGACATGAGGCGCGGAGGTCGCGAGCAGCCCGGAGATCGAGTTCGGAGTCTCGAGCCTGACCGTTCCTCCCCGTTCTGGAGTGATCGCAATCTGCGAGACCAGGCGCTCGGTGAACCGGTCGAAATTCTTGTAGATGTCCAGCAGCGGCTCGAGCGCCGTCTTCACCTTGTCGATCCGTTCCGGAATCAACGCGATCCAGTCGATCGCCGGAAGCACGATCGAGCCGATCGCGAACACCGCCAGGGTGAGGAAGATCAGCAGGCACAGCGCCGACGCGAGCCGCGAGGGGATGCCGCGCCGTTCGAACCATTCAAGCAACGGAACGAGCGCAATGGCTACAACGAGCGCTGCGGTCACGGGAAGGAAGAATTCGGCGCCGGCCCGAAGCGCGAAAGGGAGCGCAACGATCAGCCCGATCCCGGCGATCAGGGTCATCGCGGCGAGGAGGCGGTCTCGCTTCGCGGTGAACGCCTCGGCGAGCGCGTGGGCATCGGTTACCGTGTCCGTCGTCTGCCGCTTGCGGGAGGTCTTGGCGTCCATGACGTCACACATATCCGCCGCAATTCGCACGGGCTAGCAGATTGCGAACATGTCGCCGACCGCCTAGCTAGCTACCGCGTGCCCCTGTGGCGGAATGGTAGACGCGCTCGACTCAAAATCGAGTTCCTTAACCGGAGTGTCCGTTCGAGTCGGACCAGGGGCACCATCGCCGCGCGCAGGACTTCCGGGGGAAGTCCGAGCAGGGCGACCCGAGCGAGGCGTGGTCGGAGTCCGCAGATGATCCGGGGGATCACCGAGGAAGACGATCCGAGCAAAGCGGCGTCAAGCCGCCTACCAACCGTTCACGCGTTCCCAGACGGCCACGATCGCTTCGTCTCCGTCGGTGACGAAATACCGGTCGTGCGCGGCCGCGGTCGCGCAGGCGTGGTTCGGAAGGATCCGCAACTGGCCGCCGATCGGAAAGCGCGACCAGTCCAGCTCCCCTGACGTGGCGGTGACGATCCCGTGCTCCTGGTTGGTCGATTCGACGCGGAGGCCTTCGATCACTTCGCCGGTCGAGCCGTCGCACACCGCGCCATAGCCCCAATCGACCGGCAAATCGGCGGTGCCCCGATCACGGCTGAGCGCAAGGAATCCTGCGTCCACGAGGACCCTGCCGTGAGCCCGGTTGTGACCGATGATGCTGCCAAGAACCGAGATGGCAATGTCGCCGATGCCGCAAGTACCGAGCTCAGCCTGGACAAGATCGCCGAACGCGTAGACGCCGACGCGAGCTTCGGTGACGCCCTCGAGGCTGGGTGCGTAGTGCACCGTCGGGGTCGAGCCGACGCTGACGATATCGACAGGGAAGCCTGCATCGCGGAGCCGCTCCGCTGCGCCGACCGCCCCCGCCCTCTCTCGCTCGGCGATGGCTTTGAATTCGCCCAGCGTCCTTGCCGAATAGGAACCGCCGGCGTGGGTCATGACTCCGCCCAGCCGGGCGCCCGGACCCGAAGCCAGCCGGCTCGCAATCTCGATCAGCAAGTCGTCGTCCGGCGCGACTCCTGCCCTGCAACCGTCGGTGTCGACCTCGATCAGCGCCTCTATCGTCAGGCCTTCGGCTGCTCCGAACGATTGGACCATGTCGGCCGCTTCGAGGCTGTCGAGGATGGTTCGCAAGGTGCAGCCGGCCCTGATGAGATCGGCGATCGGCTGGAGCTTCGATGGCGCGATGCCGACCGCGTAGAGGATGTCCCGGACGCCGTGGCCGAAGAAGTAGCGCGCCTCGGCCAGGGTCGAGACGGTGATGGGAATGTCGCGGCCGCCGGACAGCAGGCGGAGGACGTCGATGGATTTCGAGGTCTTCACATGCGGGCGAAGCTGGACTCCAAGCTCCGCCACCCTCGAGCGCATGCGGTCGGCGTTGGCCTGGAGCTTGCGCCGGTCGAGAATCAGCGCAGGCGTCGGAAGATCGAAGATGGTGCTTGCGCGCGTGTCTACAGCCGAATGCTCGTTCATTTCCTCCCGATGCGCCGCGGAGGGCCGCTCGGCAAGCAGACTCCGCCGCGCTTAACGGGCGAACGAGAATGCCGTGGGCGCGGCACCGTAGCGGTTCGGGACCGTCGAACCCTTCTTGAGGAACAGGGTCAGAAGGTTTGCGAAGGCGAGCAGGACGATCCCCAGGAAGCCCAGCGCGATGATCTTCGGCAGGACCCCGCGGAAAGCGAAGGCAAGCGGCACAGCGGCAAGCATGACGCACGGAACGACGAGCTCGCGGCCGCTCTTGCCGATGTCGTGCATCCGCCGGACGCCGACCGCCAGCTGCGGGACGATGAGGAGGATGCCGACAAGTCCGGAAAGCAGCGAGCCGAATCCGAAGAGCATGCCGACCAAGCCTACGGCAGCATTGGCGACGATCACGAAAACGACGAAGAACCAGAATTCCTCGCGCGATGCACGACCGTTGAAATCGGCATATTTCTTGAGCGTTTCCAAAGCCGATTGGAAAATGAACATGACTGGCCCCCCTTCTTCGACGCGTACGCGGACGCACGCGACAAATGCTCGATTCGCCCTAATTTTCAGTTACGCGGCGCCTGCCTACGGTAGCTGAGTGCTTCGGCGACATGGATCCGCCCCACCTGATCGGCGCCCGCGAGGTCGGCGATCGTCCGGGCCACTCGAAGGACCCGGTGGAACCCTCGCGCGGAAAGCCGCATCGCTGAGGCCGCGTCGGCGAGGAGCCTTCGGCCGGGCTCGTCGGGGGTCGCGGCCTCGTCGAGGACCGCGCCGTCGGCCTCCGCGTTGGTCCGGACGCCGTAGCCGTTGTAGCGCTTCAACTGAAGGCTCCGCGCCCGGGCGACGCGGTCCGCGACCTCGCGGCTGCCTTCGGCCGGTGGCGGAAGGGTGAGGTCCGCCGCCGAGACGGCCTGGACGTCGACGTGCAGATCGATCCGGTCGAGAAGCGGCCCCGATACGCGCGCCTGGTAGTCGGCAGCGCAGCGCGGCGCCCGGCTGCAGGCGAGCGAAGGATCGCTCAAATGGCCGCATCGGCACGGGTTCATAGCCGCGACCAGCTGGACCCGGGCGGGAAAGGTGACGTGAGTGTTGGCCCGGGCGACGCTGACGTTGCCGGTCTCCAGCGGCTGGCGGAGCGAATCGAGAACCTGCCTCTGGAACTCCGGCAGCTCGTCGAGGAACAGGACCCCGAGGTGGGCGAGGCTGATCTCGCCCGGACGGACCTTGAGGCCGCCTCCGACCAGCGCGGGCATCGACGCGCTGTGATGCGGGGCGCGGTAGGGACGGCGGCGCCGGATTTTCCCGCCGTTCAATTCACCCGCGACCGATGCGACCATCGAAACTTCCAGCGCTTCGGACGGCATCTCCAGCGCCCGCTTCGCGACCTCCTGCCCTTTCACCTGCGCAAGGTCGGGGCCGGAGTCCGATACTTCCGCTTCGGCGGGCGAAGGCGATTGAATCAAGGTGCTGCCTTTGAGATGGGCAAGGAGCGCGAGGATGTCG